>DATEGX010000265.1:0-16912 GCA_035279875.1 Binataceae bacterium (SeqCode)
GAAGTATTACCTCGAAAAGGTCATCCGCGACCTGATGCGCCGCGGCCTAGTGCGCGCGCGCCGGGGTCCGGGTGGCGGCTATCAGCTCGGCCGGCCGCCCGAGACGATCTCGTTTCGCGACGTGATCGAGGCGGTCGAGGGACCGATCACGCTCAATCTGTGCGTCGACGGCAGCAGCGGCTGTGATTTGCAGCCGACGTGCCGGATGTTTCGGGTATGGGAAGAAGGCCAGCGCGTCCTGCTCGGGGTGTTCTCGCATACGATGCTCAGCGAGATCGCCTCGTCGCGTCCGCATAATGCGCTGCTGACCGAGATTGCACGTTCGCAAGCGGCCAAGAACTAACCACGAAAGCTGAGCCACTTGTCCGGCCCGTCAGTCTTATTCCGGCGGCGCATGCGAATGCCCGCCACGCTGCTTCTCGGCCTCGCGATGGGCGGGTTGCTGGCCACGGCCTGCAAGCCGCGGGAGCTGACGCCTGAACAACGCGGCGAGGTAATTTACCGCACCAATTGCGCCTCTTGTCATGGCCACGATCCCGCCGTGCCGGGGCCGATCGGACCCGCGATTGCCGGCAGCTCGGGCGCGCTTATCGAAGCGCGCGTCCTGCACCGGGCGTATCCCCCGGGCTACCATCCGCAGCGCAAGACCCATCTGATGCTGCCGATGCCGTGGCTGGCGGGCCATATCGGGGATCTGAGCGCCTACCTCGACGCGCGCGCGACGGATAGTCGGAAATAGCCGCGTCGTCCGCGTCGTTTCCGCTGGACGCGGGCGAACAGGTTTCCTAACCTGCGGGCAGCATTCTCAACAACGCCATAAAGCTCAAGGATCGGGAGGGCAGCCGATGGAACTGCTAAAGGATCGCGTCGCGATAATCACCGGAGGCACCGGCGCGCTGGGCCGCGCCGTGGCCGAGCGTTTTCTCGAGGAAGGCGGACGGGTCGCGGTGCCGTACATAATCGATGCCGAAGTGCCGCTGTTCAACGAACGGATGGGCAAGCGCTTCGCCGCATCGAATATCTTTCTCGCCAAGGTCGACGTCGGCGACGAGCAGCAGATCACCAAATTCGTCGATGATGCCGTCAAGAAAATGGGCAAGGTCGACATCCTGGTCAACCTGGTCGGCGGCTTCTGGGGCGGCAAGACTATCGCCGACACCACTGTCGCCGAATGGCAAGCGATGTTCGATCTGAATCTCAAGCCGACCTTTCTATGCTGCCGCGCGGTTGTCCCGCACATGCAGAAGGGCAAGTACGGCCGGATCGTCTCGGTAAGCTCCCGCACCGGGCTTCTGGGCGCGGGCGAATACGCCGCCTACGCGATCGCCAAGGGCACTATCAAGACCTTCACTGCCTCGCTGGCCGAGGAGGTTCTCAACGATAACGTGCTGGTCAACGCGATTGCTCCGAGCACGATCGATACCGAGGCCAATCGCAAGTCGATGCCCAACGCCAAGCACGAAAACTGGGTGAAGCCCGAAGATATCGCCAAGACTATCGCTTACCTGACCTCGGAGTTTAACCAGGTGACCTCGGGGACGGTGGTTCCGGTCTACGGCCGCGCCTGACCGCCGGTTGAGGATCTGGATGCGGCGGTCCTTCGACACTGAAGGGCCGCCGCGCCTTTTTGGGCGCGCTCTCAGCTTCGCCTCTCAGTCGTTGCGTTGCGACTTGACTCGAATGGGGCGATAGGCGAGCATCGCGCGCAATCAATCGCGAAAGCTCCGGGGGATATCAGATTATGCGCGGATGCCTTGCATCGAGGCTTGCAGTTCCATTCCTAGGGTTGGCGATCTGCGGACTGGCGCTGGCCGGCGTCGCGGGAGCGCAGGACAACCCACCAGTGCCGGTGAAGTCCCAGCAACAGCTCGACACGGCCGCGGCGAAAGCTGAACGCAAGGCGGCGGTTGGGCAGAACATGTATCTATCGCCGTCGCAGGCCAAAGTCTTCTGGCCTTTGTACGACGCTTACGAAAAGCGCATGGACCGGATCGAGGATCGCCATGTCCGGGAAATCAAGGACTACGTCGCGACCTACACCCACCTAACAGACGACGCCGCGAACCATAAGCTCGACGAGGTAATCGCGATCCTCCAGGCACGGCTCGACGTTCAGAAAGAATACGTGCCCAAGTTCCGCGCGGCCTTGCCCGGAGTCGTGGTCACGCGGTTTTTCCAGATCGACAACAAATTGCGCGCGATGGTGCAGTGCAATATCGCGCAGATGGTTCCGCTGGCGCAGCCTCCGCCGCATGCGGAGCACGCCAACCAGAACGGCTTCTAGGCTTTTGCTCCGGCAAATCCGCGCCGCCTGAAAGCCTCGGTCAAGGCCTGCGTGAGCGGCGCCCAATCGCCCACCAGCCCAAGGTTGGCGCGCTCGAAAATCGCCGCCTCGGGGTCGTTGTTGATCGCGACGACGGTCTGGGCGCGCTTGATCCCGACCGTATGATTGGGCCCGCCGCGGATACCGATCGAGAAGTACAGCCGTGGTTCGATAGTTTTGCCGGTCAGTCCAACCTGGAGCTGGCGCGGTACCCATCCCTGGTCGGTGACGCGGCGGGTCGCGCAAAGTGCGGCGCCGGTTACTCTTGCGAGTTCTTTGGCCTTCTCGACCCCCTCGGGTCCGCCTACACCCATGCCGAGGCCGACCACCACCTCGGCGCCGTCGAGTGGTGCAATGGTCTCATCGAGACTGGAAATCTCCCGCACCAGACGGGTCATCGGTTCGTCGAGCTTGACGCTGACGCGTTCGAGCCTGGCCTCGCGCTGGGGATTTGGCCGGGCGATCTCGAGCACGCCCTGGCGCACCGTCGCCATCTGCGGATAGGTCTTCGACAGGATCGGCGCGACGATATTGCCGCCAAACGCAGGTTTGAGCGAGATCATGCGGCCCTCGCCGTCGAGTTCCAGGCCAATCGCATCGCCGGTGAGGCCGAGTTTTAGGCGCGCAGCGAGACGCGGGCCCCAATCCCGCCCGCGTTCGCTGGCCGAAAGCAGCAGCGCCCATGGCGTCCGTTCGCTCACCAGCGCGGCCATCGCAGCCGCGGCAGTATCGGGCGAATAATTCTCGAGCAGGGGGTTGTCCAATAGAATCAGCTGATCCGCGCCATAACTGGCGAGCAGCCCGGCGTGCCTGGTCGCAGCCCCGGGAAAGAGCACCGCTGAGAGTGCCCCGCCCATCTGAGTCGCCAGGGCGTCACCGGCCGACAGCAGCTCGAGCGTGCCGAGCGTGACCTGACCGTCGAGCTTGGTCTCGACCACGACCCATACGTCTCGCCCGCGCGACGGTTTTCGCAATGCCGCGGCGATCGGCCGTTGGTTGCGGACCCGCGGCCTGAGCGCGCCGAGCCGCTCGAGTGCGTCAATCACCCTTTCGGCGGCGAGTTCCGGATCGGTCGCGTCGATCATTTCACATTGAACCTTGGGCGGCTCCTGGGCACGGACGCCCTGCACCAGGGTGGGCGATCCGGCGAAGCCAAAATGCGCGGCGTCGGAGCTGAGTTCGGCTGCGCGCACCGCTTCGATCGGCTGAGCCATCGCAGCCTCGCGCGCGGCGGGATTTATCTTGAGCGGCTGGATCAGCCGTTCGGCGCAGGTCAGCAAGGCCGGCATCCGCGCCTCTACCTCGTCGATACCTTCCTCGCTTTCGCGCTCGGCAAAGATCGAGGTGCCCTCGACGCTCAGCTTGCGGACGCCGGTAATCTGTGAAAAGCCCAGCAGCTCGGCAACCTCAGGTCCTACCTGGCCGGTTTCGGCATCGAGAGAATACTTGCCGAGCAGGACCAGGTCGTAGGTCCCGCGCGCCAGGCGCATCGCCAGCGTCCGTGCCGTGGCCAGCGTATCGGAGCCGGCGAAGGCACGGTCCTCGAGGTGAATGGCGTGGTCGATACCCATCCCGAGCGCATCGATCAGAACCTCGCGCGCTTGCGGCGGACCCATCGTGATCACGGTGGTGTCGGCGCCAAAGCGCTTTTTCAGCTCGACCGCCTGCGCGATAGCGCGCAGATCGTAAGCGCTCATCACGTTGACACCATCACGCCGGATGGTTTTCGTGACCGGATCGAAGTTGGCGTCCTCGACCAGAGGAATCTGCTTGATGCAAACCGCAATCTTGAGCACCGGCCTATACCTCGCCGCTTTAAGTAACCAAGGCGGACCCGGCGATGCAAATCGCGCTGGCCGCTTAATACGCCCAGTCCGATCATATAGTTTCGCAGTGTGAGAGTTGAGCGATGGGCCGCCGCGATCCTGGTGCTAACGATGGCCGCGCTGGTGGCGAGCTGCGACGGGCCCCATCGAATTATCAGCCACGGTCCAATGCGGATTGTCGCGCTGGTGCCGTCGGTCACCGAAACGCTGTTCGCGCTCGGCGCAGGCCCCGAGGTGGTCGGCGTTTCACAGTACAGCGATTTTCCGCCGCAGGCGCGCAAGCTGCCTCAGGTCGGAACGTTTATTACTCCGAATATCGAGCAGATTGCCGCGCTCCGGCCGACGCTGGTGATCGGACTCGCCAGTTCCTCCGATTTGCGCGAGATCCGGGCGCTCGAGGCGATGGGGATTGCAACCCTGATGGTCGACGAGGATTCGGTCGAGGTGATCGAGCGGAGTATTGAACGAGTGGGTGATCGGATCGGCCGGCCGCGGCAGGCGCGGGAGTTGGTCGCGCAAATTCGCGCCGCTATCAATCACATCCAGAAGCAATTGGCCGGCATCGCGCCCCGGCGGGTACTAATGGTGGTCGGGCATCAGCCGATGGTGGCTGTGGGTCCCGGCACTTACCTCGACGACCTGCTGAAACTCGCGCATGCACGCAATATCGCCGACGGATCGGCACAGGCGTGGCCGCGACTGAGCATCGAATATATTATCGCCAGCCGGCCCCAGGTGATTCTCGATGGGCAGATGGGCACCGACCCGCACAGTCCGGCAACTTTCTGGGAGAAGTTCGCTTCGTTGCCGGCGGTGCGCGACGGCCGCGTCGTAGGCTATCCGGACGACCCGACCCTGCATCCGGGACCACGAGTCGCGCAGACGCTCGAATTGCTCGCGCGGCGGATCCATCCCGAGGCCTTCGCCGGCCGGCGAAAACCCATGGCGCAGGCGCGCGCCATATGAGTCAACCGATGGGCGCGCGCAGCCACGAACGGGAGCGCGCCGCGGCCGGTTTCGATCCCGAGCGCTTCGCCGGCGCCTACCTGACTCGCGCGCGGATGAGCCTGACGCTCGGCGTGCTGGCTGCCTGCGCAATCGCGGTGGGAATAATCGCGACCGCTTTTGGCAGCGTGCATATCGATCTGCTGCGCGCGATCGGCGAACCGCTCAGTCCAGACCATGCGATTCTATTCGGTGCCCGGCTGCCGCGGGTGCTGATGGGCGCGGTAGTGGGCGCGATATTGGCGGCGGTCGGTGTCGCTTTGCAGGCACTCGTGCGCAATCCGCTGGCCGAGGGCGGAATTCTCGGCATTTCCGGCGGCGGAGCGCTCGGCGCGGTGGTCGCGTTGGTCTTGTTCTCGCAGATGGCCGCGGTCGACGCTTTGGTGCCGCTCAGCGCGTTCGCGGCCGCACTGGTTTCGACGCTGGCGGTCTACCGGCTGGCACTGGTCGACGGGCGTCTCGAACCATTCACATTGCTGTTGGTCGGCGTGATCTTCAACGCCTTCTGGGGCGCGGCGATCATGCTGGTCAACAGCGTGGTGAATTTTTATTTCACCCACAGCATCATTTTCTGGCTGATGGGCAGTTTCGAGGCCCCGACCTGGAATGAGGTTGTAATCGTCGCGGCCGTTGGTGTTGTCGGCTCAGCATTCCTGCTCGGCTTCGCACGAGACATGAACCTGCTGAGTCTGGGCGACGACGAGGCGGCGGAACTCGGGGTCGAAGTGAACCGCGTACGCCGGACGATTTTCCTCGTTACGTCGATAATGATCGGCGCTGCCGTATCGGTCAGCGGGATCATTTCGTTCGTCGGCTTGATCGTGCCCCACATGATCAGGTTGGCGACCGGCGCCGATCATCGTCTGCTGCTGCCGGCGTCGATAATCGGTGGAGCGGCCTTTACGGTAGCTGCCGACCTGGTGGCACGCACGGTAATCGCTCCGGCGGAGTTGCCGGTGGGCGCAATCACCGCGCTTTGCGGAGGGCCGTTCTTCATTTATGTACTGCGCCGCGAAGGACGTAAGTCTCTGATCTTATGAATCGCGCCGACGGAACCGGCATCGAGGCACTGCGCGCAACCGGAATTACCGCGGGATATGGCGCCAGGACCGTGTTGCACGGACTCTCGTTCGAAGTAAAGGCCGGCGAAATGCTCGCCGTGGTCGGTCCGAACGGCGCAGGCAAGTCGACCATGCTCAGGGTCGTCAACGGCGCGTTACGGTCGAGGCAAGGCGCCGTCGACCTACTCGGACGTCGGCTGGAGGATTATGGACGGCGCGAACTGGCGCGGATCATCGCCACCGTGGCGCAAGAAAATCAGGTCGCCTTCCACTTCACCGTCCTGGAGATTGTCCTGATGGGGCGCGCGCCGCATCTCGGCTCGCTTCATTTTGAAAGCCGCCGCGACCTCGAAATCGCCCACGCCGCCCTGGAACGGTTTGGCCTGCTGGAGCTGGCCCACCGCGCGATTCATGAGGTCTCTGGCGGTGAACGCAAGCGCGTATTCCTCGCGCGGGCGCTGGCGCAGGAACCGAAGGTGGCGCTGCTCGACGAACCTACAGCATTTCTCGACCTGCGCCATATCGCGGAGATCTTCACTCAATTCCGCGAACTGTGCAGCGAGCGTGCGATGGCAGTAGTGGCGACCATGCACGACCTCAACACCGCGGCACTCTATGCCGACCGGGTGCTGCTGCTCAAAGACGGCGCCACCGTAGCATGCGGGACCCCCGACGAAGTGCTGACCTCGGCGAATCTCACCGACGTGTACGAAGTCGAGGTTGAGGTAAGCCGCAATCCTGCGACCGGCGGGTTGACAGTGCTCGTCGGTGCCCCAGCCTCCCCGCGCTAACGTTCGCACCCCGGCCACTTCCGCTGGTTGAACCCGGTCGACCCTCCGCACCCTTATGCGCTCATTGCCAGGCCGGCGACGCCGGCGGCGAGGATCAGCCATGCCGAGTTTATCCGCCAGTAAAGCAATGCCAGGACGCTGAGCGCGGCGACAAGACCGGTCGTGACGTCGACCACCGCGGCACGGCCGAGCTGAAGGATGACCGCTGCCATCAGGGCCAGCGCACCGACGTTGACGCCGTCGAGAAAGGCACCGGCAAGGACCGAGCGCCTGATACGGGGGATCAGCGGGCGACTTGCCGCCACAAACAGGAATGACGGCAGAAATATCGCGACGGTGGCGAGGAGCGCTCCCCTCGTCCCGCCCAGCAGGTATCCGATGAACGTCGCCGTTGTGAAGACCGGACCAGGGGTCACCTGGCCAACCGCTACCGCATCCAGCAATTGCGATTGCGTTAGCCAATGCAAACGATCGACAAGGTCGGCTTGTAGAAAAGCCAGCAGCACATAGCCGCTGCCATAAAGCACAGCCCCGACCTTCAAAAAGAACAGGAAAAGGCCGGCCATGCTGAAGGGCACGACGATCGCCGCAGCGACCATCCGCTTGGCGATAGCCGGGAATGTCAGCCACGCTGGTGCCTGCACGCTCGCATTTCGAGCGTCTAAGGGAGGTCTATTTCGCAAAGCGCCTATAGCGGCGAGCGCCCCAGAGCCGAACAGGATCAACAGCGTATTCAGGCCCCAAATCGCCCCTAATGTCCCGATCAAGCCGATTAGTCCAAGCAAAACATTCTTCACTGCGGTCGGCGTCAGGCGCCACAATGCCTGAAAGACGATCGCGATAATGACAGGCTTTATCGCGTACAATACTCCTTGGACTTGCGGTAGCGAGCCAAAGCGCACGTAGGCCCACGCGGCGGCAAGGACGATCATCATGGCGGGTCCGATGAAGCACACGCCCGCGACAACCAGGCCACGCCAGCCGCGTCGTTGATGGCCGATGTGGATGGCCATCTCGGTGGAATTCGGGCCGGGAATAAGGTTGGTTGCGCCAAGCATATCGAGGAACTGCTCGCGCGAAAGCCATCGACGGCGCAGTACGAACTGATCCTCCATCATCGCAATGTGCGCCGCCGGGCCACCAAAAGCTGTCAGACCAAGCCATAGGAAGGGCGCTGCGAGCTCTTTCACCGCAGCGCGCAACGTATGGCGCTCATCGACTATCGGGACGTCTGGCCGCAAATCACGCGAAGACTAGCAGAAATGCCAAAGCAACGTTCGGTGGGAGACTATTTTCGGACGTTCGGTAGGGGTAGAAAACGGCCGGGCTGCCGATTGTAACCGCACGTTGGGGGGACCTACGGCAAGCAGCCCGGCCCTGCTTGGGGACAAGCGCCGACGTTCTCGGGGAGACGGCGACGCTGCTATCTGCAGAGCAACTAACGTGCCGTAGCTATACCCACAAGAATCAAAGGACGGATGTCTAAATTTATCGCTTTATGCAAAAATCATTAGGTCAAAACTCCCAAAGATTAATGTAACACATTGATTTAGCTTGATATTCTCGATTCGCGAAAGACTGCTTTGATTATTCTTGAACGTTGGCAATGGTGTCGTAACTTTCTCTTTGGTAGAGGGATCGCGTCACCAGCCTTTTTTCATCTTGCGCCACGACGGGTTGAGAGCCCTGTCGCCGTATGTTAATCCCTAAAGGCGTTCGGGGCGTGGCGCAGCCTGGTAGCGCACCTGCCTTGGGAGCAGGGGGTCGGCCGTTCAAATCGGCTCGCCCCGATTCGCGCCAGTAGCTCAGGTGGACAGAGCAGCGGCCTTCTAAGCCGCGGGTCAGGGGTTCGAGTCCCTTCTGGCGCGCCCTGAACCGCGTCCGCCGGATGCAAATGAGGGCTGTGGCGCGGACAGCAGCGAATGGTGAGTGTAGCTCAGCTGGCAGAGCACCGGGTTGTGGCCTCGGTGGTCGAGGGTTCAAATCCCTTCACTCACCCCAAACTTCCTGCTACGAAACACAGTTCATCCACGGTGGGCCGTTAGCTCAGTTGGTAGAGCAGCTGACTCTTAATCAGCGGGTCTGGAGTTCGAGTCTCCAACGGCCCACCAAAAAACCCCCGAAAAACCAACACTTTTTCTGAAGCCAGCACGGACATTGCGGCAACCAACTGTCCAAATGTCCGCCTGCTGTGCGTGTTTGTCAAGCAGAGGGGGTAGTGTGTGAGCAGACCAAGCGGGCGGACGAAACCCGCAATCATAGAAATCGCCTTCAAGATTTGCAGATTTAAGCGGAGGAAGATCGGGCTCGGGCTGAGGCTCGAAGTCTTTAGCGAGCAAGTCCCAGTTCCGAATCTGCTGCAAAAATCCGTCGTGTTATCGCGGAGGAGATTCGAGCGCGGGTCGCGCCAGACACCCCTTGTCGCCCTCTTGAGCGAGAAGTCACGATAACACCGTCCGTAACTCGCTTCCGGCGGGATCTGTAACAGTGGGTAACGGGCCGAATGGTCCTAGTGAGCGTGATCTGGAAATGGGGTTTTTCAAATCGAGCGAAGCCACCTAAGATAACGCTAGCTCCAGCCTTTGGGAGTGCGTGTTTTGCGCGACCGTCCTTCTGCAGTCACGTTTGAGTCTCGATGCGCGAGGGGGGTAGCCAGGTGCGCTGCGCGAAATGTGGGAGCGGTAATGCGGAGGGCGCGCGGTTCTGCAACCAGTGCGCGGCGCCGCTTAACCAGCGGTGTCCGCAGTGTGCCTCGGAGAACCCGGTAGAAGCCCGGTTCTGCCCGCAATGCGCCAGCCCTCTTGGCGCGAGCGAAAGCAGCATCACCGCCCAGCCTCGAACCTCGAGCGTGCCGACCGGCGAGCGGCGGCATCTGACAATCCTGTTTTGTGATCTGGTGGGATCGGTGACGCTCGCCGCGAAGCTCGACCCCGAGGATTGGCACGCAATGGTGGCCGACTATCAGCGGGCAGTGTCTGCGGCGATCACCCGCTTCGGCGGCTACGTCGCCAAGTATCTGGGCGACGGTGTGATGGCCTTCTTCGGCTACCCGGTAGCGCATGAAAACGACGCCGAACGGGCAGCGCGCGCCGGGCTTGCGATCCTTGAAGCGCTCACGCAGTTCAACGCAGAGCGTTCGGCCATGCCAGAGCTGGCCGTGAGAATCGGTATCGATTCGGGCCCGGTGGTGGTAGGGGCCGGTGTTGGAAAGGACGTCGACGCGTTTGGCAATACCGCCAATATCGCGGCGCGGGTCCAGGCGGCAGCCGACGCCGCCAGCGTGTTCATCACCAGCGAGACCCATCGGCTGATCTCGGGGTTGTTCGTGGTTGAGGATCGGGGACCGCATTCCCTTAAGGGGCTGGAGCGCGAAATCCAACTTTACCGTGTAATGCGGCCGCGGCCGAGCGGGATGCGTGGGCGTTTCGAGGCGGCCGCAGCAGCCGGCGGCCTCACGTCCTTCGTCGGCCGTGAAGACGAGCTGCGTTCCCTGCTGAATCGATGGGTACGAGCGCGCGAGGGCGAAGGACAGGTCGTAACTATCATCGGTGAAGCCGGCATCGGCAAATCGCGATTGCTACGGCGCTTCCGCCAAGCTATCACAGCGACGCCGCACACCTGGCTCGAAGCAGGGGCGGGCGCTTTTTTTCAAAACACGCCTTTCTATGCGGTCGGCGAATTGCTGCGCCAAATCCTCGGCAACGCTCAGATCCCGGATCAGATCGCGCAACTTGAGCGACGGCTTGCAGCGGCTGGTCTTAGGCCGGTGGAGGCGATTCCGCTGCTGGCGCCGCTGTTGAATCTGGCATTGCCGCAAGAGTATCCGGCTTCGACGCTGCCACCCGAGCAGCAGCGTCGCCGCTTGCTCGCGACGCTGGTCGAATGGCTGCTCGGTGCGGCCCGCACCCAGCCGCTGGTGAGTGTGATTGAAGATTTGCATTGGGCCGATCCTTCCACGATCGAGTTGATCGAATTGCTGGTCGAGCAGGGCGCGACCGCGCCGCTGCTGCTGCTCTATACGGCGCGGCCTGAGTTTCGTGTGTCATGGCCGCCGCGGGCGCATCACGCGCAGATTAGTCTCAACCGGCTGAACGTGAGCGACGTGCGGACGATGGTCACAGAGGTCGCCGCGGCCAAGGCGCTGTCCGATGCGACTGTCACGACGGTAGTGGAACGCACCGGTGGGGTGCCGCTGTTCGTCGAGGAGCTGACGCGAGCGGTGCTAGAGAGTGGCGACGGCAAGTTCGTCGGGCGCGCGATCCCGGTGACGCTGCATGATTCGTTGATGGCGCGGCTGGACCGGCTGGGACCGGCTCGAGAAGTGATCCAAATCGGCGCTGTACTGGGCGGCGATTTTTCCTATGAACTGCTGCAAGCGGTCCATCCGATAGCGGAAGCAGAGCTCCAAACCGCACTGCGCAAACTGGCCGACGCAGAACTGCTTTACGTGCGCGGCATCGCGCCGGACGCGAGCTACCAGTTCAAACACGCGCTGATCCGCGACGCCGCCTATGAAGCGCTGCTCAAGACGCGCCGGCGCGAACTCCATATTCGTATCGCCAATACCATCGATCAGTCGTTTCCCGACCTTTCTGCGGCACATCCTGAACTGCTCGCCCATCACTACACGGAGGCGGGCTCAAATGAACAGGCCGTGCGGTATTGGCAACGCGCGGGAGAGCAGGCTGTCGAACATTCGGCTCATGTCGAAGCTATCAGCCATCTCAACCACGGGCTCGAGCTGCTCAAGAACTTCCCTCCGACGCCGGAGCACGCCGCGGAGGAGCTGAAGGTACAAATTACCCTCGGCGTGGCGATCGGGATGATCAAGGGTTATGCATCGGTAGAAGGGCAGGCCGTGTATGAGCGGGCGCGCGAGTTGTGCGAGCAGGTCGGCGACAGCCAGCAACTCTGCCAGGTTCTGTGGGCGCTCTGGAGGCTTCATCACGTGCGAGCGGAGTTTCAGCAGGCTCGTGAGCTGGGTGGAGAGCTTCTGCATCTCGCCGAACGCAATCACAATCGCGACTTCCTGCTGCAAGCCCACCACTCTTTATGGACCACGCTTATCCTTTTGGGCGAGTTCACCTTAGCCAAACAACACCTGGACCACGGAATGGTTATTTATGATTTTGAGCAGCATCGCTCTCATGCGTTTCTTTACGGCGGACACGATCCCGGCGTGTGCTGCCGAGGGCAACTGGGCTACGTGCTGTGGTATTTGGGATATCCGGAGCAAGCACTAAAAAGCGCTCAGGAGTCGATTACACTCGCACAGAAACTGTCGCACCCCTATAGCCTTGTTATGATCCTGGAGTGCACGACAATGCTCAACCAGTTCTGTCGAAACGTACGAGAAACCCAAGAAGGAGCCGAAACGGTAGCAGCGTTGGCTCGCGAGCAAGGCTTTCCAGTGTGGTCGGCGTTGGCCACTCTCTACCGGGGCTGGGCGCTGGCTGAACAGGGAATGGAAAAGGAGGGCACAAGCGAGTTGCACCGCGGGATGGCAGCTTACCGAGCTAGCGGGGCGGGGCTGGGATTGCCCTATCAACTCGCGCATCTGGCCGAGATCTATTCAAGAACCGGGCAGATTCAGGAGGGATTAAATTCGATAAACGAGGCCCTGTCTCTGACCGAGAAAACGGGTGATCGCCGCTGGCTGGCGGAACTTCACCGTCTCAAGGGTGTGCTGACGTTGCGAGCCCCCAGTAGTCTCGAGCACGAGGCGGAGGATTCATTTCAGCGGGCGATCGCGATTGCGCGTGGCCAGCAGGCGAAGTCGCTGGAGCTGCGGGCCACGATGAGCCTCGCACGGCTGCTCATAGCGGAAGGCCGCTCTAACGAGGCGCGCGCGATGCTCGCCGAGATCTACAACTGGTTCACTGAGGGCTTCGACACCGCCGACCTCAAAGACGCCAAGGCTCTGCTCGATGAGTTGAGCACCTAACAATGCGTTGCTCAAAGTGCGGTGCGGAAAACCGGGAAGGGCGCAAATTTTGTGCGCAATGTGGTTCTCCGCTTGCGGCCAAATGTCCGCAATGTGGCGTCTCGAATGAACCGGGAGAAAAATTCTGCGGAGAGTGTGGCACGGTGCTCGGAATGCCGGCGCCAGCCTCGGCAAAGAAGTCGAATGATGCGCCGATACGAGTAACGGACTCTCCGGCCGCAGACAGTCTCGAAGGCGAGCGCAAGATCGTGACCGCGCTGTTTGCGGACCTTAAGGGTTCCACGGAGTTGCTCGAGACGCTCGATCCCGAAGAGGGCCGCGCGATTGTTGAGCCGTTGTTGCGGATCATGAGCGAGGCGGTCCGCCGCTACGAGGGCTATCTGGTAAGGACCACAGGCGACGGCATTTTCGCGCTGTTCGGCGCACCCGTCGCATACGAGGACCATCCCCAGCGGGCGCTGTATGCGGCGCTCTACCTGCAGCAAGAGTTGCGCGCTTACGGGCGAGAACGCGCTACGAAGAGATTACCCGTTCTCCAAGCTCGCGTCGGAGTCCACACCGGTGAAGTGGTGGCTTATACCGGAGTAGCCAGCGGCAATCTCGAATATCGCTTGATTGGCCATACGGCGAACCTGGCGTCGCGGATCGAGGGTATCGCGCCCGTTGGGTCAATTGCGACTAGCGAGGACACGCGCCGGTTGTGCGAAGGTTACTTCGAATTACGTGACCTCGGACCAGTCACCATCAAAGGCGTCAGCGCACGGATCAAAGTATACGAGATAATCGGGCTGGGACCGTTACGGTCGCACTTTGAGGTCTCGGCAAGACGCGGGCTGACGCGATTTGTGGGGCGCGAAGATGAGCTGGAGCAGATGCGTCGCGCGCGCGAACAAGCGCAGAGCGGCCGTGGGCAGATTGTCGCCGTAGTGGCCGAAGCGGGCACGGGCAAGTCGAGACTGTTCTATGAGTTCAAAGCCGCGATTCCTGGCGACTGCAAGATCCTCGAAGCCTACTCGGTTTCGCACGGTAAGGCGTCGGCGTGGTTACCGGTGCTGGAATTGTTGCGCAGCTATTTTGGTCTCATCGAACACGATGACGCAGGCGCGCGCCGCTCCAAAATACAAAACAAACTCAAGGAGCTCGATCCAACTCTCACCGAAACACTACCCTATTTATTCGGATTGCTGGGACTCATTGAGGGCCCAGATCCGCACGCGCAGATGGACCCTCAGATCAAAAGGCAGCACACGCTGGACACGATTAAGCGCATCCTGCTCTGCGAAAGTCTGAATCAGCCGCTAGTAGTAATCTTCGAAGATCTGCACTGGATCGATGAGCAAACGCAGGCGCTGCTCGACCTGATAGCGGATAGCATAGCCACTGCGCGGGTGCTGCTGCTGGTGAACTACCGCCCTGAATGCCGGCATGTTTGGGGCAACAAGTCCTATTATTCGCAACTGGCGCTGACGGCGCTTGATCAAGCCGGCACAGTATCGATGCTGACCGCGCTGTTAGGTGAAGCGGTCGAATTGAATCCGCTCAAACGACTGATTGTTGAGCGCACGGGCGGCAACCCCTTCTTTATCGAAGAGATCGTACAAGCGTTGTTCGAGGACGGTGCCCTGATCCGCAATGGAATCGTCAAAGTCACACGTTCGCTTTCGCAACTGCGCTTACCGACGACGGTGCAGGGGATGCTCGCTTCACGCATCGGCACGCTCTCTGGCGAGCACAAGCAATTGCTTGAGACGCTTGCGGTGATCGGCCGGGAGGCGCCACTTAAGCTGTTGCGGGAAGTAGCGGCGATCCCGGAAGCGCAACTGAGCGATTCGCTGAGGGGGCTCCGCGCCGGTGAGTTCATCTACGAGCAGCCCGCCGTCGGTGAGACCGAGTACGTCTTCAAACACGCGTTGACCCAGGAGGTGGCTTATGCCTCGTTGCTGATCGAACGCCGCCGCTTGATTCACCAGGGGGTAGGCGACGCCATCGAGATGCTCTTTGCCCATCGTCTGGCCGACTACCTGAGTGAGCTGGCGCACCACTATTCGCGCAGCGCGGATACAGTTAAGGCCCTAAATTATTTGCAGCGCGCGGGAGAGCATTGCGCCGCGCGCTCCGCCAACGGCGAGGCGTTAATGCACTTCAACATTGCCCTGAAGCTGCTCAAAACCCTGCCCGACAGCGCGGAGCGTATGGAGCGTGAGTTGGATATAGAGGCCCGGCTTGGTCCGATTCTATTGGCTCTCAGAGGGTACGGATCTGCGGACGCCGAAAAGGTCTATGTCCGCGCGCGGGAGCTGTGCGCAAAGCTGGGCGAACCGACTCCGCTCTTTCCTGTGCTTTGGGGACTCTGGATCATCCATATGTCGCGCGGTGAGGACCACATGAAGGCGCGGCGACTCGGAAATGAACTGCTGGCCTTGGCTAAACGCTTGCAGGACCCCGCGCAACTGCTGCAAGCGCATCATGCGCTTTGGACTACATTCGTGTTTGGCGGCGACTTCGTAACTGCTGTGGCACATGCCGATGAGGGAAAAGCTCTCTACCGACCCGAGTTGCATCACCGTGACGCTGCGCTCTATGGAGCACATGATGCGGGGGTGTGCTCAGACGTCCTCGCAGCTACCGCACTGTGGCTAATCGGTTATCCTGAACGGGCGCTGCAACGCACTGTTCAGGCTCAGGCGTTAGCGCTGCAGCTTGGCCATCTCAATAGCATCGTATTTTCTCTGATGTACCCGTCGCTGGTTCATTTGTTGCGCAGAGATACCAGGGCAGCAGCGGAAACGGCAGAAGCGGGCATCAGGCTCGCCACTGAAAACGGGCTCGTCTTTGGGATCGCGATAGGAAATTTCATACTAAGTTGGACCCGCACAGCACTGGAATGCAGACGAGATGATGTCGCACAAATGCGTCGTAGCCTGGTCGACGTGCTGGCGAATTGGCGGTCACCATTTCAAGGACTCCTGGCGGAGCGGTTAGGGGCTATGGGGGAATTCGTCGCTGGCCTTGAGCTGGTAGATGAAGCGCTGAGTTTCGCGAAAACAGGATGGCGTTGGTACTATGAAGCCGATTTGCATAGAATCAAAGGGGAGCTCTTGCTCCTCCAGGACAAGCAAGATGGGGCAAAAGCTGAGGAGTGTCTTATCGTAGCGATCAGTGTTGCACGACGGCAAAATGCCAAATCACTCGAACTGCGCGCGACGATGGGTCTCGCGCGGCTGCTCGCATCGCAAGGCCGCCGCGACGAGGCGCGCACTCGTCTCGCGGAAATCTACAATTGGTTCACCGAGGGCTTCGATACGCTCGATCTCATCGAAGCTAAGGCTCTGCTCGACGAGTTGAGTGCCTGAAATGCGATGCGCGAAGTGCGGTGCTGACAACCGCAAAGGACGCAAGTTTTGCGCAAAATGCGCAGCTCCGCTTGCACGCTTATGTCCGCAGTGCGGTTCGTTGAATGAGCCTGGGGAAGTCTTCTGTGGAGAATGCGCAGCACTGCTCAATGCCTCTACTACTGCTGCTTCCACAATAGACAAATCTCACGACGGCACTCAGGGGGAACGGCGGCATCTGACTATCCTTTTTTGTGATCTCGTGGGCTCCACCACGCTCGCCGCGCAGCTCGACCCGGAGGAATGGCGTTCAACAGTAGCGGAGTATCAGCGGGTATCGAGTGAGGCAATCACCCGCTTCGAAGGCGCAGTCGCAAAGTACGTCGGCGACGGCATCATGGCCTTCTTCTGCTACCCGACGGCGCATGACAATGACGCCGAACGGGCGGTGCGCGCGGGGCTTGCGATCGTCGAAGCAATCACGCGGCTCAACGCGGAGCGCTCGGCCAAGCCAGCGCTGGCGGTCAGGATTGGTATCGACTCCGGCCACGTGGTTGTGGGGACTGGAGCGGGCGAGGCAGTCGACGCGTTCGGCGACACCGCTAATGTCGCGGCACGCGCGCAGGGGAC
>DATEGX010000266.1:0-2500 GCA_035279875.1 Binataceae bacterium (SeqCode)
ACGTTGGAGCGGGGCGTTTCGCGCGCAGATGCAAGAGGCAGCAGCACATCGCTGCGCTCGGTTGCGGTCGCGATCTGCGGAATCTTCCTGCTCAGCGATGCGGCGGTGGCCGATCCGAGAGCGGTCGTCGAACTCTTCACCTCGCAGGGCTGTTCGTCGTGCCCGCCTGCCGACAAGCTGATCGGCGAGCTCGCCAACGATCCCTCGATCATCGCGCTCAGCCTGCCGATCGACTAATGGGACTATCTTGGCTGGAAAGACACGCTGGCCGACAAGCGCTTCACGGCGCGGCAGAAGGCCTATTCGCACATGCGTGGCGACCGCGAGGTCTATACTCCGCAGGTCGTGATCAACGGCAAGATGCACGCGGTCGGCAGCGATCGCGCCGGCATCGAGCGCGCCATCGAGCAGACCGCGCACGAGGTCGGGGTGATGTCGGTGCCGGTGTCGGTATCGGTCACGCGCGGCCTGCTCAATGTCTCGGTTGCACCAGCTCCATCAGCGCCGTCGCGCGGCGAGATCTGGCTGTGGTCGGTTGCACGCGCGATACCGATCGCGATCGGCCGCGGCGAAAACCATGGTCGCGAGATCACCTACCACAACGTGCTGCGCAACTGGCTCAAGGTGGGCGACTGGTCCGGCAAGGCCGCGAGCTGGAGCATCCCGATCGAGAACGTGATGCGCGACGGCGTCGACGGCGCCATCGTCTACGTCCAGGACGGCGATCGCGAGCGCCCCGGCGCCATGCTCGGCGCGGCCTATACGGCGCTGCATTAGGTTCTAACACCCCCGTGATTCCGGGGCATCGCGAAGCGATGAGCCCGGAATCCATATGTGGACGGCCCCCGGCTTGCAAGAGGCGGTGCAGGGTGTGAATCGGATCGAGTTGCGATCATATGTCCGGCCTGTTGATGCGGTGGTTATATGACCGCTGGCCAAGATGGGGTCCGCGACACGAGATCCGAACATAATCGCGGCTTTAAGTCTGCCGATGGATTCCACGGAGTGTCTCGTGTCTTGGGATCGATCGATCACGCCATCTGTCGTTCCCGAGCAAGCATCCGGCCTTGGTGACGAGGCGACGTCGTCGCCTCGTCACCAGAGATTGAATGTCGTTGCAGTTTTGACCTACGCCATGGATCATCCTCATTTCGCTATAGGTTCAGGCCTGCTGTCGTTGCTGCTTTAGGACTGTGGGCGCTGTGGGCAACGCGCAGTGTTGTCCACAAGTCCACAGCGCTCTTGCCGGAGACCTGCCAGCGCAGCTCGCTGTTGGCTGGTCCGGATTGGCTCATAGCGTCCGCCGCTGACCATCAGCTTCCAAGCGATGCGCGCGGTCTTGTTGGCAAGTGCCACGGCGGCAAGCTTCGGCGGTTTGCGTTCGACGAGTTTGATCAACCACGGCGAATGGCGGCCGCGGCCTTTTTGAGCCTGCTGGATCACTGCGGTTGCACCCGCTACCAGAACGCTGCGCAACGCCTCGTCGCCGGCCCGGGTGATGACGCCAAGCCGCAGCTTGCCGGCGGTCGAATGATCCTTCGGGGTCAGACCGATCCAGGCGGCAAAATCGCGCCCCGACCGGAACGCCTTGGCATCGGGCACCTTCATGACCAGCATTGGCGCGCCGATCGGCCCGATGCCCGGAATCTCGGCCAACCGCCGGCTCAGCTCGTGGCCACGATGCCAGGCCTTCAGCTTGACCTCGAGCTTGCCAAGGCGCGCCGCCACGTCAGCGTATTCCTGGCCCAACGTGGCAAACAGCTCTCTCGCAAGCTCGGGCAGTCTCGTGTCGACGGCAATGTGCTGCAGCAGCGGTTCGATCTTGTTGTAGCCTTTGCCGGTCACCAGGCCGAACTCGGCGGCATGACCGCGGATCATGTTGGAGAGCTGGGTACGGCGACCAACCAATTGATCGCGCACTCCTGCAAGCATCAGGGCGGTCTGCTGCTCGATGCTCTTGATCGGCACAAAGCGCATCCGTGGCCGGCTCATCGCCTCGCAGATCGCCTCGGCATCGGCCGCATCATTCTTGTTGCGCGCCACGTAGGGCTTCACCCGCTGCGGCGGCAGCAGTTGCACCGCGTGTCCGAGCGCAGTCAGCTCGCGCCCCCAATGATGGGCTCCGCCGCAGGCCTCCAGACCAATGTCGGTACGTGGCAGCTTCTCGAAGAAGCTCAGCACCTGCTGCCGGCGCAGCCTTCGCCGCAGCACCGGCTGTTCCCTCGCATCTACCCCATGCAACTGAAAAACACTCTTGGACGTGTCGATACCAACTCGGATAATCTCGCTCATGGACGGCTCCCTTGTCTGAGATCTCTACCGACCTCATTCTGGCACAGCGATGCCGTCGGGGGCCGTCCACCCCAACATAACCACCACAGGGTGTATGGATTCCGGGCCTGCGCCTGGCGGCGCATCCCGGAATGACCAAGAAAAGATTCAGCCTGACACGCTCTTCTGGTTCTGCCGGTTGTGGATCAGGTCATCGACCACGGCGGGA
>DATEGX010000267.1:0-6872 GCA_035279875.1 Binataceae bacterium (SeqCode)
ATACCCTGGCGAGCCACGGGATGCTCAATGCTAACCAGGAGTGGATTCCTTTCGTCAGCTACGTGCGGACAGGCTGGGGCGCGCCGCATTCCGGTGTCAGTTTTCCCCTGCTGGGTGTGGCGATGCTCGCGTTGTTGCTGACTACCTTACCGTTCACTCTGCGGGCGGGCGACCTGCCGCTCCTGGGAGTGGCGCTCGTATTGGGAGTCACCCCATTTCTCTCGGTGCGAAACCTGGCGCTTGCAGTTATTGCCACAGCCGCGCCACTCGCGCACCATCTGGAGCTTCTTTGTGCCAGATATCGCCGCTACCGGAGCATCGAGACCGAACCTGCCGATGAGATGCGGCTGCGCCCGCGCTCGAGCGTGATTCTACTGGTCCTGGCGCTCACGATTACGCTGGTGAGTGGTGCTTTCGCGGACCGGCTGAACGACGGCGATCGCTATCCGTCCGGCGCAATCCGCTTTATCGATCAGCATCGCCTGCACGGCAACATACTCAACGATTTCAACTGGGGCGAGTACTTGATATATCACGAGGCTCCACGCTGCAAGGTGTTTATCGATGGCCGTTATCAAATAGTATACTCGCCTGATATATTGAGTGACTATCTGAGGTTTGCCGCAGGCGGCGGACAGGCATTAGCTGTTGTGAGCAATTACCCCCACGATTTCGTATTGATTCAGCCAATCGGACCGGCGTACCGGACGCTTGCCACTGCACCTGGATGGAAGCTGATTTATTGCGATTCGGTGGCGGCGCTGTTCGTGCGCCGAGATTCTGACGCGGCCACAATTGCTCCCGTGATCGTTCGGGATCCCGGCTATCCGGGGTATTTCCCATGACCCGGGGAATGCTGGCGCACTCTGTGCGAATTTCGGAGCCCAATCGCGCAATGCCCGTGTCGATGTTGCGCGCGGCCCCCGCGTTAGTCCTGCTGGCAATCGCCGCAGCGAATCTCAATAACTACGCGGATACCGATTTGTGGGGGCATGTCTACTTCGGAAATATAATTCTGCGGCACGGACCTTATTTGGGACCGGAGCGCTTCTCCTATACTGCCGTCGGTCACGCGTGGCTAGACCACGAATGGTTGTGCGAAGCGCTCATGGCGATGCTGTACAGCACTTTCGGCACGATTGGGCTGCAATTCTGGAAACTCGCCTGTACTGCGGTGACCATAGTTTTTCTAGCCGACGGTATCGGCGAAACCTCCGCGCCGATCGAGGCGCAAGCGCCGGTGCTGCTCGCGAGCGCGCTCGCGCTGGCTCCCTACATGCAATTCCGGCCACAGCTCTTCTCTTTCGTAATGTTCGCTGCGCTGCTCGCCGGAATCGCGCGCGATAACTTCGGCCGTCACGCGCCGCTCTGGCTCGCGATACCGGGTTTCGCTCTGTGGGCGAATTTGCACGGCGGCTTCTTCGTCGGCGTCGCGATGCTGGGGATTTACGCCGCCATCCGCGGGGCACGCGACCTTGCGCCTTGCCGCGCGCAGACCTGTTTCTCATGCCTTGGGACTCGGCGTGATAACGATCGCGGGCGCCCTTGCGACACTGGCGACGCCCTACGGCATCCATGGCTGGTCTACGGTTGCGCATGAGGTCGCGAATCCGCTCACGCGGCAGGTGGTAGCGGATTGGCGCCCACTGTTGTCAGTGGTGGCCGGCCAATGGGGTCAGGCTCACGGTGGTGCGGCCATTTTGATTCTCGCGATCGCGCTACCGCTCGCACTCGCGATCGCATTCATGCTCTCTCCCAGGGGTGACGACCTCGCGATGGTTGCGATAGCGGCGGTCATGGCATTAGCTGCGCTAGTCGCCGTGCGAAACACGCCCTTCGCGATTATCGCTGCGAGCGCCCCTCTGGCGCATCATGCCACGGGTGCTGTGCGCCGATTCCAGGGACGAGCGCGAGCATCGACGGAGGCTTCCCCGATCGCCCACCCGGTTCGGCCGTCGGTGCAGGCGATCATCGGAGCGCTCGCGCTCTTGCTGGCCAGCGAAAGTGGGCTGTTCTCGGGCAGGATTCCCGGCGCGATCGGCTATCCGGTGGGTGCGGTCGTTTTCATTCGTGCACACCGACTCCATGGCAACGTGCTGAACTATTTCGATTGGGGCCAGTACCTGATCTGGCATGTCTCGCCGGAATGCCGGGTCTTTATCGATGGGCGCTATGATCTCGCATACCCAGTCCGCGTAATCCGCAACTACATGGACTTCTACGCAGCGCGCGCGGATGCGCGGCGAGTGCTGATGGCGTATCCGCATGACTACGTGCTGATCCCGCCACCAGCGCCGGCCCTTGCGACGGTGCTGGCGCAGTCTCACTGGAAACTGGTTTACGGCGACAATGTCTGTGCGCTTTTTGCGCGCGAAGGCACAGCTGCGTCAACGATTCCGCTATCGGTCGGCGTCCCCCGGCCCAGTTTCTTTCCATGACGCTACGGACTAGAGGTTTCGCGCGCGGGCAAGTGGTCAGGGAGGCGGCGCAGGATGCTGTTGTGTAAGGCAATGAATTGCTCCGAGACCCCACACCAGGTCAGTCGACGGAATGCCTATTACTTCGCGGCCCGGGAACAGACGCGCCAACGTCGCTTGCGCAGCCTGATCGCTCGCGCATCCGAAGGAGGGCATCAACACCGCATGGTTGGCGACGTAGAAGTTGGCGTACGAGGCGGGCAGGCGGACGTTGTCGTAATATAGCGGCGGCGGCATCGGAAGTGTTTCGATGCGGAAGCGATGGCCACGCGCGTCGCACATAGCGCGCAGGCGTCCTAGATTGTCGCGAAGCGGCGCGTAATTCGCGTCCGCCGGATCCTGTTCGATTACCGTGACGATCGTGTCAGGCGCGGTAAAGCGCGCCAGATCGTCGACGTGGCCGTCGGTATCGTCGCCGGCGATACCCTCACCAAGCCATAGAATGATCTCAGCGCCAAGATAGCATCGCAGATATTGCTCGATCTGCTCGCGGCTTAAGTTGGGATTGCGGTTGGGGTTCAGAAGGCAGGATTCGGTCGTGAGCAGGACGCCTTCGCCGTTGACGTCGAGGGAACCTCCTTCGAGCACCAGATCCGGTTCAACCACCTCGAAGCCGTAGCGCTCGCCGAGTTTGCGCGGGACCACGTCGTCCAGATCGTACGCGCCGTATTTCTCGCCCCACGAATTGAAACGCCAATCCATCGCGATTTGCGCGGACCCACCCCCGCCGATCGCGCGCCGGTTCACGAAGATCGGCCCGTGATCGCGAATCCACGAATCATTGGTCGGTATATGAAGCAGTTCGATGCGATCCATGCGAACCTGAGTAGAGCCGGGCGTAGGAGCCGCACTAATCAGTTCACGGATGTGTGCCATCTGCTCCGGCGCGCGGACCAGGATACGCACCTCCTCGAAACACGCCAGCGCAGCCGCCATCCGGGCGAAAATCGGTGGAATCGGCTCGAACTTGCCGGGCCAGGTCTCGAGGTTGTGCGGCCATACCAGGTAGGTGGCGATGTGCGGTTCCCACTCCGCGGGCATCCGGTAGTTGGCGAAGCGCCGCAGATGTTCCGCCGGAATTGCCACTGCCACGGTCAGTTGCGGAAGCGCCGGGTCAGGTCGGCATAGGCATCAATCCTGCGGTCGCGCAGAAACGGCCAGTTGCGCCGCGTATGCTCGATCCGTTCAAGCTCACAGTCGGCGAGCAGGATCTCCTCGGCGGACTGATGCGCCTGCGCGATGATCTCGCCAAACGGGTCGCAGACGAACGACCTGCCCCAGAATTCGATCCCGCCTTCGGTTCCCACCCGGTTGACCGCCGCAACGAAAACCCCGTTCGCGATCGCGTGCGAACGCTGGATCGTCTGCCATCCGTCGTGCATCCGTTCGCGCGTATGCTCGGACATATCCGCGGACCATCCGATTGCCGTCGGATAGAAGAGAATCTGCGCGCCTGACATAGCGGTCAGCCGGGCAGCCTCGGGAAACCATTGATCCCAGCAAATCAGCACCCCGACCCGGGTGTCGGCGGCCTTGTGGGTGACGAAATCGAGGTCGCCCGGTGCGAAGTAGAACTTCTCGTAATACCCGGGATCGTCAGGGATGTGCATCTTCCGGTAATGGCCGGTGATCCGTCCGTCGCGGTCGAGCACCAGCGCCGCGTTATGGTAAACACCGGCGGCGCGCCGCTCGAAGATCGGGGCGATAATCGTAATCTTGCGTGCGGCGGCCAGCTTTCCCAGGGTTTCACTGCTGGGACCCGGAATCGGCTCGGCCAGGTCGAAATGGTCGTTGTCCTCGGACTGGCAGGGATAATGCGAGCGGTAAAGCTCCTGCAGGCAAACGATGCGGGCCCCCTGGCTGGCGGCTTGCTCGATCCGCGCGGCAGCCTTTTCCAGATTGCGGGACGGTTCACGTTCACAGGCCATCTGAATGAGGCCGATCCGGATTGCCGCGCTGTCCATTTTTACTTTGATAGCAATCGGGTATAAGCGACGCCACCGATGGAATGGGAGGCGCTCACGCCTGGCGCAGAGTATCGGGCGGATCGCCGCCCCGGCCTAGCAACAAAATCGCGCGAGCGTGGCGGCTGCACGCCCGGCTATGTGATAATTTAATTGGCGCGAGATGGACTCGCCGCCGCGCCCGGATCGGGTGCGGTCGATTGTATCGCGACGCGAGAGGTTCCGACTGCCCGCCGCTGATAGCCGGGTCCTGCGCAAGGGAACGCCGCGAACCCCGCCAGGTCCGGAAGGAAGCAACGGTACCGGCTAATTCGCTGTGCCGCAGGGGTGCCTGGCTATCATTCGACGGGCAGACTGATTAAAAACCATCATGGCCTCGACTCCGTCCCCGCATCTGGTGCTGGCGCGCAAATGGCGTCCCGAACGGTTCAGCGAACTGGTCGGGCAGGAGCACGTCACCCGCACGCTGGTGCAAGCGCTCAAGAGTGGCCGAATCGCGCACGCCTTTCTCTTCACCGGGATTCGCGGAGTGGGCAAGACCACCGCGGCGCGTATCCTTGCGCGATGCCTCGATTGTGCCGAGGGACCGACGCCGGAACCCTGCGGGAAATGCGCCGCCTGCCTGGAGATTCGCGCGGGCGCCTCGCTCGACGTGGTCGAAATCGACGGCGCAACTTATCGCAAAATCGACGACGCGCGGGCGATAATCGAGAATCTCGGCTACCGCCCGGCGCGTGACCGCTTCAAAATCTACATTATCGACGAGGCGCATCAACTGACCGACCAGGCCTTCAACGCGCTCCTCAAAACGCTCGAAGAGCCGCCTGCGCACGTCAAATTTATCCTTGCCACCACCGAGCCTCAGAAAATGCCCGAGACGATACTCTCGCGGCTGCAACGCTATGATTTCCGCCGGCTGCCCTTTGCTGTGATCCTTGCGCGATTGCGAGAACTGGCCGGACGCGAAGAGATCAAGGTTGACGAAGCCGCGCTGACGCTGCTCGCGCGCGAGGCCGGCGGTAGCATGCGCGACGCGGAGCGGATGCTCGAAACTGCGATCGCGTCGCTCGGCGGCGAGGTCGCGGAGGGCGAAGTTGCGGCGCTGCTTGGAGTCGCGAGCCGCACGCGGGTGTTGGCGCTGGCCGAAGCGATTCTCGAAAAGGACGCGGCTTCCGCTCTCGCGACCGTGCGCGACCTGAATCATCGCGGCGCCAATCTCGAGGCGCTCGGGCGTGATATGCTCGAATTGCTGCGCAACCTCGCGGTCGCCAAGCTACCGGGCACCAACGGCCCCAAGAGCCCGCTGGCTGACCTGCCAGACCAGGAAGCGGCCGAGGTGCGCAAGATCGCCGGCCGCGCGAGCCTGCGCGACCTCATGCGTTTGTTTCGGCTGATGGGCGACGCGCAGGAGCAATTGATTCGTTCGCCCTATCCGGACCTGATGCTCGAAATGACCATGATCCGGATGGCGACTCTGGCCCCGGTGCTGGACGCTGACGAGTTGATGAAGGCGATTGGCACGGCGGGTAGCGGTGGTGGCGGAAGCTCAGCAGCCGCAAAACCCCCGGCCACCAGCGCGACCCCGGCGGCGTCGGCACCATCAAGTGGGGCCTCCGCGTCCCGGCGCGAGAGCGCCCTCGAGCCGCCTGCTCCAGGGGTGCGAAGAATTCCAATACAGGGCGAAGTCAAGGCCGAAGCGCCGCGACGGTCAGCCGTCGTACCGGCCAGCGCCCCGGCGCCCTCCACCACGGCTGCCGGCGCCAGCAACGACCTGCCTGACCTGAGGGATTTCATCCGTGGCCGGCGCGCCGCCCTGGCCGGCTTCATGGAGCAGGGCGCTGGTCTCGTTCTGGAGGGAGACGGGCTGACGGTGACTCCACGCAGCGATATTTACGTGCGCTATTTGAGTGACAATCGTAACGTAATCGCGGATTTGGCGACGGAACTCTACGGCCGGCGAATCAAAGTCGTAATAGGTTCGATGGGCGAATCCCCGGCGTCGCCGCCGGCAACAGCTTCGCCTGTCACGGTTTCTCCGGCAGCGCAAGCCTCCGTTACAACACCGGCCGCAGGCGAGGCGAACGGCGTTGAGGTGCCGCCCGCGCCGGTACCTTCCCCGGCAGCCGCGCAAACCCCGGCCGAGGCGCGCCAGACGCTTTACGCTGACCCGGTGGTCCGGCGCATTTTCGAGGAATTCGAGGCGCGATTGGTCGAGATCAAAACCACCCCGTCCACCGCGGCCGCGCCGGACAAGAAATAGCGCTGCGCGCCGAGCGCAGCCAAATTGTGAGGAGCGACTTTAGTGGCTGAATTCGATCTTTCATCGTTGCTGCAGCAGGCCCAGGCGATGCAGGAAAAGCTCAAGCAGGTGCAGGACGAGGTCGCCCAGAAGACCGTCGAAGCGGCCGCCGGTGGCGGAATGGTGCGGGCG
>DATEGX010000268.1:0-4454 GCA_035279875.1 Binataceae bacterium (SeqCode)
TACTACTAAGCGCTTCGCTCACGGGCTTCACTGCGGAATCGTCAGCTACCGTAGGGGGTAAGCGCGGCGATCCGCTCGCGGAACGGCCGGAGCGATCGCCGTGCGAACACAAGACCGGCCATTCTAGACGCGAATATCGAGCAGCACGTTGCGGATCTGTTCGGCGGCCTGAGGTGAAAGGCCGCCGGCATTGGCCGCTTCGCTCACCTTCGCTTGAGCGGCGCCGAGCTGCGTTTGCAGCTTGTCGCGAATTTGCAGCACCCACAGACGATGCTGCATCTGGGCGCGGGCGAGCGACGCGATGCTGCGCGTGACCGCCGCGAGTGCCTTGGGCTCGATACCTTCGAGGCCAGCCTCGTCCAACTCCACCAGGATGTTGAAGTCGATTTGCTGAATCAGCCGGATAAGCGCGTCATTCATCGCGCCGTCGTCGTCGGGCGCGGCGCCGACGATCGCGCGGGCCTGCTCGGTCGCCATCTTGACCGCCTCGAGCTTGCGATCCAGCCGCTTGCTGCGTCTGCCCCGAGTGGCTTTACGTATTTCGTAGCCCTTCGCGCGCAACCATTGGCTCAAGTCGCCGCTATTCCCAAGACCGCCCTCGACGATCTTGCGGTCCAGCTCATCGCGCACTTCCGTTGGAAGGTTGTCGCCTTTAGGTTGCAAAGCCATCGTAACCCGCAATCAACAGTTGACTAGGCTAGTCACTGGGGCGGACGCACTATCCCGGGTGGAGAGGCGACAGTGTATTCAACTACGTCGACACCTTTCGCGGTCAGCTTCGCGCTCCATAACTCTGTGCGCTCGTCCAGGATTTCCACCAGACCGAGATCGCGCAGATAGGTCAACTCACGCCGAATCTGCATCAAGGTCAGCGGCAGCTTGATGTCGTTGAGCGTCCGCCAAACTATATTCTCATTGCATCCGAACGGGCGCCCCGCGTCGAGCACCCTCAGGATACGCCAACGCGCCTCTTCGCGCTGCCTCTGTTGTAAATCGATGGTCATCGTTTCCTACTGGGCGCGTGTACAGATTTCACTCTTTTGATCCGCATCCTGAGGGGATTGTCTTGCACTACTTTGAGCCGTCTCTCATACTCTGGATTCGCTCGCGCCTCAACTCGGCGAGTTGCTCGCGCACTTCGGCGCGAATCGTGTCCATTTTGGCCTCGAGCGTGTTGCCGAAACGGATCCAATCCTCGCGGCGCACGTATTCGAGCGGAAGGTCAGCGCGCAGCCGCAGGATGTCGCGCTGGATCTCCGCCACCTTCTCGACGCTCTGCCGCTCGAGCTCGGCGAGCTTCCGGGCGTTGGTCTGGGACGCGGAATCGTGACGGTCGAGCAGCCATTTGAGCGCACCGACGTTGAGCCCGGCCAGCGTTAGAAGTACGGTGGAGCCGGCGAGAATCAATTGCCAAACCTGGACTTCCGCCATCGCCATTCGAGCTCAGTTGCTCCGTGTCCATCCGTCAGAGGCCATCGCCATTTTCGTGATCGCTTCGCTTTGCTAACCTGCGAGGTCCGCTCGCGCGCTAGGGTTTGGGCAACGCCTGAACCGCCACCATCACCGCCTGCTCGACGTTGAGCGGAACCGTGGTAGTAATACCGGCCGCCTGAAGTACGAAGCCGCATTCCATCAGCGCGTTGGTCAGGCAAACGGGGAGCAGGTCAGGGTTGATGCCCTGCCCGCCGATCAAGCTCTTCGCAGCCGAAAGCACCGCGACCCGCTTGTTGGGCTCCGTAACTCCCGGGACCTGGCTGGCAGCCGCGGTGCTCTGGGTGAAAAGCTTGACGATCTCCGACCACATGGTCGAGGTCAGATTCGGAATCGCTTTGGCACCGAGGTCGGCAAGCGCACTTTCGACCACTGGTTCCTTGGAGCTAATGAAGCCAGCCGCGTTCGTAATGACCTGCTTCACGTCATTGGGGAGGGTTGGTCCAAAAAAACTCATCCTACTGTCTCCTTGGGTCCGTCTATCGCGGACTCGTCGAACCCGTTCAGCTCAAGATGTGCTCGGCTGCATGGCCTAGCGATGCGAATCGCCACCGCGCGGGCGACACCTCTAACCGTTCTGAAGCTTCTGGATATTCTCGATAAGCTGGCGCATTTCAGGCGCCGTCAGGCAGGCCGCGTAGTGCGGGCAATGCTCGAACTTCACGTCCGGCACGTGGGGCGGCGTATGTATATCGGGAGCCTTGAAGGATACCATCGAGCATCCGGCTAGTACTCCGAATGCGCTAGCTATTGAAATGAATCTTCGAATCACTCTCTGCCCGCTTGAGCGCATCAGCGACTTCGCTATTGCCGAATTTCATGAACGACGGAACCTGTTGAGCCAGGCCCACCGTATGACCTGCGATGCCCAGCATTCCGAAGTAGAGCGCGTCTTCAATTCCAAGATGCATGTGACGCGCCGACTCGAAGCCGAAAGCGAAACAGAATAAGACGGTGAGAATAGGTTGGAGTTGCTTCAGGAACTGCATAGTCAATTTACTCGAAGGATCAGAACACCGGAGTAACTGGAATCGTCGCGTGATCGGCGACGCTTCCGAGCGGTCCGGCGAACTGGCTAAAGAGATCGGCCTGGGTCGGGCCAATCGACAGAAACTCGGCCCTCCCGTTGAGGTTGACGATCCACGCCTGTTGCGGAGGAACCCAGAACTGCCACCAGGGCGAGACTCTTACGCTGACTAATTCGCCGGCCTGGGGCAGAGGATTGGCCGCGAACTCCTGCCGCTCGACTCGCGCACAGGCCGACATCGCAATCGCAACGCCCAATGCCGCATAGCGAACGGATCGCATCGCATTCGAAGATTGCCGGAGCGCCGACGCGGTGCGGAATTGCTGCATTCCGTGAAGCTTATCCAGGCAATGCAGCAGTCTAAACGGGTGACAGCGTCACCCGCGTCTCCAGCATCGCAGACCACGCTTGGTGACTAGCAGAGCTACAGTAGCCGCCTACTGGGGGCGGCGTACGGCGGTCGCGGCCGGCCGAGGATTCAGTCCACGCAGTGTCCGCTGAAGATCAGCCGACGGAGAGCGATGTACATCTGTTATCTTCCGGCCAAGGAGGCGAAAGACCGTTCGCCGACTGCGGCCAACCGCCAGTGCGATTTCGTTGATTTTGCGGCCTTCGCGATGCAGCTCGACGATACGTCCATAGACGTTCTGACGGGCGATCGTGTTGGGAACCTGCATGTAGTCGCCGCCGAAAAAGTCGCATAGCGCTGCAGCCTTCTCCGTCCCGAGGAGTTGGGCGAGCTGAGCTTCGGGTGCGCTATGTACCGGGACCCAGATGCGAGCGCCGCCAAACTCGGCGACGAGCTTCTCTGCAGGCTCGCGTCCGAGCAATTCCACCAGCGTATCAAACAGTGATTTTCTCACGGGGCTATTCTCTATGGCGAGTTCTCGACTAATCGCGGGCAAGCCCTTGCCCCATCCCCAAACTTCTTAGCTCAGTACGGCACCCCGCGGATGAGCGCATCGTCGCGCCAGCACAATCGCGAACGTCGCGGAGCTGCATGCGGACCGCGCCAATGGTAGCGCCTTGTCAGCATCACCCGGGGACGCAGGCCGACTCCGGCCGAGAGCCGAACGTTGGCGCTGCGCAAGGCTGACTCGAAGCATTGTGGACAGAGGTCATGCGACTTGCCGCGGCCGAAATGAACCGCGCCGCGGCTATCGCGCCACCTGAAGTATGCGCGGCGTTGGCCGCATCCCCTGCACATCACGCGCTTCATCGGTTATCCGGGCCTCGAATTGGCGCAGTGAGCGACTAGGCTCGAAAGGCACTCGCGATACGCTGGTCGATTGCGGCAAGGCGCGACCTGAGCGCCGCGGCTAGTTCCTCGCGCGGGGGGCCGCCGTGAGCGTGGTCGCCGCGAAGGAAGGACAGTTCATTGCGCAGACGTGTGCGCTCGAGTTGGCATCGATCTACCTGCCAGGCTGCAATTTCAGCGATCCCGGGCAGGGTAATAGGTTGGTCCATCCTGTTCCCCTCCAAAGGCGTCACCTCGCACCGCAATGGTGGCTTCGACTAGCAACGCCTCAACCTGATGGCCTGCTCAGGCAGATCATCAGGGCGAATTCCCATCGTTGCCAACTCCAGGTTACTCGCGGTCCGGGTCCGGCGTCGGAAGTTGCGCGATCGAGCGCGATTTCCGGCCCGCTACCAGGCGTATCAGAGGCGTCGGCCCCGGCCCATGATCCAGGCGAATCAGCAAGATCCGATTGCCCGCCCGGCGCATCCCGAGCGTGTCTTCAATGTATGCGAGATCCGCGGCCCCTTCCGGGTAGATCTCAATATGCGACCGGAAAAGCTCGATCTTCATAAATGCGCTCTCCTACTCCGTGACGCACGTCGATCGATGTGTCTGTGCGATTGCCTCCTGCAGACATAAGCCCAGCTCGGAGCGACTGCCGGACCATGACGGAGGACGTGCCAGGAAGACTTGTTA
>DATEGX010000269.1:0-11985 GCA_035279875.1 Binataceae bacterium (SeqCode)
ATCCAGGAACTGGTCTATACCTTTCACGGGCGAAACATTCGCGAGCTTTATGGCGCGATGAGCGCGGCGGATATCGCCTGTCATCCTTTCGATCCGGCGCGGATCGACTGGAACGACTACTGGATGAACGTCCATCTGCCGGGCCTGCGCCGCCACATTTTCCCGCAGCTCGAATTGCATACGCGCGGACGCCAGCGGCCGCTGCTGCGGCACAAAACCCTGGTCGACCTGCTCGATCGCGCGGCGGAACGTTACGGCGCACGCCCTGCTCTCGACGCGCGCAAACCCTCTGGTCAGCGCGTTTCGATTTCCTATCGCGAGCTGCGCGACGGCGCCTACCGCGCCGGCCTGTTGCTCGCCACGCGCGGCATCAAGCCGGGCGATCGCGTTCTGCTAGTCAGCGAAAATTCGCCCGACTGGGTGCTGGCCTACTTCGCGATTCTATATGCCGGGGCGGTGGTGGTTCCGCTCGATCACTTGATCGCTGGCGATGAGCTTGCCGCTATCTGCCGAATCGCCGAGCCGCGCGCCGCACTGGTCTCGGCGGAATGCGCGGCGCGGCTGGGCAGCGCGGTTCGCGACGCGTACGCGGGAATTAGTGAAATCGAGCTTGGCGAAATCCGCCGGCCGTTCCTGCTGCGCGGCAAATCAGAAAATCCCTTCGCAGCCGATCGCAAGACCCTGGCGTCGATCGTATTCACTTCCGGGACTACGGGCGCACCCAAGGGCGTGATGCTTACGCATGGGAATTTCACCGCCGAGGTCATGATGCTCGGGCGGGTGTTCGCTCTGGACAGCAACGACGTGGTGCTGTCGCTGCTGCCGCTTCATCATACATTCGAATTTACCTGCGGGATGCTGTTGCCGATAGCCAGTGGCGCGCGAATCGTGTATCCGCTCGGGGTCGACGCGGCGAGCCTGTCGCGTACGCTGGCCGACGTGCGGCCGACGGCGGTTATCGGCGTGCCGGCCCTCTGGGAGGCAGTTCACCGGCGCATCCTGGACGAAGTCGAATCGCACGGCCCGTTTTTCATGGCGGCCTTCGACGGTCTGCGGGATCTGAATCGCCGGCTCGACGCCGACTATCACCTCAACCTCGGCAATGTAATCTTTCGCCAGGCGCATACCGCACTCGGCGGTCATCTGAAGCTGGCGGTCAGTGGCGGAGCGGCCCTGCCGCAACGCGTCGCTCAGTTCTTCAACGACATCGGCATCAAGCTGCTCGAAGGCTATGGCCTGACCGAGTCGGCGCCGGTTTTGAGCGTGGCGCGCCCGGAGGATGCGCTGGTGCCGGGGGCGGTGGGCAAACCGCTGGCCGGGGTCGAGATTCGGCTCGATTCGGCGCAGGACGGCGAGGTAGGCGAAATCGTCGCGCGGGGCGCCAATATCATGAGCGGCTACTTCCGCAGCCAAGCCGTTACCGACGAGGTGCTCAAGGATGGCTGGCTGCATACGGGCGATCTCGGCCGCATCGACGAGGAGGGGCGGCTCTTCATCGTGGGACGGGCCAAGGACGTTATCGTCGATTCGGGCGGCAACAACATCTACATCGACGAACTCGAGGAAGCCTACGGTCATTCGCAGTACGTCAGGGAAATGGCGGTGGTCGGGCTCAAGGTCGCGCAGGGCGAGCAGGTCGCCGCGCTGGTGGTGCCCGCCTACTCGCGCGGCGAGAGCCGCCGCACGGTCGAGGACCGCCTGCGCGAGCATTTCGAGAAGGTCAGCGCGGGGCTGAATCCGCACAAACGCATCCGCATCCTGCGCTTTACCGATGCCGAGTTGCCGCGCACGCGCACCCGCAAGGTCAAGCGCGCCGAAGTCGTCACGATTCTGCGACGCATGCTCGAAAGCCATGCCGGCGAACGCGCGACCGTCAGCACCGAGATCGAGCCCTGGCTGGCGCAGGCGCTGGCACAGGTCGTGAGCGACGTCGGGGCGATTTCGCCGGCGACGCGGCTAATCGAGGACCTCGGGCTGGATTCGCTGGCGCTCGCCGAACTGGTCGAACATATCGCGATCAAGGCCGGGCGGGAGTTGAGCGGCGAGGAACTTTCGAACCTCAGCACCATCGAGGATTTGCAGCGCGTGATCGGCGAGGGCCAGAATCGTCCGCGCCTCCCTTCGTACTCGCAATTCGGCCGGCCCTACGTGGTTGCGCTTCCGGCAGCGCTGCGACGCGTAGGGGAAACCGCGTTCCGGCGCTCGATGCATCTGGCGTTCGACCGCTGGCTCAAGCCGCGGATCATGGGCCGCGGCAATATTCCCGCGAACCGCAACGTCCTGGTCGTTGCCAATCATTCGAGTCATGTGGATTTCGGCTTGGTCGGCTATGCGCTCGGGACGATGGGCCGCGAATTGGTGGTGCTCGCCGCCAAGGATTATTTTTTCAACAACGGCATCCGTCGCTTTGTGATGACCAATTTCACCCGGTTGATTGCTTTCGACCGCGAACGCGCGCAACTCGAATCGCTCGAAGAGGCGCTCGGTCAACTGGCGCTCGGCCGCAGCGTGCTGATGTTTCCCGAAGGCACTCGCTCACCTGACGGAGCGATCCATGAGTTCAAGAGTGGCGCCGGGTTCCTCGCATTGCACGGCGGATGCGATGTTTTGCCAATCCGTATCGACGGCACCCACGCCGTTCTGGGCAAAGGCAGCTTGTTTCCGCGGCACGCAGCAGTTGAGATCCGGATCGGATCGGTGATTACCAACGCGCAGTTGCGCGCGATGGCCGAGGACGGTGAGGGTTCGGGGGCTTACCGCAGACTTGCTGATCATATGCGTCTCGTGGTTGCCAGCCTTGGCCAGGCCGTTTCACGGCCCAAGCGGGCGAGTGAAGCCGCAGCAAAGGAAAAATCAGCCGGCACACGCCGAACGTCTCATAAGGGTCGCGGCGCAGCCCGCCGGGCGCACAAACGGGCGTGAGCGAAACCTGAACCGGTGGCGAGGCTTTGGAGCCCGAAATTCTTCCTGATCGGTGCGACGCTAGTTGCATTGCTCATGTTCACGCACGACGCCCGCGCCTGGGATTCACACACGCATCAGTTGATTACCAGGTTGGCGGTCGAAACCCTCCCTTCTTCATCGTTGCGGGAAGGTCTGCAGAGTCATGAGCGAGCATTGGAGGAATATTCCATCGAGGCTGACACCGTGTTGAAGGCGCGCTACGGCCGAAGCGAGCAAATTCGCCATTATTTAGATTTGGAGGAATTCGGCACAGATCCGTTCTCGAAACTCAGCCCGGATTTTGCGGCAATGAAGCGCCGGTATGGGGACCAGCGTCTGGAGCGCTCGGGCACTCTGCCCTGGACCATCGAGGCTTACGCCCAGGCGGTCGCCGCGGACGCGCGCGCTCGTGATTGCAACGCACTAATCCGCGACGCCGGCTACCTCGCGCATTACGTTGGCGACGCGAGCATGCCGCTTCATTCGACCAGGTTTTATGATGGTTACACCTATGCGGATCGCGGCGTGCACGCGCGAATCGAAGGCGCGGCGGATGACTATGTCGGCGAAATTGCCGCCACGGCGCGTCCGGGACTCCATACTGTGAACATAGACTCCGTATGGGCTCCGGTATTGAGCGAGATAAAAGATGCCAACAGCCACGTTACCGAGGTTATCGACGCGGACCGCGAGGTGCGGGCGGCGGAACCGCGCAGCCGAGCCGGATATGACCGCGCGATCGCTCAACGGGAGCTCGCGATGATCTCGCGCCAGGTGGCGAGCGCGGCCTCGCTTCTCGCTTCGATCTGGTTACTCGAATGGCACAACGCCGGGAATCCACAGGTTTGTAGCGAAAAATCCGGCTGACCAGACCAGCCTGGAATTCAGCTTCTTAACGCCGTTTCGGCACGATATGATTGCCGTCGATGGACTGGTTCACGCAACGTTCAGACCACGAGGCACGCCCCACGCGCGGCAACGGCCGGCCCTCTGTCAGTGAAATCACCGATTCGCTGCTGGTAGGCGAATATCCGCGCTTAAGCGATATCGGCTGGCTCAAGAGCGAGCATCGCGTCACTGCGATTCACAACCTTCAGGACGACGAGGATTTGCGGATCAACGGTATCGACGTCGTTGCGCTGCGCGAGGCATGCAAACAGAGCGGCGTGAGGCTCGTCCGCACGCCAATTTGCGATGGCAGCGCGGACGATATGGCCGCGCGCCTCGCCGTTGCGCTGCGCGACCTCGAGGAATTGGTCGACGACCGGCAACGCGTTTACCTGCATTGCAACGCGGGTCTCAATCGCGCGCCGACGCTGGCAATCGCCTGGCTGCGGGCCAACGGCGGGATGTCGCTGGACGAGGCAATGGCCCACGTCAAAAAGCGCCGCGCATGCGGTCCGTTCATGACGGTGCTCGAAGCTCATTTTGGACCGCGCGACCAGAAGCCAGGACGCTAAGCAACGGCGTCGCCGCCGATGCGCGAAACCGTTCTGAAATATTGCGCCTGGCTGGTCCATTTCTATACTGCAACCGGCGCGGTGGCCGGCCTCGTCGCGCTTGACCTGATCGCGCGCGCCGACTTCCCCGGCGCGTTCGCCGCGATGGGCTTGGCTCTCTTCGTCGACTCGACCGACGGTCCGCTTGCCCGCGCCCTGAACGTTCGAGGCCGGATCCCTCTTTTTGACGGCGGCATGCTCGACAATGTGGTCGATTACATGACCTACGTCGCCGTCCCCGCATTGCTGATGCTCCGCGCGGGAGTCGTGGCCGATAACGCGAGCGGGCTCGTGGTAACCAGTTTCGTCGTGCTCGCCAGCGCGTATGGCTTCTGCCGCCGCGATGCGAAAACTGCCGACCACTACTTTCTTGGCTTCCCTTCGTATTGGAACCTGGTGGCCTTCTACCTTTACTGCCTTCGCTTGCCCGTTCTGCTGAACGAATTGGTGCTAGGTGGACTGGCAGTCGCGGTTTTCCTACCAATCAAATTCATCTATCCGAATCGCACCATCCCGCTCCGTCCGCTGACGCTGACCTACAGCGTGGTTTGGGCGATTGCGACGGCCGCGATGCTACCGCGAGTGCCGTCGTACAATCCAATTCTGCTTTACACTTCGCTCTCATTCATCGTCTATTATTTCGTTATGTCATTCGCTCTGTATTTACACCCCTCGCGAATCGCGGCGCGCCGCGCCCCGCTTCGTGCGCAGCTGCAGGACGTACCGTTGAAATGAGCTTGCAGGATGGCCCCATCGCCGCGATACCGGCGTGGCTCGAAACCATCCGCGGCGATGCGCCGGTCCTGTTGATCGCGCCGCATGGCGGGCGGGCCGGTCCCGCCGCCCGCGCCACGTTGCATCCCAAAGTCAACGACCTCGAAACCGCCGAAATCACCAGACAGATCGCGCATCGGATAGGCGCAACGGCGTTGATCAACGCGGCGATGGATCGCAATGAGATTGATTGCAACCGTCTCGCCCAACTCGTCGAGCGCGCGCCCTGGCTGCTCGAACTGATCGCTGACGAACTCTCAGCGATGATCGGTCATCACGGCCATGCCACCGTTGTACTGATCCACGGTTGGAACATCATCGAGCCGCGGGTCGATTTCGGCCTCGGCCTCCGGGAAGTCGCCGGCAGGCTGCTACCGCCCGCGGGAGCGCAGGTTTCGGCAACCGACGCCTTTATCCACAGCCGAGTGAACTTATTGGCGGAGCGCCTGCGCGCGGCGCAAATTCAGCCGACCTTCGGTCTCCGCTATCCAGGAGGGGCCGCGCAAAATCTGCTTCAAGGTTTTACTCCTCGCCATGCGACTGCCGGGCCAGCGCAGTTGCGCCGCCTGGCAGGGGTGGCCGCGTCAGGAGCCATCGACGCGCTGCAACTCGAAATGTCGGTGGCATTGCGCCTGCCGGGTGAGTTTCGCGAGCGGGCGATTGCCGCGATTAGCGAGACTTTTGCGCCAGTTGATAACAGCCCGGCAACATTACCAGGTCGCATTCCCATCATCCGCGAGCCGCGGCCGCGCGCGGTCAAAAAAGTCATTGCGTCGAACGCACCACCTTCACGGGTGGGAGTCGAGTTCTACGATCCCGTCGTGCAAATTGGGGGAATGGTCAGTTTCGACTTCGGCCCGGGTGCGGCCGGCGGGCGGATTATGATTTTGTTCGATCGTTGCCGCGTCGCCCTGTTTACCGCCGAGGGAAAGGCTAAACGCGACCGCGACCGAATTTCAATCGGAGACCTGGAGCTGATAGCGACGACGGGCGGAGGCCTCCGCTTCCGCGGGCCAACCGTGAGCGTGGACGACGGCAGCGCCTATCTGAGTGTGGAACATGCGCTTGCGACCGGCTGTCTCGATCCTGCCACGGAAGTTGATCTGAGACTCGAATTGGACGACGGAGTAGTGCTTCCTATCGGGGATGTACTTACGCAGCTCGAAGCAATCTTCAACGAGCCGCGCAATTCTTCCGGCGGAAATGGCGCGCTCCCACGCGTCGCGCCCTTACACGCCACCTTCGGCCGCCTGCGCGGCACTATCTCGATCAAAGGCGCGACGTATCATCTGGACGCAGTCGCCCGGGTGGGCGCCTCGTTCACCGGACTGGGCGTGCAGAAATTCGTCACTCGCCGGATGGTCTGGGCTGGTTTTCAAGGAACCGCCGGACACGATGCTTTCGAGGCGCGCATCACCGATGCGGATGATGCGAACATTCATCGGATCGCAAGGTCGCTTCACGCGGGTCAGTGGAACGATTGCAATCTGACTGAAATTCGGGTCGAGGTCGCCTCGCCGCCCGTGCCACCTGAATCAATTGGTGCGACCGCGTCCGCGGCGAGCGGCGATCGGCTCTCAATCACCGGTCGGCCGGGAACGTTCGTTACACTCTCGCGGCCGGGTCCTGACGGCACGCGGCTTCACACTCTGCTCGGCTTCGCTGAATATCGGATGGGCGAGCTGACTGGCGCCGGGATGTACGAGTTTTCCCGCCGCGTCGGGCTGACGGCAGATACTCAGAACGGTGAGGAACTCGAGCAGGAATAAAGCTGGCTTAGGCGCTCGGCGACGCTTCAACTGCGAAACGTGCACGAGCGGACTTGCCAATCGAGTTAGCCAGCGCGACGAGTTGCTTGGCTAGCGGGGTATCCGGGTACTCACGCACGAAAATCACACCCCGGTCGCAAGTCTCAGCGAAACGAGGATCGAACGGCAATCTCTCCAACAAGGGCACGGCGGCCTCGCGCACGAACGTGCCGACTGACCCGTAAGGCATCAGCGGCCGCACCACGTGGCACCCATCGCAATTGAAACCGGCCATATTCTCGACGACGCCGATCATCGCGCCGGAATTTCGCAGCGCGAGATCAATCGCGGACCTGATACTCCTGGCCGAAAGCTCGGAGGGGTGGCAGGCCAGAACGATTCCGGCGCTCGGAACGAGTTTAAGCAGCCGGTAAATCTGCTCCAACCCAGGAGCTAGATCGACCAGCAACAAATCCAAGGGACCGAAGCGCGTAGCACCGAGAAGCCGCCGCATCGTCGCGAGAAAACCAAGCTCGTTAGGATGCGCGCCGTTTTGGGGAACGCCAGCCGAGGGCTCGTCTAAATCGACGAAACTGACGGGCGGCGGCTCGCCCTCGGGAAGAAATTCGCTGCTGACAACCCGCAGCCCAAGCGGACCAGCTCCAGGCTCGACTTCAGCGGACGTAAACGCCCGCCGTCCGGTCTTCATCCCCAGCATCGCGACGATGCTCGGCGAATTGAGATCCGCATCGAGGATCCCGACCTTGCGGCCCAGGAGTGCCAAGGTCGCCGCAGTATTTATCGCCAGTGCGCTCTTGCCAACTCCCCCGCGTGCGCTCCCGAAACCAACGATCGTGCGTATTGCAGCCAGGTTGTCGCGAACACGCCCGTCCTGCTCAGCCGCGGATGCGTCAGTGCCTTCGCTGGGTTCGAGTTCCCTGAAGATTCTCATGCAACAGTTTTGTACGGCGTCCCGTTACGATGCCGTCGGTATCAAGTCCGAATCACGCCGCTCACGCTAGGATGCCTGCATGAAAGCCGTTGGTAAAGGTCGAACGATGCAATTTGCCGAGCTAACGGAGCGGCGATGCTTTCTGTCGAACTTTGCTAGCACCCACTTGGCTGGCGATGGCCCTCGCCTTCCGAGCGTCGCAATGGCTAGCCTAGTTAGCACCACTTAGGCGCTTTCTTCGTCGGCGTCGGTTGAACCCAGCTTGCGATAAGTATTGCGTTCATCTTCGAAACGGCGCTGCGATCTAGCCTCGCGCTCCTGGTCCTGCTGGCAATCGCGGCACAAGCGCGTGAACGGCATCGCCTGCAGCCGCTCTTCGGCGATCTCGAGTCCGCATGAATCGCACACGCCATAACTGTTGTCGTCCATCCGCTGGAGCGCATCGTCGATATTTCTGGCCTTGTTGCGCTCGCGGTCAGACAGGATGAAGTTTATCTCGCGATCGCGCTCTTCGGAGGCAAGGTCGTAGGTGTCCATCCCTTCGTCCTTGTTGCCTTCGCGCTCCGCCTTAAGCTCCGACTCCATTTCCTCAACCAGCTTAACCTTCACATCGAGCAGATGCTGTCTGAGGTCGGCCAGGAACTTCTTTCGATTTGCCGCCGCTTTTTTCGTCATCGCCCGTCACCTTTCGCGCTAAAGCGCGCCGACGACCTCTCCCACGAGGTCATAGCTGAGGGCCTTGCCGATTTTGGCGCGCACGAACTCACCGGGCTCAGCCTCGCCTCGCAACACCACCATCCCGTCGATCTCCGGCGCCTGCCCGGAAGTTCGCCCGCGAAGTCGCGTGGCGCGCCCAGGCATCGGTCCCTCAACCAACACTTCAAGCTCGCGGCCGACCTGGCCGCGATTACGCCGCAAAGAAATCTCCGCCTGCGTTTCCATGAGATGCGCCCGGCGCCGGCGTTTCACTCGCTCAGGCACCTGGTCGGCAAAATAATGGGCTGCAGTTCCCTCCTCTCGCGAGTAAGTAAAAACGCCCACCCGGTCAAACTCCTGCTCGCGCACGAAATCCACGAGTCGCTCAAAGGCGTTGTCGGTTTCACCAGGAAACCCGACGATAAAGGAAGTCCGCAGCGCGACCCCCGGCACCCGCGAGCGGATGCGGTCCAGCAGTTTCCTGAGTGCGTCGCCGGAGCGCTCGCGACGCATCGCCCGCAACATAGCGTCGTCGGCATGCTGGAGTGGCATATCGATATACTTTACCACTTTTGGCAACCTGGCCACGGTATCCAATAGCGCGTCGGTGACGAAGTTCGGATAACAATAAAGCAGGCGGATCCAACGTAACCCATCGATTTTGTTCAGATGACCGAGGAGTTCGGCGAGCGAACTCCTTGGCATCAGATCACGTCCGTAGGCGGTGAGGTCCTGGGCGATAAGATTCAGCTCACGAACACCACCGTCGGCCAGCCTGCGCGCTTCTTCGACCAGGTCGGTGACGGTGCGGCTTTCGTGCAGTCCGCGAATCCGCGGGATTATGCAGAACGCACACTTATGATTGCAGCCTTCCGAGATTTTCAGATAGGCGCTGAAGAAATCCCCGGTTTTGACTCGTGGAGCATCGGCGCGCGGTAACAAATGAGCCGCACCAGTATACGGAACCGGCCGGCCTTCGGGTGTTTCGGTACGACGCAGCAAATCCGGCAAATCGAGGAAATTGCCAGTGCCCACAAATACGTCGACCTCGGGCATCTCTTCGGCCAGTTGCGCGCCGTAACGCTGCGCCATGCACCCCGCCACGACGAGGCGCCGGCCGGGCACCTGCCGCTTTATCTCGGCCGCCTCGAGTATCGCATCGATGGATTCCTTCTTGGCCGCCTCGATAAAGGCGCAAGTGTTGACTACCAGCACCTGCGCGTCGCAAGGGTTGGTAGTAATCTCGTAACCCGCATTGGCCAACATCCCGAGCATCAACTCGCTGTCAGCAAGATTCTTGGGGCATCCGAGCGTCAGCAGATGGACCCTTTCCATTACCAAACCGCAGCACCTCTTGGGGGCTTTATGTCTACTCGCTGAACGGCAAGCGCGCAATCAACTTTGATGCCTGCCGCCATAGCACCATTGCCTCTGCCGCAAGCAGGCGCGCGTACGCTTGGCCGGTATGTAGGCCGAGCGACCGGCTATTGCCCACCTTGGGAGTTAACGATATCGGCACCGCCGGGAGGTGTGAACTCGAATTGTGACGCTTGTAGCGGCTTATTCAGTTCGATTTCTGTAAAAGTCAGTTCGGTGCGGTTGCCCATCGAATCGCCGATTACCAAAGTCGCAATGTTGTAGGTCCCAGGGTCGATTCCCACCTCGATTTGTTCGCCCCCTCCCCTAGGAGTCAACGCGACCTCGTCGAGACCGGTAGCAGCGCCTCTCGCCACCGGAGTTGCCTTGAAATCGCGCTGAAGATTGCCGACCCCCAGCAGAAAAGCGGCAGCCGCCTGGCTCTTCAGAGCCTGATGCAGGGGCGTCTCGACCACCTGGTTAAGTCCAGGATCGTAGTCAAAGATCGTTTTGCCATTGCTAACGATTGTTTCCGGCTGCGGCGTCGCGAAATCCCATCGCAGCTTCCCGGGCTTCTGATAGGAGATAACGCCGCTGCGCTCAACCGGGTTCCCACCCGCCCGGGTTACCGTTTCCTTGAATTTTGCGCTGAATGATTGGGTTGCCTGGTAATGACGTTGCAACTGAGCGACGAGAGCATCTACGTTCGCCGGCGTGACCGCCCCACCCACCTTTTTCACCCCGATGCTCACCGATCCTGCGATCGCGACCAACGACGCAAGGATTGCGATAGACGCTAATCGGTCGCTACGCGACCCTTTTGTGCGCCGGGTCAGAGACAAGGTAGCCAAATCGCCGACACCGCCGGGATTGGCTGAAAGTCTGCGACCAACAAGGCGGCTGAGATCTGGCATGGGCATGGCGAGATTCGCGGACAGGTAACCATTCTAACTCGAATTGACCACTCCTGCCTCCTAGCTCTGGTCACGCATCCTTACCTCGCGTGGCCGGGCCCCGTCAGGCGGCGTCACGATGCCCTCGCGCTCCATCTGCTCGACCATCCGGGCCGATCGGTTGTAGCCGATTCTTAGCCGCCGCTGAATCATTGAAATCGACGCCTGCCCCGTCTCAAGCACGATTCGCAGCGCTTCGTCATATAGTTCGTCGCGTTCGTCCGCGCCTGACGGGTCACCATCGCCTGGCTGGGCGGTTTCAAGAATTTCCATATGATAGTCGGGTTCGCCCTGAGCGCAGAGGAAGTCGCAAACCTTGCGAATCTCGGTCTCGGAGACGAACGGCCCATGCAAACGACGAAGTTTGGCCGTCCCCGGCGGCATGAAGAGCATATCGCCTGCGCCGAGCAGTCGTTCCGCACCTATCGAGTCAAGAATCGTTCGCGAATCGACGCGCGAGGTCACCTGCAATGAGATTCGCGCCGGCAGATTGGCCTTGATCAGCCCGGTGATAACGTCGACCGACGGACGCTGCGTGGCGAGTATCAAGTGGATGCCGGCGGCACGTGCCTTCTGAGCCAGTCGCGTGATATCCCGTTCGACGGACTTCCCTTCGCTCAGCAGAAGATCGGCGAGCTCATCGATGACAATGACGATCTTGGGCAGTTTATGATGCTTGACCGGGGTATCGACCCAATCGCCGCTCTCACCCGCATTCTCGGCGGTCGTACCACGGCGCAATTCGACCAGTTCTGCGCCTTCGCCAATGGTATTGTTGTAGCCGTCTATATTGCGCACGCCGAGATCGCGCATCATCCGGTAGCGCGTCTCCATCTCGCGGGTCGCCCATAGAAGGGCCGCGGCTGCCTTCTCCGGGTCCACCACCACCGGCACGAGCAGATGGGGAATACCTTCATAGACCGACAGCTCAAGCATTTTCGGATCGATCAGAATGAACCGCACGTCGTCCGCGGTGGCGTTGAACAGTATCGACGAGATCATTGTGTGGATCGAAACCGACTTGCCGGTACCAGTCTCGCCGGCGATCAGCAAATGAGGCATCG
>DATEGX010000270.1:0-2875 GCA_035279875.1 Binataceae bacterium (SeqCode)
ATGTCGCCCCTCGAACAGCGCAATCAAGCCCTCGGACATGAGGCTCCGATATCGCCGCCAGTTCTGAAGGGTAATTATGTTGCCGGGCGCGATTTCCGTTCCTGGAGCGGCAGGACTAACCGGGGCCGCCGCAAGCATATACGCGACAACCAAGGCCGCGGCTATAGGTAGTAGGCGACGCCGGAAGCCGATTCCGCAGGTTTTCTCCTTTTGCGAAGACATTGGCTTTGGCGTCGCGATCAGGCCAACATCATACCGAACTGCGTATAACTCCGGAAAAGAAGAGGGAGCTAAAGCCATTCAAAGAGTCAAATTTCACCATTTTCGCCAAAGGCTATGCGAACACTTCAGCGCTTCCTCACGGCTCTTCGACAACGCCGCTTCGAGCACGAAGTAACCTTCGGCAGTATTACTGCCAATTGTCTCAATGGTGGCGTTAGACGACGAGGCAAAGAGCCTGGGCCGGGCGCGGCTCATGGAACGCGCTCAGGAGGGAGACAAGGAGGCGTTTCAGGTACTTTTTGCGGAAATTGGCCCGCTTATCACGCGTTTTGTGCGCAGGCGTATGATCGATCAGGCCGAAGTAGACGATGTTTGCCAGGAGGCGCTGATCGCGATCTTCAAGTCCCGCCATACCTATCAACCGTCGCGCCCGTTCGAGCCTTGGCTGTTTGCAATCGTGCGCAACGTCGCCGCCACCTATCTCCGCCGCAGCCGGCAACAGACCGGATGGCTCGAACCGTCGAGCGATACGCCTGAGATGTCCGCCGAAGACGGATCGAGTCTCGCCCTCGAGCTCCAGGAAGGGTTTAACCAGCTCTCGGCGAACCAAATCGAGGCGTTGAAGCTGACCAAGCTGGCCGGCCTTTCGATTGCCGAGGCCGCGCGGCGCGCCAACACGACCGTCGGTTCGATGAAGGTGCGCGTGCATAGAGCTTACGAATCCCTAAAGAGGTCCATGTTGCGTTAGAAAGATGCCCACGGCTCGCGAAATAGACTACGAAGCAACCATAGCTCATTTGTTCGAAGACTTCGGGCCGGTTAAGCGCGTGTGGCCAGTCGGTGCCCGGCTTGGGCTATGGATTGGGCTCGAAGTCGTCATCCTGGGCCTCAGCGCACTCGTCCTCGGACAATTCAACACCGCCGCCTTGATTCGGTTCCCGGCCTATTCTTTCGCCATTACGGGATTCATGCTCGGCAGTGTCGCCTTCGCATGGCTAGCGCTGGACAGCTCGATTCCCGGCCGGGAACCTGGGGTGGCGGAGCTGACGCTGCTCTCGATTGGGATTTTCGTCGCCGCGCTGACACTGCGCTTCGGACCGCCGGCGGCGGCATCGCCGCTCGGCCTATGGCCTTCAATGGTCGAGTTGGCCGGGTTCGCCGCTTTGCCATGGCTGAGCCTGTTCCGGGCCGCCCAACTCGGCGTCCCTCTGCATTCGCGCCTAACCGGAGCGCTGACCGGTTGCGCCGCACTTAGCTTCGCATTCGGCGCGCAGCTTTTCACGCTTCCGCCAGGCGGCTCACCCAGCTCAATCGGCGCTGGAATCGTTGCCGCGGCTTCTATCGTGGCGCTATCAACGCTGGCTGGCGCAATCTGGCTCGATCCTCAGCGCTTGTGGCGCCGCGCGGATTCGCTTGATGCTCGTCCAAGCCGGTGGGCCTGGTTGAAGGCTGGCGCCGCGTTTCCAATTGCCGCAGCACTCTGCGCCGGGATGCTGATCTTCGTTCTGAAAGCTGGCCCTGGCCGTTCTCCGGCGGTGCCCGATTTCGACCTGGCAATCGAAAACTATCAGGCCTCGCTGACGAATTTCCGCCCCAACGTGCCCTCAGGGTCGATGCAGCTATTGCTGACCGCCTACATCGAGCACGGCATGCCCTCGTATATGTGGGATTTCGGACCGGAGGGCTTCAAGCTGGTCGGCGGCCGTTTCGAGCATCTGGCCGACGGCACCCCCGTCACCTACACGTGGTTTCGTGGCAACCAGGCGGGCGTGATGTGCATGTTCCGGCAGACCAGCGGATTCAAGGCGCCTGCGGGCATCTACCGCGACAGCCATCACATGCTGTTCTACCGCTATCATGGCTACAGCGTATGCCTGATCAATGTTGGCGGTTACGGCGATTTCGTCAGCGTGATTGTATCCCCGATCCCGATGAAGCAATTTATGCGTCTCGTGACCGCCGCAACGCTCTAGACCAATTAACTGGCACTCTGCCAAGACCAAAGACATTTCTTCGCACGGTTTCTTCGGCTCATCCACCCCGCAGTCATCATGTGGTAGCTTAGCCCCTTCGCACCCGGAAAGGACGCATCCGCATGGTGGACCAAAAGGCCTGGAGTTCCTCGATAAAGCCGACCGCATTTATCCTTCTGATGGGGGTCATTTTCGGCATTGCATTACCCTCTGCCTCCAATGCGCAAGGCCCTCGTTTCGCCGGGGACGCGTCGTCCACCGGCGGGGTGTGCACGACCCCGCGTAGTTACGTCAAACTGATTGACGAGCACAAATACGACGCCGTTGGCGGACTCTTTGCCGACGACGCCGTGTACCTGGGTCCGGATGGCAAGACCCGCCGCGGCGCCAGCGATATCGGCAAGTTCTACGCACGCTTTCTGCCCATCCTTAAGCCCGAGTTGCGCGCCGCCAACTATTTCGAGCAAGGTGATCAGTGCATCCTCGAACTCGAGAACAAGGACAAAAAGACCGGTGAATACACCGAAACCGCGGTCGATATCTTTACAATCGACCGGGCAGGTAAGGTAGCCAAGTTCGTGGTCTATTTGCGGCCCGGCGCCCAGGGCACCAACGCCCTGCGCAGCGCGTTAAAGGCACAGTAATCGAGCACCTCGCGGAACCAGCTCGCTGACCCGCCG
>DATEGX010000271.1:0-15224 GCA_035279875.1 Binataceae bacterium (SeqCode)
CCATCGACTATCAAGCGAACCGGAGGACGCGATCCATGGGTACCGCCGAAAACAAAAAACTCATCCAGGACGCCTTCACCGCATGGGTGCGCGGCGAGGGCTCCGCGGTGTTCGATCTGCTGGCCGATGACGTGCATTGGACGGTAATCGGCAGCACCCCGGTCTCGCGCACCTACTTCAGCAAGCGCGAATTCGTCGAAGGCGCAGTGAAACCGTTGGGCGAAAAGATCTCCGGCGCGATCCAGCCGACTATCCGCGACGTCAGCGCCGACGGCGACAAGGTCTTCGTCCAATGGGAAGGCCGCGCCACTGGCCGGAACGGCACGCTCTACAACCAGACCTATTGTTGGGTAATGCGGGTCGAGAACGGCAAGGTGCGCGAGGGCACGGCGTACCTGGATACCGAAATGATCTCGCAACTCTGGAAGTAACCGGCGGCTGCTCGCCGGGCTTTGTCGGCCGCCGAGGGCGGCCAACGGATGGAGGCCTATCATGTCGAGCAAGCACTCCGCGGCGGACGCGTTGCGCGCCCGTTTGAATCATCCAGTGATCGACTCCGACGGCCATTGGGTGGAGTTCGGCCCGCAGGTCGCCGACTATCTCAAGAACGTCGGAGGGACCAAGGCGCTCGAAGGTTTCAAGTCGCGCCCGACCGAATTCTGGCATCTGACGATTCCTCTCAAGGAACGGCGCGAACGCCGTCTCGATCAGCCGGTATGGTGGGGGATGCCGACGCGCCATACGCTCGACCGCGCGACCGCGATGCTGCCGAAACTGCTTTACCAGCGCCTGGACGAGTTCGGCTTCGATTTCGCGGTGCTGTACCCGTCCGCTGGATTGCGCGCGCCGTTTATTCCCGACCCTGAGTTGCGGCAGGTGGCGTGCCGGGCCTTTAACACCTTCTCGGCGGACCTGTTTCGCGAATACCGCGATCGCTTGACGCCCGCGGCGGTCATTCCGATGCATACGCCGCAGGAAGCGGTCGAGGAGCTGGAGTTCGCGGTGCGCAAGCTCGGGCTCAAGGTCGCGATGATGGCGAGCCTGATCCGCCGCCCGATCGTTTCGAGCAAGCCCAATCCGCGCTACAACGAATGGCTCGATATGCTCGCGCTCGACAGCGAGCACGACTACGACCCGGTGTGGAAGAAATGCGTCGAGCTGGGTGTGGCGCCGAGCTTCCATTCGGTCACCAAGGGCGTGGGCACGCGGGTTTCGCCCTCCAACGCCGTCTACAACCACATCGGTCATTTCGGCGTCGCCGGTGAAGCGGTCTGCAAAGCGTTGTTTCTCGGCGGGGTGACAAGGCGCTTTCCTGGGCTGCGGTTCGCCTTTCTCGAAGGCGGCGTCGGCTGGGGCTGTATGCTTTACAGCGACCTGATCGGCCATTGGAAAAAACGCAACCCGGCGGCGCTCGTCGATATCGATCCGGCGAACCTCGATCGCGACAAGCTGATCAAGCTGTTCCAGCAGTACGGGACCTTGGGCGCAGGGGAGCAGGCCGAACAGTTGCGGAAGGAATCGGGCGAGTTGTCGCCCAGGACCGCCGATCCCGATGCATCGCTGGACGACTTCGCCGCCTGCGGTATCGAGCATCCCGAGGATATCCGCGAGCTGTTCGTTCCGCGCTTCTATTTCGGTTGCGAGTCCGACGATCCCTGCAACGCGTGGGCGTTCAGCCGCAAGGCCAATCCTTTCGGCGCGCGCCTGGGCGCGGTGTTCGGATCGGACATCGGCCATTTCGATGTTCCCGACATGACCGGCGTGCTGCACGAGGCGCATGAGCTGGTCGACGATGGGCTCATCAGCGAAGACGACTTCCGCGATTTCGTTTGTGTCAATCCGGTCAAGCTATGGGCGGGCGGCAATCCGGATTTCTTCAAGGGCACTGTGGTTGAAAGCGCCGCCGCAAAAATTCTGGCGGAGAATGGAAAATAAATGGCCGCGGGAGAAATCCTGATCGGGTTCGGGAGGCGTCGATGAGCGAGCTCCACTGGACTTCGGCATTCGAGCTGGCGGCGAGGATTCGAAGGCGCGAGCTTAAGCCGAGTGAATTGATGGCGGCGACCCTGGAACGGATCGAGCGCCTGAACCCGAAGATCAACGCCTTTTGTGCGCTGCGGGGCGACGAAGCGATGGCCGAAGCGCGCGCGCTCGACGAGAAGATTGCGCGGCGCGAAGAAGTCGGTCCGCTGGCCGGCCTGCCGTTCGGCGTCAAGGATCTCGAGTCGGTTGCGGGGATGGCGACGACGTTCGGTTCGGTGCCTTTCAAGCACAATCTCGCGAACGAGGATTCGATCGAAGTCGCACGCCTCAAGGCCGCCGGTGCTATCGCGGTTGGCAAAACCAACACACCGGAATGGGGTCACATGGCGTTCACTCGCAATCTCTTGTTTGGAGTGACGCGCAATCCTTGGAACCTCGAGCGCACTCCCGGGGGCTCCTCGGGCGGCAGTTCCGCTGCGATTGCGTCGGGGATGGTGTCGCTGGCGACCGCTTCGGACTGGGGCGGCTCGATCCGTATTCCAGCCTGCTACACCGGTTCGTTTGGCATCAAGCCGACCCAGGGATTGATCCCCTCCGGACCGCGGCTGGGCATGACGCAATGGGTGGATTTTGCGATGTACGGGCCGATCACGCGCACCGTACGCGACGCCGCAATGTACCTCGACGCAGTGGTTGGCTACCATCCGTCGGATCCGGCTTCGCTGCCGCATCCGGGAATTTCCTTTCGCGGAACGTTGGAGCGATTACCCAGGAAGCTGCGCATCGGGTTTCATCCCGATTTCGGCCGTCCGATGCAGCCCGACGTGCGGAGGGCGGTCGAGACTGCAGCGGCCACCTTCGAGGAAATGGGGCACCAGGTCACGGCGCTGAACGAGCCGGTGATCGAAACGATGATTGCCTGGCGGACAATCGGCTCGGGCCAGACCTTCGCGATGCTCAATGGCTACCTCGAGGGCCATCGCGAAGAATACGGCCGTTCGTTCCTCAAGAGCGTCGAGAGCGCCAACCAAATCACCTGGCGCGACTACGGCGAAGCCTTCCGCGTCCGCACCCAGTTCAACGAATGGCTACGCGGCATCTTCTCCCGCTTCGACCTGCTGCTTACCCCGACGCTACCGACCGAAGCCTTCGCCGCATCGGGTCCGCCCCCTTCAGAGATCGATGGCCAGCGGCTCAACGATCCGATGCAGGCGTTGGTTTTTACCTATCCGTTCAATTTCAGCGGTCATCCGGCGGCATCGGTGCGGGCCGGCTTCACTTCGAGCGGATTGCCTTGCGGATTGCAAATCGTCGCGGAGCGTCATCGCGACGCGCTGGTGATGCAAGCGGCGCACGCTTTCGAGCAAGCCCGGCCATGGAACGATCGCTGGCCGGAATTGTAGCGCGGAGTTAGTGCGAGCGGGTGGTGCGCAGACCGGACGGATTGGGCGGCAGCTTGCCGATCCTGATAAGTTCCTCGCGCAGGCTGGCGCGGGAGAGCGGCTTGGAAAGTACCGCCGATGCGCCTAGCTGATAGCTTTGCGCCACGTCGCGGTCGTAGAGCGAGCTGGTGATGACGAACGCCGGTACCTGCGCGCACGGTTCGTGACCACGCGCCGCGGCCAGCACCTCGAAGCCCCCGTTGTCGGGCAAGCGCAAATCAACCAGCATCAGGTCGGGCCGGTCCAACTCGGTGAACTGATCGATCAGATTGATCGCCTCCTCGGCACTTTCGGCGACGATTACTTCGCTGAGTTCGCCGAGCAGTTGACGGATAACCGTCACGGCTATGAAAGCGTGTTCGTTATTGTCCTCGACCAGCAATACGCGAACCCCGATCTCGGGTGAGAAACGCCCCTCGTTGCCGTCCATCCAAGCCCCCACGCATCGGTTGCAGGTTGATTCGCGAACACACCGCGCTGTTCGCTCTAGTGAATCGAAGTACTGGATATCAGCACGATCGACCCTCTTACGTTCGATCCAATTGGCGTGCCAAGCGACCGCGGCTATAGTCCGAACTGCAGGCCCCTTCGTTTGTATCAGGACCACTGACCTGGCGCTTCTTCTTTCCGCGCTAAGGTGTGTGCAAGGAGGGCGGAGCGAAGAGGAGCGTGTATTTGTGCGTCCCGTCGAGGATCAAATCCACGATGAAATGGGTCGCGCTTTGATTTTGATTGTCATTGCCGCCGCGGCCTTTGCAAAAATGATACATTCAATGCTTCGTGCGTTTCATTTCCGATACGGCGGAGCGTCGTTTCGCGACGACCACCCGGAAGGAGCTTTTTCCCTTTGGACGTTCTGGACTCAATTCTGGATTCGAACCTGCTGAATCGTCCGCGTTTGCGGCGCTACACCGCTCTCGTCCATAAGGATCTGAGCGAAACCTACTCCCGCGATATCCAGAAGTGGCTGCTGGTGGCACCGATCATCGGAGTCGCGACCGGCGTCGTGATTTCTGGCATCACCCTGATCATCCTGGAACTCCTATGGGCGAGGATTCTGCCCTTCTACCTGGCGCATCACTGGTTAATCGTTCCCGGGCTGTTGGCCGGCTTTGTCATAACCGGCCTTATCATGCAGTTCCTTACTCCGGACCCCGACGAACATTCGACCGAGGAGATCATCCGCTCCTATCACGAGCATCAAGGCGACATAAACATGCGGCCGTTCTTCTGGAAGCTGCTGGCCGCAATCACAACGGTCGCCTCCGGAGGGAGCGCCGCGCTGGAAGGCCCGAGCATCTATGGCGGCGGAGCTATCGGGTCATGGTTATGGACCAAGCTGGAACGCTTTGGGCTCGAGCCGCGAGATCGGCGGCTGATGCTGATGTGCGGCGCGGCGGCGGGCATGGCGGCGGTTTTCCGGGCGCCGCTGACGGGCATCGTGTTTGCCCTGGAAATGCCGTACAAGGACGACCTCGCACACGAGGCGCTGTTGCCGTCACTGATTGCGTCGGTGGTCGCGTACGGGACGCTGGCGTCGTTGATTGGGCCTGAGCCGCTCTTCGGATTCCTCGGGACCATCAGTTTCCGGCCCATCGACCTCGCATGGTCGGCCGCGCTTGGCATTGGCTGCGGAATCATCGCGATGGTGTTCACGATTACCTTTCGGCGCTTTCGCGGCTTGATGATCAATCTGGGTATTCCACACACCTATAAGATGGCGGCGGGCGGGCTGATGACCGGGATATGCGGCCTCCTGTTCGTCGCTGTTTTCCCCGGCGGCCTGATTCCGATCGGGCCAAACTATGAAGCAGTGAGGATGGTGCTGACGCAGCCTCATTCGAGCTTGGAGCTGGTATTTTTTGCCGTCCTGAAACTCGCGGCGACGCTTTTTTCGCTCGGCGTCGGCGGCGTTAGCGCGATGTTCGTGCCGCTGTTCCTGACCGGGGGTGCGCTCGGCAGCGCCTTCGCCCAGTCGATCGTTCACACGCCGACCTTCGATCTGTTCGCGGCGGTCGGGATGGCGTCGTTCATTGCGGCTGGCTACAAGACACCGCTCACCGCGGTGGTCTTTGTCGCCGAGACCACCGGCGGTCATTCCTTTATTATCCCGAGTCTGATTGGGGCGGCCTGCGCCTATGCGATTTCGGGCGAGGCCTCCGCATCGGGCGATCAGCGTCTTCACGAAGTGGTGAAATTCAGCGGTATCGCAGGGATCCGGGTGAGCGAGGTGATGCAACGACGGATCGTCTCCGTCCAGACCAGCACTTCGCTGCGGGACTTCGCCCAGGGGGCAGCCGCGCATCATCGGCACGCGGTTTTTCCGGTCTACGACGGTGACATGGCCGTCGGTACCGTTGCCGTGTGGATGCTAACTCACTTCCCGCCTGAGAGGTGGGGAGAGGTTACAGTCGGCGAAGTGTGCAATCGCACCCCCGAGCGGGTCGCACCATCGTGCGATACGATGGAAGCGTTGCGGCTGCTGGCTGAAGAAGATTCGCAGCAAATGCTGCTGGTAGGCTCACCGAATGGCGGGCTCGACGGGATCGTGACCAAAACCGATATTTTGAGGTCACTTCGTAACGGCCGGGCGAGTGTGAGCCACGACCGGCGTGAGGACGCAGAGTAGGTGAACCTCGCAGGTGGGCGAAGACCTTACCACCCGCTTCGGCTTTAGATCACCACTTCGAGAGTCGCGCTGACGGTCATCGAATAGCGGCCGTGCTTGCGCCGCAATCTTACCGGGGCGTTGAAGGCATGTGACAGTGTGCCGGAGGTGAGGACTCGACTCTTGAGCCCGGCCGCGAGCACGCCGCCACATCGTAAAACCAGGATATGCGAGAAAGCGGGCATAATCTCCTCGACATGATGCGTTACCAGCACCAGGGTCGGAGCGCCGCGGGTGTGGGCCAAACGTTCGATAAACTGCAGAAAATGTTCCCGGGCGACAGGGTCGAGGCCGGCACATGGTTCATCGAGAATCAGCAGTTCCGGACGAGCCATCAGCGCTCTTCCAATCAGCACGCGCTGCCGCTCGCCTTGCGACAGCACTCGCCAGGGGCGATCGCGGATCGCTTCGGCCTCGATTTGGCGGAGGATCCTTAGCGCCTTGGCGCGCTCGTCGGCACGCACCTCGCCCCACATGCCTATCATCGCGTGACGTCCGCCGATGACAGTGTCGAGTGGCGTATGATGACCCTCGACCAACTGGTGGATGCTCGAACTTACGATGCCGACCCGTTTGCGCAAATCGCGCCAATCCGTACGGCCGTAAATCTCGCCCAGCACGGAAATCTCGCCGCCCGTCAGGGGCATGTAGCCTGTGAGAGTGCTCAGCAGCGAAGTCTTTCCCGAGCCATTCGCGCCCAGGATCGCCCAATGCTGTCCGCGTTCGACCTTCCAGTCGATCGACTCAAGGATGACGGCATCGCGCTCGACGCGCAGCTTTGACACGGCAATCACTGAGGGGACCCGGCGCGGCGTAGCAAACCGGCCGTTTGAGTCGGCGACTTTGGCGGCCTTGCTTCGCGGAACTCCGCGTCGGGGGCTCGATTTTCGCATCATGAAATTCTGCTGGAGCTCAACTGATGAAGCCGGTTTTGGCGAGAAACGTTTCCATCGCGCGAGTACATGCGACAGGCTCTTCAATCTGCAGAAAATGCGACGTCCCCGCGATTGCCTCGTATTCTACCGGCACTTCCGCAGCAAGCGTGCGGCCAATCAGCGCCGGCGGCCCGCCGTCGGCTGGATCGGCGCAGATCAACTTCACCGCCACCGGCATTTCGCTCAGCCGCTTCCAGGTGCTGGTCTCGCGATTGCTGCGAAAAACGTGCGCTTCGTATTCCCGCGGGCACGCCAGCACCCATTGGCCACTGCCAGGATCGTGGCGGAGTGTAGCCCGCGCCATCAGTTCGTACGCCTCGGGCTGCCAATGCGTAAATCTTCGGCGGAACTGGCGCGCGAGGTCGGATGGGTCCTTGTAGCTCGGCGTGCGGCGTTCGGCGCGCGCCGCGATATCGTCCTCGTTACCGCGCTGCAACTCGCGCAGCGGATGACCGTCGGGCGGGTAGAAGGGTGGATCGAACAGCACCAGCGGATCCCATCTCTTCCCCATTCGCTGGGTATGCATCACGGCGGTCACGGCGGACAGCGAATGGAACGCGCCGGCAGTGCGCTTGACCCCGAACGTCTCGCCGACCGCGTGAAAGATGGGTTCGAGATCGTGAATGAATTGGGGCCAGTTATGATGAGCTAAATCGTGAAGCGGATTCTGGCCGTGGTTACGGAAATCAAACAGTATCAGTTCGTAACGTTCTCGCAGCCGTTCCCAAAAAGGGGAATAGCCATCGATCGCGAGGCCATTGCCGTGGCTCAACGCCAGCCGCGGCCCGCCGGTGTTCCCGTACTGACGGATGCGGATTATCGCGCCGTCGTCCATCTTAAGCTCGATGGCTCGCCGGGGCGCGGGGACCTCGATACGCAATGCCTGCTCCTTCAGTCCAAATTCTCGCGGCCGCTTGGTCGGCGCGGCTCGCGGGTTCCGATGCTACCAGCCGCAAACTTACCCGCAAAACACCTGACACCAATCTTGCTTCACGGTTAGCCTGGCTGCGGATGCGCGGCTATCGTTTTTGAATGGAAGCGGACAATCCGAACGTCGATTTGATCGTGGCCACCATGAACGATTTGCCTGGTTATGAAGTCGAGCAAGTGTTGGGCGAAGTGTTCGGGCTGGTAGTGCGGGCTCGCAACGTCTTCTCCAACTTCGGCGCGAGCTTGCGGACGGTATTCGGCGGCGAGGTGAAGCAGTATACGCAGTTGCTCGCCGACAGCCGCCAGCAGGCGATCGAGCGGCTCAAGCTCGCGGCGAAGGAAAAGGGCGGCAATGCGATCCTGGCGATGCGCTTCGATTGCAACGAAATCGCGGACTTGATGAGCGAAATCGTTGCCTATGGCACCGCCGTAATCGTGCGCCGGCGCTAGCCCGCGCAGGAAGCGCCGAGCAGCACCCTACAGCATGTTGATCGGATCGATATCGATCGCGAGGCGCACGCCGAAACGCTCAGCCTCCGGCGTGACCTCCGCGCGCATCGCCGCGAGTGCCGCGCGCAGCGCGCCCAGGCCCTGCGATTTAAGCATTACCTGCCATCGGTAGCGGCGCTTGATCCGCTCGATCGGAGCCGGCGCAGGACCCAGCACGCGCGTGGTTTCGGCTTTCGCCGCGTGGCTCAGAAGGGCGGCGGCTCGTGCAGCGGTCTCGCTAACCCGCGGTCCGTCTTCGCCTTCGATCCTGACCAATGCGAGGCGCGCAAATGGCGGGTACATCAACTCGCGTCGCAAATCCAACTCGCGACGGACGAAGCGCGCGTAATCCTGGTCGCCGGCGGCGCGGATGCTGTAATGATGTGGCGCGTAGGTCTGGATCAGAACCCGTCCGCGACGCTCACCGCGCCCGGCCCGGCCCGCGACCTGCGTTAGCAACTGGAACGTACGTTCCGCTGAACGGAAATCCGGCATATTCAGCGCGAGGTCGGCCAACACCACCGCGACCAGTGTGACGCCCGGAAAATCGAACCCCTTGGTGATCATCTGGGTGCCAACCAGAATATCGACTTCGCCGCGCCGCAGACCCTGCAGAATTGCGCTGCGCGCCCCGCGTCGCCCGCTGGTATCGCTGTCGAGCCGCTCGATACGCGCCTGCGGCAGTATCCCTGCGAGCGCATGCACCAGCCGCTCCGTGCCGAAACCCTGGCCTTCGAGACCGTAACCGCGGCATTCAAAGCAGCGCTCGGGCGCTGATGCGCTCGCGCCACAGTAATGGCATCGCAAGGTACGGCCACGCATATGAAACGTCATGCTGACGCTGCAATTGAGGCAGGTGATCACCGTGCCGCACAGATGGCACTGCAGAAAATTGTGGTAGCCCCGCCGATTGAGGAACACCAGGCTTTGGCCGTGCTCAGCCATATTCCGGCTCAATGCCTCGAGCAGCGGCCGCGAGAGCGGCACAGCCTCGGTCCGCGAATCATCGGAGGGCTCCTCCGGTGCGGCTTTTTCGGCCGCAGAAGGATAGCGGCGCAAATCGATGATCTCGACCTCTGCTAGTTCGCGCTCGAGCACGCGGCGGCTCAAGCGAAGCATCCGGTAGCGGCCGCGCTGCGCGTTGGCATAGGACTCGGCCGATGGGGTCGCCGAACCAAGCACCACCGGACAATTGCCGAAACGTCCGAGGGCCACAGCGAGATCGCGCGCGTTGTAGCGGATGCCTTCCTCCTGTTTGTAAGCGCTGTCGTGTTCCTCATCGACGACCACCAGTCCAGCGTCATGAATCGGCGCGAAGATCGCGGAACGCGGACCGATCACCACCCGTGCGTCGCCGCTCAGCGCCGCCATCCAGTTCGACCAACGCTCGGCAACGTTCTGCGCGCTGTGCGCAAGCGCGACCAGTGGCCCGAAGCGCTGGCGGAACGAATGCACTACCTGGTCGGCCAGCGCGATTTCGGGGACCAACACCAATACCTGGCGGCCATTGGTCAGCGCCTCGGCGGCCAGGCGCATATAGACCTCGGTCTTGCCGCTCGCGGTAATGCCCCATAACAGGAAGGTCTCGAAGCGTCGTGAGCGAACCGCCAGAGCGGCCGCGTCGACCGCCGCCGCCTGCTCCAAAGTGAGGTCGATTGGGTGCCCACCATTTGCGCTGCAGTTGGGAATTTTCGGGGCTTGTTGTCCCGACAACTGCGAATTTGCCTCGGAGGCGTCGCTCGAGGCGAAATCCTGGGGCACTATTTCGACAATGCCGCGCGCCGCCATCGCCCGGAGCGCGGTCTTCGCGCCGGGGATTTCAGCTTCGAGATGATCGAGCCGAAGGCCCGCCGGGATGGCATTGGCTAGCCGCTCGGCAATCGCCTTCTGCCGGCTGCTTCGGAACCCTGAAGCCGTCGAGTCCGCGGTGAGACGGACCATCGGCGCGATCTGCTCGCGATGCCGCCCGCGGGTCGCTTCACGAAGCGCGATGCAGCCCTCTGCCGCCAGGCGCGCGAGTGCTGCCTCGACTTCGCGGTGTTCGCCTAGCCGCTCGAGTTGCCGCGACGTCATCGGTCGCTTGGTCAGTCCGCTGACAATCGAATGCTCGAGCGGGGTGAAGGTGGCCAGCGCGAGCGGATTGGGCGCCGCGGTGAGCCTGAACATCCGCCGCGATTCGACCCGCGCGGCCGCCGGAATAACGCTGCGGAAGGCCTCGCCGATCGGCGCCATGTAGTAGCGCGCCATGAATTCGATAAGTTCGATGTGCGCTCGATCGAACAGCGGCCGCGGCTCGAGCAACTCGAGCAGGGGCTTAGGTGTGGCTCCGCCGGCGTCGAGGTGCTCGCCAACTTCGGTCACGATCGCCGTCACGCGGCGCGAGCGCAGCGGCACCAGCACACGATGGCCGCGCGCCACCTTGCCGCTCATGCTGGCCGGAACCGCATAGGTCAGCCGCTCGACCGCGCCCGCCCCGACGATCACCACCTGTGCCAGCATCACTTTCGCACTCTATATCGGCGCAACCGCCGCCGCATCCGCGATGCTTTTCAAGCCGTGAGTGCTGCGATACAACGCGCTTATCGGCGGACGCGGCAAAAGCACGCCCTTCGCGCGGCGCCAGCCACAATCGTCTTCAGGAGGACCATCATGAGACTCGAAAACAAAGTCGCGATCGTAACCGGCGCCGGCCGTGGAATGGGTCATGCGATGTCGGTCAGGTTCGCTGAGGAGGGTGCGCAGGTTGTGGTGGCGGAAGTCGACGAGACCAGCGCCAAGGAAACCTTCGAGGAAATCGGGCGGCGCGGGATGCTTTCGATGGCCGATATCGGCAAGGTCTCGGAAATCAATGCGCTGGTCGAAAAGACCATCGCAACCTTCGGCCACGTCGATATTCTGGTCAACAACGCCGGCGTGACCAAAAGCCTCGGCTTCTTTGATGTCACCGAAGAAGACTGGGACTGGATGCATTCGATCAACGCGCGCGGCCTCTTCTTCTGTATGCAGCGGGTGGCGCGCGAGATGGTCAAGCAGAAGTCCGGCAAAATCGTCAATATCGCATCGATCGCCGGCAAGGGTTTCCGCGGCACTTCGAATATCGCTTATGCCGGCAGCAAAGGCGCGGTCATCGCGATGACTCGTATCGCCGCCTCGCAACTCGCCCGTTATAACATCAACGTCAACGCGATTTGTCCGGGGGCCACGCGCACGCATATGTATGAAACCATCCAGCAGGAAGTCATCGCCAAGCGTGGAATCAGCGCGCAAGACGCGCAGCGCCGGCTGGACGCGATGATCCCGCTGGGACGATCGAATGCGCCGTCGGACATCGCCAATATGGCCTGCTTTCTGGCTTCGGCCGAGTCCGACAATATTACCGGGCAGTCGTTTAACGTCGACGGTGGCCTGATGTGGGATTAGCGCCGCCGATTTTGCAAAGGAGACGACCGGACGGCCGAAAGGGAGAACGGAGACAAAATGGAGCCGCGCTATTTCGAGGATTGGAAGATTGGCGATCGCATCCAGACTCTCGGCCGCACGGTCGGCGATGCTGAGATCTCGCAGTTCGTCGCACTCGGCGGTTTCTTCGAGGAGCTTTTCATCAGCGCTGAATACGTCGCCAGGCGTTCGCTTTATCCCAAGCGCTTCGCCCCGGGCGCGCTGATTTTCTCCTTTACTGAAGGTCTGATCATCCTGACCGGCTGTATCCACGGGGTCGGACTTGCGCTGGTGTCAGTCGACAACATGACCTTCAAGCGGCCGTTATTCGCAGGCGACACCATGCAGGTGGAGGTCGAGGTCGTCGACTCGCGTGCCACCAGTCGTGGTGATCGGGGGATCGTCACCTTCCGCCATACCGTCAAGAACCAGAACGGCGAGGAGGTAATGGAGTGTACAGTCAAGCGGATGCTGCGCGGCCGCAACTTCGCTCCGCGCTGAGATTCGCCGAGGCGGAATGAGCCAAAGCCCCTCGAGGTCCGCCATCCGATTCGCAAAGTCCTGAAAACGTTCCGTCTCAAAGACTGACCGCGCGTCCGACGGATGAGCACTTTGTGTTGACATTGTTCATACTTCATGACTTAGTGTGCGCCGAGCTCAGACGACCGACGGATTTCATTTATGCGAAGTCCAGCTTCCTCCCTACTGCTCGTGGTCCTGCTTGTCATGGCAGGGGCCGCTGCCTGCCGCGGCCGTGCTCAGAACGCCTTTGTTGCTCATGGCCCGCTGCCTCCGCCGCCCGCAGGTCCGCTCAAGTTCGCAGGAACTCCGCCTGCCCATCCGTTCCACAAGGAAGCTGGCAACCTTTACGCGCGAACGATTTTCGAGGCTAACGGGCCGACCAATTCCCATATCGAGGTTCGCGACCTGCTGATCCCGCCGCGCGGCAAGAGCCAGATTGCGGCGCTGCCGGGGCCGGCGATCCTCGAGTTGGCGACCGGAAACGCCACCATATCGTTTAACGAAAAGCCCCAGGCGGTCGGCAATACCATCCGCTCGCTGCCCGCCGGAACCCCGGTGAGCGTGGAAAATCCCGACGCCCATCCTGCGATGCTGCGCCTCTACGTAATTCGAGCGAGGTAGTCTATGCATCACGCCCGGCCCGTCTTGCTTACCGTCTTGGCGGCGATGGTGCTTAGTGCGTGCACCAACATGGTCGGATGCCATGGTTGTAACCCGCCTCCGGCACAGTGGCTGATGTACCGCAACAATCCGGGAAGGTACGGGCAGCAATTCCTCGGCAGCGCGCTCTCGAACCCGACCAACGTGCTGGCCAGCCTCCACGTGGGCTGGAGGTCGCCGGATCCGACCTGGACCGCACCATTCCCCGGCGCCTTCCGTGCCGCGCCGGTAGTATTCAACAACACCGTATTCATCGGCGACGTCAACGGAGTCTTTTGGGCCATCAATGCCGCAGACGGGACTTTTCGCTGGCGCTTTCCGGCGACCGGAGCAGGGCTCAACGGCTCATGCAATCAGGGCGGCAACGGCAGTTGGGGCCAATACGGGATCCAGTCCAGCGCCACCTACGCGAGCATCGGCACCAAAGACGCGGTGATTTTCGGTGCGCCCGATCCCGACCCGGGCACCGACGGCGGCAATGGCAGCGCGCGTCTCTGGGCGCTGGATGCGGCGAACGGCAGCGTCATCTGGAAAAGCGATGTAGTCGCACACGTCAACGGATGTCCGGGTTCGCTCCACGAGCGCATCACCTACTCTTCCCCGCTGGTCTTTTCTGGACGGGTGTTCGTTGGAGTCCATGATGCGGCGGACAACCCGGTGCAAAAGGGCAAAATCGTTGCGGTGGACCTGAATACGGGAAGCCTGGCGGCGGGGTTTCCCTTCGTAGTGGATGGCGCGCCCGGCGATTCGACCTGTGGCGGCGTCTGCGGCGGCGGCGTATGGGACTCGCCCAGCACCGACGGGCGAGGAGTGATCTTCACAACCGGGAACGTATGCGACTCCAACTTCTGGAACACCGGCAATTGCGAAAGCGAACCCTCACCTGACTTCTCGCTAAGCATGGTAAGCGTGGACCCGATAAGCGGCACCCGCAACTGGAGTTTCCGCGCCGTGCCCTTCAAACTCGACGGCGACCCTGATTGGTCGGCTGGTCCGACCAGTATGCTCACGACCTGCGGTCAGCTCACTGCCTCCGTCGAGAAGGACGGCTGGACCTACGCGATCAATTCAGCCGACGGTACCTGCCGCTGGCAATTCCCTCCAACCGCTGGCCCCGGCTGTGTATTTTCGCCGAGCGACACCCATACCCATGGTGATGACGACTACAAACAGCCGGGGGCATCGTGGGGCGATTACCTGGTTATCCAAACCGGCGGAGAAGCTCTCCCCACCGACGGCGTCACTGCGGGCTACGGCAGGCTGCATGCGCTCGACGCCTGCCAGGGTGATAGCAATCGCGTCCGCTGGATCGCTGATATCGCGCCGGGTCAGTCGTACTCGATAGGTGCACCGGTGGTCACGGGGGGGATGGTTTACGTTACCACTTCCGCCGGCCACGTGGTTGCCTTCGCCGATCCGTCGGTGGCTCCGCCGGCAGGATTTCGATGCACCAGCGTCGATTTCGGCCCGCCCTCGCCGACCTGGCCGACGGATTGCCTGGGCGCCGGATTCTCGATCGTTCCCGTACCCGCATCCCGTGACGTGGCGCTCGGTGATAACGGCGACGCTGTTGGTCTCCGGATGGAAGCAGCCATCGCACTCGACAAGCTTTACGTGGCCACCAGTCAGGGACACGTTTACGCGCTGTGGCCGTGAGGCGGGCATGCCATGAAGCGATACATGATCTTTGCAATCCTGCCCGTGCTGCTGCTCGCTTCCGTTCGACTGGCGCCCGCCCAAACTTCGAGAGTGCCGGTTGCGACCGCCATCCGCTATTCGGGAGTGGCGAACGTCGCCCGTCCTGGCGCCCGGGCCATGCCGATGCGCGTGGAAGTGAAGGATTGGAATTTTGTGCAGAGCGCGACGCCCTTCCAGGTACCGGCCCAGGGCTTTTACGTCGCGCAACTGCGCTCGGGAAGGATCGTCACTCAAATCTCGGGTAAGTCCGAAAACCGCGTTTCCGGTGATTTTTGGACAGTCTCAGGCGTGCCGATGACTATCAAGATGGCTCCGCATGGCGAGTCGGCGCAGTTGCGGACGATTACGATCAACCCCGGCAAGTGAGCCTTCACATAGCGCGGATTGCGCAAGGCAAAACCGCCGCAAACTTGATTGGTTCATAAGTCCGTGTGGCGCGCGCGTCTCCCAGGCACTCCA
>DATEGX010000272.1:0-4168 GCA_035279875.1 Binataceae bacterium (SeqCode)
GGCTATATCATGGTGGCCGGGGAATGGGCCGACTTCGTCGCCAGTCCAGGCTCGGTTGGCGGCAAAAATACCCAATCGATCCATGTCCACCTGGATGAGAGCGTCGACGGCCACTGCGCTCGCGCACGGGCCGCGGGTGCGGTCATCCTGAGCGAGCCTGAAGACCAGTTCTACGGTGACCGGACTTATCGGGCGAGAGACCCGGAAGGCCACGTCTGGAGCTTCGCGCAAACCTTGCGCTACGTCTCGCGCGAGGACGCCGAAAAGGCCAGCGGGCTCAAGATCAAAGGATGGGTGTAACAGCGACGGTCGAACTCGACCGAATCCTCGCCGCCCTCGCCGATCCGCATCGCCGGCGCATTGTCGAGCTGTTGCACGAGCGGCCGCGGCGCGCCGGTGAGCTGGCGGAGGCAGTCGGCCTTAATCCGCCGGCGCTGAGTCGTCATCTGCGGACCTTGCGCAGCAGCGGGCTGGTCGCGGATTCGCACCCCGAGTTTGATGCTCGCGTGCGGGTTTACGCGTTGCGGCCCAAGCCGATGGGCGCTTTGAAGGAGTGGCTGAGCACAACCGAACGGTTGTGGAGCGCCCAGCTCGCTGCTTTCAAAGACCATGTGGAGCGCTTCAAATGAGTTCGCGGATCCTGGTTGCGTTGCGTGTGGCAGCCACGCCAGAGCGCGCCTTCGAAGTTTTCACACGCGAAATTGGCACCTGGTGGCGGAACAACTCCTTGTTCCAATTCACCAGGCGGAAGCCCGGCATCTTGTCGTTCGAGCCCGGTCCGAGTGGACGTCTGATAGAAACCCAGCCGGACGGCGCAATCTTCGAGATTGGCCGGATCATGACCTGGGAGCCGGGCGTGCGGCTGGCCTTCAACTGGCGCCAGGAGAGCTTCACAGCGGAGCAAATGACCCGTGTCGAAGTCCGCTTCGAGCCCGTCGGCGATGAAACCCGCGTGACGGTGGAACATCACGGCTGGGACACGATCCCGGCCGAGCACGTCGCACGCCATGGCTTTCCCGGCGGCGTTTTCCTGCGCCGTCACGGCGAATGGTGGCAGGCGCTGTTGGTCTCCTATCAGGCGAAACTTCAGTCCGATATTTAGACGCGGAGCTTCAGGATGCGGGCGGCGTTTTCGCAGTAAATCATTTCGCGCTCGGACGGCTTGAGGCCAAGGCTGTCGATGAACTCGCGGGTGCGCTCCATGAAGGGCGTCCCGCCCATGAAGTAATCGGTGCCGAACAGAATGTGTTCGACTCCGACCATTTCACGCGCGCATTCAAACGCGCCGCGGTTCCATCCGAGAGCAGTGTCGACGTAAAGCTTGCTCATATGCTCGCTGGGCCGTCGCGCCGGTTTCGGATAGCTGCCGTAGAACCCGGGCGTGTCGTAGGCGATATCGATCCGCCGCGACAGATAAGGCAGCGCGCCACCCAGATGGGCCAACACCAGGGTCAAATCCGGGAAGCGCTCGAAAAGGCCCGCCGAAACCAGCTTGTGCGCGGACAGCGTCGTGTCGAACGGAAACGAAAGCAGCGTGGGCGGCTGATCGTCGCGGTACGACGGCGAATTCGCGGGATGCATGAACACCGGCGCCTGCCGGCGATTGATTTCGCTCCAGAAAGGCAGGAACTCGGGCGTATCGAGGTAGCGGCCCGCGATGTTCGATGTGACCAGCACGCCGACGCATCCAAGTTGGTCCAGGGCCCGGGCCATCTCGTTCATAGCGGCGTCGAGACTATTGAACGGCAGATGGGCAAGTGCCTTGAAGCGGTCGGGATCACGCCGGCACGAAGCCGCCAGCGCATCGTTGACCATCCGGCACAACTCCGGCGTGTGGTCGTCAATTCGGCTGTAGATTGGCGGGTTCGACAGGATTTCGATGTCGATGCCCGCGCGGTCGATATCCTCGACGCGCGCGGCGTGATCCCACGCCGGCAGCGGAGTGTTCGCCCAGACTGCGAACATCCGCCCCTGGGCATCCTGCTTGATCTCGATCGCGTCAGGATAGTGGCGCTTCATGGCCGCGAAGAAATCGGCCGGGAAGGCATGGCAATGAAAATCGATTTTCATCGCGGCCAGGAATGCGCCGGCGCCACCGCCCCGGTCAGCGCCCGCCGCCCATCATCGCCTTGAGCGCTTCGCCCATTTCAGCGAGCGCCTTCTTGATCGATGGCCGCTCCTGCACCTTGCCCCACCATGCCGAAAGCTTGGGCCGATTCTCGAGCGGCGGTTTGGCGCCGAAACCCGGCAGCATGTTGGTGATGAAGAACGTGGTCGGGGCAAGCGCGCAATCAGCCAGGGTGAACTCGGGACCGGTGGCGAAGTTGCCCGGTTCGGCGAGCATCGTCTCGAGTTGATCGAGGCGGGTCTGCAACTCGGTCAGCTTTTCGGTGACGATCTTTTCGTCGCGGCTTTTGGGGTTCAGTTGGCCAAACATCGCGCGCAGCGGCGGATCCAGATAGAGGTCGTGAAAACGCGTGAAACTGCGCACCTTGGCGCGCGCTTCGGGGCTTTTCGGTAGCAGAGCGGGGTTCGGGAACTTGTCTTCAAGGTATTCGTTGATAACCTCCGACTCGGCGATTATCAGGCCGTCGGCGTCGAGGGTCGGAATTTTCCCGAGCGGGTTGATCTTGAGATATTCCGGCGACTTATTGCCGCCTGGCGGTGAGAGTATCTCGGCGCTGATGCCCTTCTCGTAGACCACGATTCGCGATTTGGTCGCGAAATTTGACAGATTCATGTTGTAAAGCTTCATTGGATGCCCTCCTGGCTGCTTTGCACTTTCTACGGCTCGTTTGTGGCCTTTACGGATGCCCCCGCGTCCGATGCCACGCCGCCTTATCGCAGAGCTTGCGAGCCCTCGCAAGACTAAACCTGGCGTTTTCAATCCCCATTGTCGGCGGCCTCGCGATTCATCCGGTCCAAATGATCACTGACGCGGTTGATCTCGCGGGTCGCGTCCTCGACCGCTTTCTGCGCCCGATCCGCCGCAATTTGAGCCTGTTCGGCGGCCTCTCGCGCGCGCTCGGCGGCAGCCTCTGCTCGCGCCGCCCGGGCCTGGGCGTGCTCGGCGGCAAGCGTCGCCTGACGCGCCTGCGCATCTGACGTCGCGCATCCGGCGCCCCACATCGCCGGCATCACAAGTGCGGCTGTGGCAAAAAGCATCACGCCCGCGATGCGCCGGCGGCCCGAGCGTTCCGCTACCGTCATTTAGCGGGTGCCAACGCTTCCATCACACGATGGTCGGGCAACGATTCGCTGTCGGACCTGATCGGCAGAATACAAACGTGGGTCGCCCCGGCCTTCAGATGAGCGTCGATGCGGTCGCGAATCTTCTGCTCGCTGCCCCACGCCACGATAGCGTCCACCAGCGCGTCGCTGCAGCCGTTTTCGAACTCCTGATCTTTCCAGCCCAAGGCCTTGAGATTGTTGGTGTAATTCGGCAGCCGCGGCACATAGGTCTTCATATAAGTGCGGGCCGCGGCGCGTGCCTTGGTCGCGTCGGTCTCGAAAATGACCGCCTGGGCCGCGCATATCCACGGTTTTGGCCCGATCGCCGCGCGCGCCTTCGCGGTATGTTCTGGCGGCACGAAATAGGTATGCGTGCCGTTGGTCTCGCTGGCGGCGAGCTGGAGCATTTTAGGATGCAGCGCGGCAATCACCACCGGGACGTCCGCTTGCGGCGCGGGCGCGCGATATAGCGCGCTTTTCATCTTCGGCAGGTATTCCTTCATGTAACTGTAGGGTTTGTCGTACGAATGGCCGCGCAGGTTAGCTACCAGCGGCTTATGACTCACCCCGATACCCAGCAGGAAGCGTCCGCCCGATACTTCGGCGACGGTCTTGGAGGCCGCCGACATCGTGATCGGGTCGCGCGCGTAGATATTCGCGATGCCGGTGGCGAAGACGATCTTCTCGGTGCGCGCGGCCAGGTATCCGCTATGGGCGAAAGGCTCTCGCCCCACCGCCTCGGGTATCCAGAGCGCGCCGTAGCCGAGCTTCTCGCATTTGCGGGCGAATTCGACCGACTCAGCCGCGTTCATTGCGTCGAGAAAGAACCAGATGCCAATTTTTCCGATGTCCATGGTGTCCTCCTAATTAGCCGCCCGCACGATGCCTATCAAGGACGTCGTCGGAGCCAGCCCCCGGCCGCTGCCGGGTGCAGGCT
>DATEGX010000273.1:0-3287 GCA_035279875.1 Binataceae bacterium (SeqCode)
GCCGAGCGGTCCTTGCCAACTTCCATCCTCGGCGAGCCTGGCCCACGCCAGCCCGAGTCCCTTCTGCGTCCTCATTGCCTCGGCCATCTCGTCAAGCTCGCGCCGGCTCAACTGATTTTCAGCCGGCAGTGCGAGGCCATAGATCGATTCGGTGCGGGCAAGCGCATCGGCGAAGACCTTGAACGAGGTCCCCGCGAAGACCGCGGTCAGATTCCGGATTTCAAGTTCGAAGCGCAAGTCGGGCTTATCGGAGCCGAAGCGCTCCATCGCGTCTTCATAACGGATTCGCTGGAATGGTCCTGCGATTTGCATCGCCGCCGCGTACTGATATACGGACGCCATCATACCTTCGGCCACCGCCATTACGTCGTCCGGGCGGGGCCCGGTCATCTCGATATCGATCTGGCTGAACTCGGGCTGTCGATTTGCACGCAGGTCTTCGTCGCGGAAACATCGCGCGATCTGATAGTAGCGGTCGAACCCCGACACCATCAGCAACTGCTTGAGCAGTTGTGGCGATTGCGGCAGCGCGTAGAACTTGCCCGGATTGACCCGGCTCGGCACCAGGTAATCGCGCGCGCCCTCGGGGGTCGCGCGCCACAGGATCGGCGTTTCGATCTCGACAAAGCCTTGAGCGTCGAGCCACGCACGCACTCCGCGCAACGCCTGATGACGGCGCATCAAGTTCCGTTGCATATCCGGGCGCCGCAGGTCGAGATAGCGGTACTTCAGACGTACTTCTTCGGCGGCGCTATCCGCACCGGCGCCGAGCGGAAACGGCGGCGGCGCCGATACTGCGAGGACCTGCGCGGCGGTGACCACCACCTCGATTTCTCCGGTCGGTAACTCTTGGTTGACGGTGCCCTCCGAACGCCGCACGACCTTGCCCCTGGCCGCGAAGTAGTACTCCGCGCGGACTTCCTCGGCCACCCGATGGGGCGTCGGGTCGTGCTCCGGATTGAACACCAGTTGGATGATTCCCGCGCGATCACGCAGGTCGATAAAAATGAGCCCGCCATGGTCACGGCGGGACGCGACCCATCCCCACAGAGCTACCTCGCGGCCGGTATCGGCGGCGCGCAATGCGCCGCAGTAATCAGTGCGAGGCCACGGCGGCAATGGTGAATATGCAGCTTTGTTCGCCATCAAATTTCCAGTCTGGAAAGGATACCCGCGCGGATCGTTTCGCGGAATACTCAGCCGTTAGCCAAAGCGGGCTCGTCCGCGAGCATTCTGGCTGCATCGGCCAGCGGCACTTCGTGCTGAGCACTGTGCCTGAGGTCGCGCACCTGCACCACCCCGCGCGCCAGTTCGTCGCCGCCGATTATCAGCGCAAAGCGCGCGCCCAGTCGGTCCGCGCGCCTGAGCAGCGCCTTAAGACCCCGTTCCGGGGAGAACATATCGACGCGGCGTCCCGCCGCGCGAAGTTGCCCCGCCAAAGCCATTGCGGGAACCACCGCAGCCGTCCCCATCGCGATAACGGCAAAGTCCGGCGGCGAGCCAATCCGGGATTCCCCGGTGCGCAGCGCCAGCGCAAGGCGTTCGACCCCTATCGCGAAGCCGGTGCCGGCCACCGGCGCGCCGCCCAACGCCTCGACCAGTCCGTCGTAGCGGCCGCCGGCCACCACCGCGCTCTGCGAGCCGACCGCGCCAGAGACGACCTCGAAAGCCGTCCGGATGTAATAATCGAGTCCGCGCACCAGCCGCGGGTTGACCACGTAAGGTACGCCGGATTTCGTCAGCAATTCTTCAACGACGGCGAAATGTTTCTGGCAGGGTTCGCACAGGTAGGCGCCGCTGGTCGGCGCCGACGCAGTGACCTCGACGTCCACTTTGCAATCCAAAAGCCGCAGCGGATTCTTCTCGAGCCGCTCATGGCAATCCTTGCACAGCCGATGGAGATTCGCCTTACCCCATTCCAGCAGCGCACTGCGAAACGCCGGACGGCATTGCGCATCACCCAGCGAGTTGATTTGAAATTGGAGTTCCAGCCCAAGCTCGCGGCGCAGTTCGTCAACCATGATCAGCAGTTCGGCGTCGCAGGCCGCGTCGGGACGGCCAAAGACCTCGACGCCAAACTGGTTGAATTGGCGAAAGCGGCCCTTTTGCGGCCGCTCGCGCCGGAACATCGGACCCGAGTAATAGAAGCGCTGCTCCGGATCGCTGCGATCGAGTCCGGCCTCGATATAGGCCCGGACCACCCCCGGAGTGCCCTCGGGTCTGAGCGCGATCGCGGTCTCGGCTTCGTCGCGGTCGCTGAAGGCATACATCTGCTTCTCGACTACGTCGGAGGTTTCGCCGCTTGATCGCTGGTAGAGTTCCACCCGCTCGATTAGTGGAACACGGATCTCATTGAAGTTGTGCCGCTCTGCGATCGCGCGCGCCCGCTCTTCGACCAGGCTGACCATGTGCGCCTCGTCGCCGGAGACATCCTGGAAACCTCGGAGTCTGGTAATTGCCAAGTCGCTTAAGTCTCCCGATCCACCGCTCGCCCGTTGGTCAATAGCCCGGCAGAGCCATACGAAAATCTATCGCTGGCATCTGTCAATAAAAAGAGGGCCGCCCCGCGGCGGCCCTCCTCGAGCCTCAACTTTCGGGCTTCGATCCGACGCTCAGACCGTCAGAATATGCACCGTACAGGCCGAACCGAGCCCGATCACGTGAGCCATTCCGACCTTGGCATTGGGTACCTGGCGCGCCTTTGACCGTTCGTCCTCGGTCAGATGCCACACCACCTCGCAGATATTGGCTACGCCCGTCGCACCCAGGGGGTGTCCCTTCGAGAGCAGGCCGCCGGAGACATTGACGGGGCTCTTGCCGCCGAGCTCCGGATGCTTGCCGCCACCCTCGTCGATAAACTTGCCGGCTTCGCCGTCACCGCAGAGTCCGAGGTTCTCATAGTGCACGAGCTCGGCCGTGGCGAAGCAGTCATGAAGCTCGGTCAACGATACGTCTTTAGGACCGACGCCCGCCGTTTCATAGGCCTTTTGCGCGGCGCGACGGGTCAGGGTGCTGACGTCGGGCAGGGTCAGGTCCCGATCGGTGTAAGGATCCGAGGTCAGGATCGATGCCGCAACGCGCGGACGCTTGCGTGCCCCGGCAAGCTGCTTCAGCTTGTCTTCCGAAACCAGGATCGCGCAGGCCGCACCGTCGCCCGTCGGGCAACACATGTAGAGCGTGTTGGGGTATGCGACCATGCGGGCATTCATCACGTCTTCCAATGAAACCTCGTTTCGATACTGCGAAAACGGGTTCTTGGTCGCGTGTTTATGAGACTTCACCGAGAT
>DATEGX010000274.1:0-8517 GCA_035279875.1 Binataceae bacterium (SeqCode)
CGGATGATAGTTTGATTCCATCGCAAAAAGCCACTTCCTCGCGCGGCGATTTGTGCGAGCCGCGGTCCACGGATCGGCTTGCCTTTCGTCCGACAATCCGCTCAAGGCGCACGGCCGGTAATGGAGTCGGCGGGACGCCCGCGAAGGCCCGCGCGGCTACATCGAGAATCGCAAGCCTGGGATCCAAGGGCGGTGATCGCGGCTCGTCGATGCCCCCGTTGCTGCGAGTCGGAGCTATTCACGTCGAACGGATAGTCGCTCTACCTGCGCCCGTATGATTGAATCGGCCGTGTTAGACACGACATTGGCGGGATTTCAGGCGACATGATCGGAACAGAACCGGGCGTTACGGTGGTGATTTGTTCCCACAACGGCGCGCGGCTTCTCCCGCGGACCCTCGATCATTTGAAGGCTCAACGCGTCCCGCATGATATCCCTTGGGAAGTTGTGTTGGTTGATAACGCGTCGAGCGACGATACGGCGAAGGTGGCGCAGAGCTGCTGGGGAGATTACGCCGCCGCGCCGCTGCGCGTCGTCAACGAGCCACGCCTGGGCGCCGGCAATGCCCGTACGACCGGCTTCGACGCTGCCCGCTACGAGTTGGTGAGCTCGGTGGATGATGACAACTGGGTGGCCAACGATTGGGTAATCCAGGTCGCGCGGGTGATGAGCGAGCATCCGGAGGCAGGAGCATGCGGAGGGGTGAGCAAAGCCGCTTTCGAAATGTCTCCGCCTGCATGGTTTGAGCGCTACGAGAACTTCTACGCGGTTGGTCCGCGGGCGACGAGCGGGCTTTACGCCGATATGCTGTGGGGGGCAGGGCTCAGTTTCCGACGGACGATCTGGCAGCGGCTTCGTTCGATGAATTTCAAGCCGTTGGTGGCGGCCTTCGGCGAGGATCACGAGTTAGCTTTGATCTTGCGGCTTTGCGGCTGGAAATTGTGGCTGGACCCGCGGCTCAGGTTTGAACATTTCATGCCTGCCTGGCGTTTGAACTGGAACTACCTTTTGCACCTCCAACATATCCGGAATGCGGACCTCGCCCGAATCGATCCTTACTACATCATTCTGGATAGCCGGACGAAGCAGCACGGGGTCAGGCGCGCGAGATGGATCTTTAGTCTCGCCCACGTCGTGCGCTGTCTGGCACAAAATCTCGTGCTGAGACCGCATAAAGTCATCTGGGGTAGCCGCTTCGAGGGCGACGAAGACGGCTTCCGAATCGCTTGTTATCTCGGCCGCTTGCGCGGACTGCTGCTCAACCGCACACGCTACGGCTCGGACTTGCGACTCGTAGCCAATACGGATTGGCGGGCACTTGCCGGACCATAGGCGGCCGGGTACGGAGCTGTTCGGGTTGGCGCGAGGCCAAGCGGGCAATACGAGTCGAAGTATGCCGTCCCAATCGGCTGGCAAAGATGGAACGCACGAAACTTAATCTTGGATGCGGCAAAAAGAAGATCGACGACGCGGTCAACGTCGACATTGCGAGCAGCGTTGGCGCGGACATCACGCACGACTTGAATGAACGTCCGTGGCCGCTTCCGGACAGTCAGTTCTCAGAAGTTTTCGCCTACGACGTAATCGAACATTGCGATGACATTATTGCCACGATGGAGGAGATTCACCGCGTATCCACCGACGGCGCGGTCGTGCATATTACGGTCCCGCACTTTTCATGCTCGAACGCTTTCGCCGATCCCACGCATAAACATTACTTTGCGCAAAGCAGTTTCCACTATGTCACCGGCGAGCACGAGTTTTCGTTTTATACGTCCAGCCGCTTCCGGCGCGTTGCATCGTCTATAATTTTTGCGCCGACGCTGGTCAACAAACTGGTACATCGCCTGGCAAATCGCTTTCCGGAAGGCTACGAGCGGCGCTGGGCCTGGATATTTCCGGCGTGGTTTCTCTATTTCGAATTGGAAGTCGTCAAGAATCAAAAGTAAAGTGTCCTCGGTTGACGCGTCGCTGTCCGGGCCATTTATATGGCGGGACAAGGGCCAAACCCGGGGCCAGTGAGGAGAGAATCGCCTTATGCCGCTGAAGCTAAAAAAATCCGTCAAGGAAATGGTCGCCGAGGCCAATCGCGAAATCGAAACGATCAGCGCCAAGGACGCCCTCGCCCACAAGGACGATCCGGACTTCGTGCTGGTCGACCTGCGCGATATCCGCGAACTTAATCGCGACGGCAAGGTGCCGGGCGCTTTCCATGCCCCGCGCGGGATGCTCGAATTCTGGGTTGATCCCGAGAGCCCCTACTACAAGGAGATCTTCGGTTCAGGCAAGAAGTTCGCCTTCTTCTGCGCCGGCGGACTGCGTTCGGCACTGGCCGCACAAGCCGTTCAGCGCATGGGCCTCGAGCCTGTTTGTCATGTCGAAGGGGGCTTCCGCGCCTGGCAGGAGGCTGGGGGTCCGGTCGAGGGCGGCAAGCCCGCCAAATAAGCCGGATTCGGTCGTCGCCCTGACGAGACTGACGCGGAGAAATCTACACGCCGTCGTCGTAGCGTCGGCGCAGGGTATCGATAAATCGCTTCGCCACCAATTCGGGACGGTCACCGCCCGGCCTGTACCATAGGTGCGACCAGTTAAGCGCGCCTATCAGCATCAGGCGCAAATAGTGCCTGTCGACTTCCGGCGGGAGCGGCAGCGCGTCGATTAGCCGGCGGAATTTGGCCTCGTACTCGCGGCGAATATCTCGCAATTGGATGCCGATCCCGTCGGCCTCCTGCGGGAGCGTGCGAATCATCACCTGCGCGTAGTCGCGATGGGTCACGGTAAGCGCGTTCAGGTGCGCGGCGCTGGCCGCTTCGAGCCGCATCCACGGGTCGCTTGCACCGCTGATTGCGGCGTCGACCGCCTCGCCGATACGGCGCGCCCCTTCCGCGTACACCGCCAGCAGCATCTGCTGCTTGGAATTGAAGTGGTAGTAGATCGAGCCGGAAAGCATGTCGACCAGCTTCGCGATATCGCGCATCGAGGTCGCATGAAAGCCGCGCTCGCTGAAAAGCTTCGCCGCCGCATCCAGCAGAAGGATGCGGCGGTTATCCGGCCGTGGTGTGCGAGCCGTGGCCTGAGGTTCCTCAGCCATGGCTCGCTATGCTAACGGCATGCCCAAGCCCGCCGCAACCGGTTCAGACCGCAGCCTCCGCCTCGAGCGAATACGCCCGGCCGTCGACCGTGGGGTCGATCCCGATCTTGCGCAGATTTTCGGCCATCCACGGTGTCATCAGTCCGACCTTCTTCAGATTGGCGACTACCTGGGTGTACATCTCACGCCGGAAAACCTGGCGGAACATCGTGTAATCGTTGCTCTTGGCCTTTTCGACCCGCGCCTCGGCGATCTGCTTGATCTCGCTCTCGTTGAAGCCAACGGTCTCGAAGGCCTCCCTCGCGAATTGACCGCGCAAAACCAGGCGGCAGGCTTCGGCCGTGAAATCTTCGAGCTCAGACATATCCGATGGACTGAGGCTCTTCACCATCTCCGGCAATCCCAGCACCGAAAATCCCATGTGCCGCGATTCGTCGGAGAGTATCCGCTTGCTGATTAGCCGCAGCAGGGGGTCGTTCGAAGTCTCGGCGAGCATGCGAAACAGCCCGACCGCGAACGTTTCGGCGATAAGCTGGAGCCCGGCGGTCTTGATGAACCATTTGCCCTGGCCTAGCAAAAAATCAAACAAAAGCTTGATGTTTTTGCTCATCGGGTAGATTCGCCCGCCGCACTTCTCGAGCAGGTAGCGGCTCAGCACCTCGGTATGGCGCGCCTCGTCGACCACCTGGGTTGATTGGAAGAACTTGGCATCGTTGGACGGCACCATGTCCACCAATTGACTGCACGCGAGCATCGCACCCTCCTCGCCGTGCAGAAGCTGCGACAGCCGCCAGCTCGAAAACTCGACATTCAGTTCGCGCTGCTTTTTCGCGTCGAGCTTGTTCCAGAGCTCTGTGCCGTAGCCGTCTATCAGCCCGTCCGCGAACACCCCTTTTTCGAGGTCAACCGGCTGCGACCAGTCGATGTCCTTCGAGACGTTCCATTGGTCGCGCTTGGCATTCTCATAGAGTCGCCGCATGTCAGGCGCCAGGACGCTGTAATCGCGCTGAAACAGGGTCTCGAACTGGCTCTCAATCTGATGCTGGGTTTCGGCGGGCATTTCTCTTCTCCCGTATCAAGCTGTGGTAACGGCTGCGCTCGGCTGTTCGGATACCAAGCGCTTGCTTGGTATCTAACGGACAACTTCATGGTTGTCAAGGCCCATCTACCATGGGCTCGATTTCTCCAGATGCAACTCGGGCTCCGATCGGACGAAACCGTGGCAAATCCGCTGCGATACGCTAAGCTGCGCGCCGAGGCCATCGACGATGACACAAGTGAATGCCGCCGAATACGCGACCCGGCTGGGATCCTTCGAGGAAGCCTTCCTGAACTTTTTGCGCACCTGCGAATCGATTCAGGAAAACCTCCGCCTGCGCGAAGTGCGGCCGGCACAGGCGCAATTGCTCGAGGTCACCGGCGACCTGTTCCGCCGCTTCGATCGCGAGTTCGCCCCGCTCACCCCGCCCGACGAGGCTCTAGAACTACATCCGCGCTTGGTCGAGACCGCGGCCGAACTGGAAAAGTCATTCAACTTCTTTATGTCTGAGCCCAGCCCTAATTGGACGCTTGCCTTTCTCTATAGCCGGCGCTCGTTCTGCCGCTCACTCTATAATTTCTACGAGTTACGTGAGCATCTGCCACTTCTTGGCCGGTATTTCGAGCTTGAAGGCTCCACCGGCCCCGCCAATCCTGCGGTCGCGTCAGGCGGACCGAAAGTCGGCTTCAGCCATCGCGAACGCAACGAGGGGCGCTCCGATTATTCGTTCTATATCCCTGAGAATTATTCGCCCGAGCGCAAATGGCCACTGATTATCTGCCTGCACGGCGGCTACGGCGAGGGCAACGAATATATCTGGACCTGGCTCAGGCCGGCGCGCGCCAGCGGCTATATCCTGCTTTCCCCGAAATCGATCGACGTCACCTGGACCATGACTCAGAACAGCATCGACACCCGTTCGATCCTGCGGATGCTGACCGAACTCGAGGCCGAATACTCGATCGACCGTTCGCGCACTTACCTGACCGGTCTCTCCGACGGCGGCATCATGACCTATATCCTCGGCATCGAGCGCCAAGAGATGTTTCGCGGAATCGCGCCGGTCGCGGGCGCGCTGCATCCGGCGGTCGATCCGATGCTACGCGCGCGCACCGGCGTCGAATTGCCGATATTCGTGGTCCATGGCGCGCACGATTTCATCTTTCCGGTGACTTTCACGCGTCAAACCAACGATTTGATGAAGAGCCTGGGCTATAAGCTGAAATACGAGGAATTGCCCGAATGGGGGCATGCGTTTCCGTATTCTATCAACCAGCGGCTGGTTTTGCCGTGGTTCGAGTCCCTGCCACCGCGCGACTGACCTGGCGTCAGGTCACCTCGTCGCTGACCGCATCATTGCCGGCAGTTATCGGTTGAGCTGACTTCGCACAATTCGCCCTGGGTTGTGCCGCGCCGACGCAAATCACTGCGCCGAGTCGTGGGCGCGGCGCCGCTGCCGGGCTCCGCTTCTCCCGGGTCAGCCGAATCGCTGTCGAGCCGAGTCACCCGCACCCGGCCGATGCCCTTGTGCGCGAGCCCGACCCGCACCGCGGCCGCTCGCGACAGATCGATATCGCGACCCCTGACAAATGGACCGCGGTCGTTGACCCGCACTACCACCGATTTTCCGTTGTCGACATTGGTCACCCGCGCGACGCTGCCGAGCGGCAAGGTCCGCGAGGCCGCCGTCAATCGATGCGAATCGTAGGTTTCGCCGCTGCTGGTGCGGTGACCCTCGAAGCCTTTTCCGTAATACGACGCGAGCGCGTTGTGCGTATGAACCGGAATGGGAGCGGCAACGGGTTGGACAACAGGATGAGCTTGCGGAAGCGGAGAACTGTAACGGGGTGCGTACAACGCACACCCCGTAGACCAAACCGCGAAACATGCCGCCGCCACGCCTGGCAGCAATCCGCGCGGCCGAAGAGCCATCTTGACGTCGAACCGCTTCACATCTTGCACGCCTTCGACTTTCCGCCGGTTGCCGGCAAAAGCCCGGGCCCGGCTGCTCATATGTAGGGATTATATCCCGCGGATCAGCGTCACGAGGGAAATTATTTTGGCCGGATGGCCGGGATGCGCCAAAAGGCCAAACCGCAGGACAGGCCTGTCACCGCGTGCGCGCCGCGATTGAGTCGGTTGAACCCAATTCGCTTAGCGGTCGTTCCTGTCTTTCATTCGGCGCGGCTCCTTAAGGTTCGGAAACCAAGCGCCGCATGTTAAAGCGGTTCCGGTTTGAGTCCATATATTTCCTCCTTCCCCTGCGCCCTCTTCCGGACATGCTCAACCACCATATAACCGGGTTATATGGTCAATGCGCTCAGGCTATCGGAGGTCGATGGTATTTCTCGAAAAGCATCTTGAGCGCTTCGGTCATCAAATCCTGCTGTGTGGTATCGTGCTCGGCTGCGAGCATTCGCAGTTGCTTTTTCGCAGCCGAGGTCGCCCAGAAAGGTAATGGAGCACGTCCTACCCTATCTGGTCGTGCCAGCGGCTTCGCCTCGATGGCTTTTGCCGATTTGGAGACCGTGGCAAAGACTCCGGTTGCTCCAAGTGTTGCGCGTTGTTTACTCATGCAGCTTTAACTTTTCGCTCGGATGAACCATATAACCGGGTTACATGGTGGTATAATTCCTCGACTTCCGCAGCGGCCGCTCCGTCTGGTTCGTATTCATGCACACTTCGGCCATCAATAACTGCATGGCTGTAGGCCACACGCTGATGCAGGATGGTATTTAGGACGATGATTCCCTGCCGAGTGAGCGCAACGCCCGCTTCCTCAGCGAGTTTTCCCCGTGTCGCAGCAGCATTGATAACGACTGCAGCTGGCGTATTCGCGGCCTTGGCGATTTCTAGGGTCGAGGCGATGGCATCGAGGTCAAAGCGGGCAGGGCGGCACGGTATCAAAATCAGGTCAGCGAGTTTGGCCGCGAGCGCAGCGTCGCCGCTCGAATGAGGCGCTGTATCGATAATCGCCAGTTGAACGCCGGCAGCATCGGCCTGACGAAGTAATGCGGCAAGCTGGCCGGCATCAGCGGCAACAGCGTCTAGTTTTCGTTCGTCTGACCGGCTCTCGTTCCATTGGAAAGCGCTGCGCTGCGGGTCGATATCGACAATCGCCGTCTTGAGCTTTCGACGGGCGGCGCAGACCGCCATGTGAACGGCTATGGTAGTTTTTCCGCTACCGCCTTTTTGGGCGAGAATTGCCAGGGTTTTCATACCGCCTCCTCCATACCATATAACCCGGTTGTAAGGTTATAAGCTTCACACATTTTGTCAATGCGCGTTTAGGCAGGGCAGGGCGCGCCATCCGGCTGTCCTGCTTCTGGTCACCCAATGTTCTAGGTTATAGCGTGGGGGAGGTCCTAATTTCGCGAGACAGGCGGCTTAGTCGCGCTGGTCTGACGATGACGAGTGACAATCAAAAAGCCAGTGCCAAAGGTCGTGGTCATCAGGCAAGCGAACAGAAGTGGCCAACGATGTCGACAATTGTCTGGCCGTGCAGATAAGCTAAGACCGCCATGAGACCAAAACCGAGAGTTGATATTCCTGGAAGCACCGCCAAGAGCAACACGGCAATCGATCTAACAGCGAACAGTGCGACGTGGCCGACTTTCACTGGAATTAATGCCGCCGACCACAGGCGGACTCGCTTTTTAAGCTCTAGGCCCGATTTCCTCAAGTGTCCTAGTTTGCCGCGCGCCAAGTGTCCTAATTACCATCTGACTTTCATTGTCGATGCGTATCAAAATTGATACGGATGCTTTCCTCTATGAATCCGGGCCTCGAACGCCTGCCAGCCATTTTTTCGCTCCGATACTGGGTCGCAAGCCGCTCGCGAATGACTGAAAAGCCTCGAAGAAGAGGACCGGGAAGTGATCGGCGAGGACATCAAGGATGTGAGTTCTCCAGGGCGGATTGGAGTGCCCTTGGTCCGATCGCTCGCCCAGGGCCTGTGGCGGCCTGGAGCAGTCTGTCGCGCGAGCGGAATTGCAAGGGTTATTCCTTTTACGTAGAGCAGGGTATACTGCTCCAGGGCTTCCTCAAAAACATCCAGATAGACCTCGAAGAGCGTCATCTGACCTGGCCCTAAAACGACATATGAGGAAGAAAAGCATCGGTTCGGTATTTCGATAGCTGGCTTGGCGTAGAAGGCACCTACGAGTCTTTTTGAGTACTCTCCGCAAGGCGGCGGTTGGGAAGAGATGCGGTTGGAACTAGCATAGCCCTACAATCCGGTTATATGCATCGACTATATCGACTACAATTGGAATAAATGACATCGATCCTAATTGCTGGCCTCTTACCGCTTTTGCTTTTTTTGGGAGGCACCACTGCTTGCGCTAGCGGACCCGTCATAATTCATTCCGTTCGAGCTTCGCTAGGA
>DATEGX010000275.1:0-4670 GCA_035279875.1 Binataceae bacterium (SeqCode)
CTCAGCGCTATTCCCATCGCAAGGCCGCGACGCGCGGTGAACCAGTTCGCCAGCACCAGCGACGCCGGTAGAACGGTGCCGGCAGAGATCCCCAGGCCCAGAATTAGATACGCGCCCATCATGGGTGGCAGTGAATGCGAGCGGCTCGCGAGCAGAAACGCACCGGCCGCGAGCAGGGCACCGGCAATGATCACAAGACGGGCCTCGACCCGGTCGATCAGCCAGCCGACCGGCAGGATACTGATTCCGGCCGACAGTGCGAGCATACTCGGCAGCAGGGAGACTTCGGCTCGACTCCACTTGGGAAAACCCCTGAGCAGTGCAGGCAGGAAGACCGGCACCGTGTTGTACCCGCCGCCGAATATCAGCAGCAGGGTAAGAAACAACGCAGCGACGATAAACCATCCCTTGCGTTCGCGCTCGGTCATGATTTGTCCCCCGGAGCCGGCGGTTCACCGGTGATCCGCGACAGGCGGATATTTTACCGCGCGCGCACGCATCGCATCGCGCGGCGAAGGTCCCCGCCATCTGTTTCTGATATTTCGGGCGGCTTGTCCAGCGCGAATCGGCAGCTACCCTCCGATGTTGCGGCAAACCCTGGAGATGCTTCGAAGTTAACCGCCGGTAAGCAAGCTTGAGGCGGCGTGCCCTGCGCTATTCCGCGGCGGTCGTCGGGATAAAGCCCTCGAGCCCGCTTTTCATGCGGATCTTCATGTAATTGAGGGCCACTCCGACCACATGAACGTCATGGCCTTGATGGACTTCCGAGACCTTCTTACCGTAGCGATTCGGTTCCGTCAGCACCGCGGCATCGGTCGACAACTTCATTACCTTGTCCTCGGGCCGCGCCAATGCGACCGCCGAGATTGGAACGAAGCCGGTATCTCCGCCCTTCAATTTGACCTGCACGAAATAGTGAGTTGAGCCGGTCACATCGAGAAACTTACCGGCGTGCACCCGCTCGATTGCATGGCTTTCGGAATCAGGATGGGCATAGGCCCAGGCATCCTCCTTGAGCTTCAGCATCGCGTGAGTCGGCTCGACCGACGAATGAAACGATTCGGACACGCTCGCATGATGCACCGGGCGCGCTGGCCGCGGCCCATGAGCCATGTTCCCGGCCGATGGCAGCTTCTCGGCGGCCGGTGGCTCCTCGTGAGCGGGTGGGGCTTCGGTAGCAGCTTCAGCGCCGGCTTCGTCCGACGTGATCGTCGTACTGGGAAACGCACCAGGCACTCTGCGTGTCTGCGCCCAGGCCGGGACCCCGAAAGCGAAGCTCAGCGCCAGCGAGACCGCCGCGCCGATTAACCATCGCCAGGCATCGCTAGAACCGCGCCGGCCAATTTCGTGACCGTCCATCCCCTCCCCCCGACCGTCAGCACGCTCCGCACACTGTGCAACGGGTCACGTCGCACGGTTTGGTTTGATGCTCGAAATGAGCCTTCTTGCGCTCCGATAACAGAAACCACTTATGGATGTGATGGTCGATAAAGTCCCACGGCAGGGTCTCATCGTGGCCGTAGCTGCGGGTGACGTATGAATCCGGATCGGGCAGGCTCGAGCCGTCCGCCGCCTCGCGCTTGATCCGCCTGAGCTCTTGCCATATCGCCCCCGGCTCCTCGCACGAGTTGGCGCTCAGACGCTCGAGAATCGCACCGACACGGCGGTCGCCTCGCGACACGAGGGTCTGGAAATAAGCCTCGCGCGGTGATTCGGCATCGAGTCCGACGGTGTTGCCCCAATCCCGCCCTAATTCGGTGCGCAACATCGCAACCTTGCGCTTGAGCGTCTGCGCATCCTCCATCGCGTCCCATTGAAAAGGAGTCCACGGCTTCGGCACGAAGGGGTTGAGCGAAACCGTCACGCCGCCGATCGGTTTTTTGGCCGCTCGCGACCGTTCGATAATCAGACCGGTCAAGCGGGCGATCGCCAGCACGTCCTCGTCGTGCTCCTCCGGCAATCCAACCATAAAGTAAAGCTTGAGATTTTCGATGCCCTGGCCAATCAGCATTGTGGCGGCCTCGAGAATCTGCGCCTCGGTGAGATTCTTGTTGATCACCTTGCGCATTCGCTCGCTGCCCGCCTCGGGCGCGATCGTGACGCTGCGATTACCGTTGCGCCGCAAGGCCGCGGCTAGCTGGGGCGAGATACAGTCAGCCTTGAGCGACGAAGGCGACAAACGGCCACCGCCGTCGGCCACCGCTGTGGCGATATCCGCAACGCCCGGAACACTCGCCATTTCGGCTCCGACCAGCCCGATAACCTTGCGTTCGCTTAGCCCGCGCGAAGCTTCGGCAATGAGCTTTTGCGGACTGCGGTAGCGAATCGGCCGGTACATGAATCCGGCGGCGCAAAACCGGCAGCCCCACTGGCATCCGCGGCTCGCTTCGACCAGATACATGTCGCCGAAGACCGATTCGTCGGTGAGTATCAGCGAGGCGGTGGTGAAGCGGTCGAGATCGTGAAGCATCCGGCGCTTGACCCGCGCTGGACCCGGACCGCTGTATTCAACCGCGCCGAGGCGACCGGAATCGTTCATCAAAGGGCTGAAGTAATCCGGCAGATAGGCGCCCTCGACCCGCGCCAGCGTTGTAAGCGATATTTCACCGTTGCTTCGCTCGCGTTCGTAGGCCGCGAGGAACTCAGGCACCATCTCCTCGCCCTCGCCAATCAGGAACAGATCGACGAAGTCCGCAATCGGCTCCGGATTGAGAAATACCGCCGAGCCGCCCGCGATGATCAGTGGATAGTTGCGCCCGGCACGTTCGGAACGGCGGGTCGGAATCCCCGCCATCCTGAGCATCGTCACAAGCTGGAGATAGTCGGTCTCGAAGGAGATCGAGAAGGCGATCATATCGAAATCAGTCAGCGGCCGGCCGTTCTCGAACGACACGAAGTTGACAAGCCCGCTTCGGATCGCCTCGCGTTCGTCCGCATCCGGCATGAAGGCGCGGTCCGCTTCGACCCTCGGCGCGGTGGCGAAAATATGATGCACCGCCTGGAAGCCCAGGTTAGCCATCGCCAGCCGGTAAACGTTGGGATAAACGACGCAGACCTTGATATCACCGCCGCCATGCCGCTCGTAGAGCACCTTCTCGTTGGCGATGCGCGTTAGCGCGCGTTTGCGCGTGAACATATGCTAACTGCCCAATTTAACGCCTGTGATACCCGTCGCTCAAGCCGCCTATTTCGCCTGCGGATCGGTGATCGCGCCCGCGAACAGTATCGCGCCGGTCTGCCGCTCGACGATCGCGCAGAAGAACGGATGGTCGACGATCATCTCGAACGGACGGGGACCGCCCATCGTCGCCATAAGCCCCACCGCAACGGCGCTGACCGCCGCGGCCTCGGTGCCCTCCTCGTCCACTTTCATGAAGGTCTTTTGTACCACCTCGTCGATTACCAGTGGCGGCGGTGGGAGATGCGCTCGCGAGAAATCGGCATCGCTATCGAATGCGACACCCATGCCTATTGCCTTGAGGTCATCATTGAGCGTCCCGCCCCAGCGCAATTCAAAGCGCGGAATCGCGATCGTCCCCTTCTGCTCGCCGCCTTCGAGCTTGGCAGTCAATTCGGACCAACGATGTTGGTCGAGCGACTTCATCAATTCGGCCAGCGTGTAGGGTTTGCGCGGCAGGAAAATGTACATGGCGAAACGCGTGTTACCGTAGAACATTTCGATCGCCTGCAGATTCGCATCGTCGAAGTACGAATACTCACCTTCGCGACGCATCATCGGCACGTCGACCGTCCGGCCGTCCGCGGGATAAAAGTGTTGCGGCTGCGTCTGCTTTTTGTCGAAGGGAGCGACCCAGCGCCCTTTGAAATAAACCGCGTCGGTCACAACAAAGCGGAAACTCGGGTTCGGATCGAGTATCGAGGTAATGCGGCCGTGGGTCTTGCGGCTAGCCCAATGATTGATTTTGCCTACAGCGCGGTCAGGATGGTTCTGGAAGTCCACATTCGCGACCTCCGCCCCGTAGAACTTGCGGTTGGCCGCGACAAAATCCGGGACGATCGCGAAGCCTGTCTGGAGCCATAGCGCATTGGCGATGTCCAGTTGGGTGGCGGGGTCCGCACCCGCGAAGCTATGCAGAAGCTCGCGGTAAGCGCCATTGACCGCCGCGTCGCTCATCGCGCCCAAACCCAACGTCTTCGCCATCGCAGTCCGTGTGGACCCGGCGGCACCGTTTTGCGCCATCGCCAATGCAATCGCAAGGCTGATCGGCGAAATCACCGCGTTGTCGCCCTGCCCTGCTTTGAGCTGATGCAGCAGCCGGAACCCGAAATCGTTCGACGCGGCGACTACCGCGGTGGCGCGCCCGGATGCGGCCGGACTGGATCCATCCGCGGGCATCGACGCTGCCACGGCTACGCCGATCAACAGGCAGGCCAACCATGCGGGCGTGCGTTTCATCGCATCGAACGCTGGCCGGCGCAACCGACGTGTGCGAGGGCAATCACGTGTCCACGCGAAATCTGTCTCATTCATTTGCGCAGCTTGCGCAGATGACGCTGAGTCAGCATCCAGCGCAATTCAGCCGCGCCCGGCTCGAACCGCTTGGGCAAATCGAGCGCCACGCAAGCGCCCTTTTTCATATTGATGCGGAGAGTATCGCCGGAAGTCAGAAACAACGAGATCAATACGCCGAGTTGCGGTTCGTGGCCGA
>DATEGX010000276.1:0-4242 GCA_035279875.1 Binataceae bacterium (SeqCode)
GGGCTTTCCGAGGAGTTGGCGCTGGTGCTGGCGCGCGGCGCGCGGCAACGCTTCGCGACCACCTGGAGTATCTCGGAAATCGGCGCCGCCGGGCCGACCGGCAGCCGCTATGGCGATCCGGCGGGAACCACTTGCATAGCAGTAGCCGGACCAGTCGAACGCGGCATCAAGATTCACACCGGCAGCGCTGATCGGGTGGCGAATATGCGGGCGTTCGGCGCGAAGGCGCTCGAGCTGCTTTCCGAATGCCTCGCCGCGCATCCGGCCGCGCGCGCATGATTGCGCATCCGCCCGCGAGTTGAGGCGTCAGGCGGGCGGCGATCATCCGGGCCGCTTCATTTTGAAGATGGTCTCGACCACGGTGTATTGATCGACGCCGCCCAGCCGGCCGATTGGCCGTGTCCGCGAAAGGTCGACGATGCCGTCGACGATCACGCTGTCGTCAATATAGATGCCGACGACCTCGCCGATCACCATCGAAAAGCTATGCGGCCGGCCGTCGGGTCCGGGCAGCCCCACCGATTTGAGGTATTTGCACTCGAACGCGCTGGGCGATTTCCTCACCCGCGGCGGTTTCACCGCGAATGACGGCGCCATCTCGAGCCTGGCCAGTTCCGGCTCGCTGACCTCGGCCGGCACCGTCGCGGAAGTGATATTCATCTCCTCGCGCAATTCGTAGGTGGCGAGGCTGGCGACGAACTCGCCGGTCTGCTCGGCGTTGAGTTGTGAATTTTTGTAGCCGGCGCTGGCAAACATGACAAAAGGCGGATTGCTGGCGACGGCGTTGAAGAAGCTGTACGGCGCGAGGTTGACGACGCCGTTGCGTCCGATGGTGGTGATCCAGCCAATCGGCCGCGGCACGACCAGCGCGGTCAGAGGATCGTGTGCCAGAGGGATGGGCTTGATTCGCGGATCGTAGTACATGCGCTGACTCTCCTGGGCCGACGCTGAAGCCCCCGATTATGGCCAAGTGATGGCCGAGTCCGCAAATTTAGCTGGCCGCGAAGATCCGCGCGGCACACACTTTTGCGCCGCTTCTGCTATAAGGTTAACCATACGCTAATCGCGAATTTCCCGGCAGGAGGAAGCGAGATGGGCGAGATACTCGCAATCGGGCTGACCCACTACCCGCCGCTGGCCTGGCGCGACGAGAATATGGCGATCATCATGCAGCGCATGCTGCAGAATCCGCATCTTCCCGAGAAGCTTCGCAATCCCGACAACTGGCCGCCCGCGATGCGCGAAGAATGGTCCAATGATCACGCGACCGCCGCCGCCGGGCGCCATCGCACCGCGCTGGTCGAATGGTTCCGGCGTACGCGCGCGGCGATCGACGACTTCAAGCCCGATTTCGTCCTGATCTGGGGCGACGACCAATACGAAAATTTCAAGGAGGACGTGATCCCTCCGTACTGTGTCTTTGCGTACGACGAAGTGGATTTCGGCTCGGCAGAAAACAACGTCTGGAACGAACCGGAGAACCGCAAGCATCATGTGCGCGGCTATCCCGCGGCCGCCAAACACCTGGCCTCGGGGCTGCTCGAAGCCGGTTTCGATGCCGCCTATGCTTATCGGCCGCTGCATCATTCGCTGGGTCACGCCTTCGGTAACGCGGTCCTCTATCTCGACTACGACCGCAACGGCTTCCCCCATCCGGTGGTGCCCTTCGCGATCAACTGCTACGGGCGCCGGGTGATTGCGCAGAAAGGCGGCTTGCCGATCTTCGATAATCCGCCGACCGAGGCGCAACTCGACCCGCCATCGCCGAGCCCGCAGCGGCTCTTTGACCTGGGCGCCGCGACCGCGAAGGTCCTGACCGAAAGCGATTGGCGCGTTGCGATTGTGGCCTCGTCAAGCTGGTCGCACGCCTTCCTAACGGCGAAAAACTACTTCCTCTATCCCGACACCCCGGCGGATCGCGTGCTCTATGAAGCGCTGCGCGCGGGCAAATACGAGGCCTGGCGCAACTATCCCTTGTCCGCAATCGAAGACAGCGGACAGCAAGAAGTGCTCAACTGGATGTGCCTGGCCGGCGCGCTTTCGTACCTCAACCGCAAACCGCGCGAGATCGACTTCATTACGACCTGGGTACTCAATTCAAACAAGTGTTTTCTGATCGCGGGTCCGCAATGAAGCGGACGGACTGTTGCGCTAGAACTGACTATTGAATCAAGGTTACGGTTGGAGGAAATGACTATGCTGAAACCGGTCCTTTCCGCTGATTCGCATGTCACCGAACCGCCGGATTTGTATGTCGATCGCATAGACAAACGCTTCAGGAAGCGCGCGCCCAGGATGGTGCACGATGAGCGGCGCAGCGATCTGTTCATCATCGACGGGATCAATCGCCCGATTCCGATGACCCTGCTGTCCGCCGCCGGTATCCCGCCGGCCGATATCGGCAAGGTCGAGGGCAATGGCCGCGGATGGCTGCAGCGCGGCGGTTGGGATCCCGAGGCGCGCATCGGCGACCAGGAACGCGACGGCATTGCCGCGGAGATCCTTTATCCAAGCGTCGGGATGCTGCTGTGCAAGCATCTTGATCACGATTATCGCAAGGCCTGCATGGAGGCGTACAACCTCTGGCTGGCGGAATTCTGCGCGCCGCATCCCGATCGCCTGATGGGCGTCGGCCAGGTTTCGATGCGCTCGGTCGACGACGCTATCGCCGAAGTCCGGCGGATCAAGCAGCTTGGCCTGCGCGGCGTGATGCTGCCCGGATGGCCGCAGGACGAGGACTACGACAGCAAGCTCTACGATGCATTCTGGGCCGCCTGCGTCGAACTTGATTTGCCCGTGACGTTTCATCATCTGGCCGGCCGCCGCGATCCCAACGACATGCCTGACGCCCCTTATACCGATGCCAATCGCGGCGTGAACACCAAGCTGAACGGCTGGATGAACCTGGTGCGTGGCAACCAGGATCTGCTCGCAATGTTCGTTTTTGGCGGGGTCTTCGAGCGGCATCCAATGCTCAGGCTAATCTGCGCCGAGGCCGACGCCGGATGGGTGCCTCATTTCATGTACCGGATGGACTATGCGTATTCGCATCATCGGCATCACATACGCACCGAGCCGCTTTCGAAGGCGCCCAGCGAGTATTTCCGCGAGAATGTCTATGTGACGTTTCAGGACGACCTGATGGCATTCCAATTGCGCAATTTCTGCAACGTGCGGCGGCTGATGTGGGCCAATGACTTCCCGCATTTCGATTCGACCTGGCCGCGCTCGCGCGAGGTTATCCGCGAGCACACCGCCGGTATGACCGACGACGAAATCAACCTGCTGGTGCACGACAACCTGGCCGAATGCTATCGGCTCGACGCGGTCTGAGCCGATGAACGCATCCTGCAACTGGAGTGCCGCGAGATGAAACTGGACGGCAAGATCGCGATTATCACTGGCACAAGCTCGAATATCGGCGGCGGAATCGCCGAAGGCCTCGCGGCCGAGGGCGCGGCGATCGTTTGCGTGGATATCAAGCCGGAAAACGCCGCCGATTGCGCCAAAGCGATCGAGCAGGCCGGTGGACGCGCGCTGGCTGCCGCCTGCGACGTGACGAATGAGGGCGAGGTCAAAGCGGTCGTGGCGGCGGCGCGCGAAACCTACGGCGGAATCGATATCCTGGTTAACGGCGCGGCCATCTTCAATCAAAAAGGCGTGCTCGACATGCCGCTGGCCGAGTGGGAGCGTCAAATCGGAATAATTCTGACCGGCACGTTCCTCTTCACCAAGTACGCGGCCCATTCAATGATCGAACAGAAGCGTCACGGGGCAATCATAAATATAATCTCGAGCGCCGGGCATCAGGGACAGCCGAACAATGTAGCCTACTGCACCAGCAAGTGTGGTTTACTGAACTTCACGCGGTCGGTGGCGATGGAATTGGTGCCGCACGGCATCCGGGTCAACAGCCTCACGCCTACCGCTACCGACCCGTCGGAAGGAATCGAACGGGCGCTGCGATGGGGCAGGAAAGTGCCGAACGCCGAGCGCGTACGCATGGGGTTCGAGCCGTTCCGCAAGCGCACGCCGATGCAAAAGCTGCCGAGCCCGCGCCATTATGGGCGCGCCGCGGTTTTTCTTGCCTCTGATGACGCCGAAATGATGACGGGCATGGACCTGCGGGTCGACGCCGGCACGGTCGCCCGCTATTGGGCATGGGACCCGGCGGAGTCGCCTCGTTAGCTATCGCGGCGACGCGCCACCGAGGAGAAGAGCATGAAGGATTCCGCGATCGAG
>DATEGX010000277.1:0-7401 GCA_035279875.1 Binataceae bacterium (SeqCode)
AGGATGATCGAAGGTTTCTTAGCACCGCAGCGCCCTATATCGCCCACGGCTTACATACGGCCAAACTAATCGATGCGCCGACGTATTCCGTCGCGCCGGGGACACCCATCGGTGGGCCCGGCGTCGTAGTGATGAACCGCCACGGCAGAATCTTGGGGCTAGACCAGAAGGCTCGCTCTCTTTTCTTGCAAGTCGCCATGCGCGAGAAGCTTCAATGGTCAGCATTCGCAGAACCACATTTGCGCGCGCTTCTCGACCATATCGCCAGGAAGCTTCGCGAGGTTTTCTATCACCGCGAAAGGTCCTCCGATAACAACGGACTTCCCTCCGCGTGCATTCTTTCGCATAGAGCGGGAATCGTCCTTCGGCTAACCGGACATGCTGCTCCCAGCGACGACGCGCAGGGCCTGTTCGTAGTGTTAGTGGAACAAATCGAACCAGAAGCCCTTGCCCAGGCTCGGCTGATGTATCGCCACGGGTTGGCGCCACGCGAAGCGGAGATGCTGGTGATGCTGCAACGCGGTAAGTCTGTCGCGTGCGTCGCGAAGGACCTCGGAATCTCAACCACGACCGCCAAGACCTATGTCCGCAATCTGATTGAAAAACTTGACGCACCGAACTTCCGGACGCTGCGTGCGGGTCTCCAGCACGACCGCCAAGAGCAGAGCAAAATATAAGGTTGAGTGGTGAAACAACCGCCTAACAGATCGCGCGCACGTATCTTGTTCGGTTTGTGATTGCTCGCCGAAAATTTGACCCTCGAGTGTTGGGCGCGAGGATGAACACGTGCAACGTCTTCAGCGACGAATATGCCCCGGCCGGGAGTCGAACCCGGACTTGAGGTTCCGGAGACCTCCGTGATGTCCTTTTCACTACCGGGGCGTCGCTCGACGAAAGGAATATATCAGCCATAGCGGCCGAACAAGCGCTCGTACCGTTCACTAAGGGTTGGAGAACGGATCGGTTGTGGCTTGGCCGCTTGATTTCGTTTATCGACTGCACCGTCGCGTAGCGCATTTGCAAAGCAGCCTCACGCGGTGGGAGCCTGTACGAAACCGCAATTGCGTGACCGGAGGTCGCCATGATCGGCAAAGGCATTTTTCATACCCATCTCGTAGTCCGCGACCTTGCCAAATCGCTGAAATTTTACACTGGCTTGTTCGGGATGGAGGAATTGGACTTCAAAGACGGGACTTTGGTGTTTCTGACCACACCCGGACGCGGCGACCTGCTCGCGCTGAATCCTGGCGGAGAATGGGGTTACCCTGGAGGCTGCGCCAAGGAGCGTCCGCGCGAGGAGAAGTTGGCGGGTGTGCAGGGCGGGCTAGGCCATTTCGGTTACATGCTGCCAAGTCTCGAGGAATACGAGCGGACAATCGCGTCCGTCGAGGAATTCGGCGGGAAGCTGGTGCTGCGATGCGACCACGGGGGGTTGACGACCCACACTTACCTGACCGATCCCGATGGCTACGTATGCGAAATCCAATACGGACGATGACGTAACGCACGCGCATATCCACGACTGCGCGCTGAAAGCCCCTTGAGATGCAGTCGTATTGATGCGAGAGGGGGGACTTGAACCCCCACGCCTTGCGGCACCGGATCCTAAGTCCGGCGCGTCTGCCGTTCCGCCACTCTCGCGCAAGTGTTTCAATTTATTGCAACACGAAGCAGTTTTGAAGTCCGACTCCCTCGCTCAATCGCTCGCCGCGACAATCAGGATGGAATCAGCTCGAAGACCGGGTAGCGATCAGCATACGGTGCGAAGGCTTCCGCCGGCGAATCCGATGGAAGCGGGAAAAAGCGGCCGACCGTAGTTTTGAAGCTATCGAGATACTTCTTGAGAATCGGCGGTTTCAGTTCATTAGGAATCACATTCGCGGAGAAGGCCTTGCTGCCCCGCCGCTTCAGCACCAAACGCCCGCTGGCTTCTACATTGCGCACCCATTGCGAGCGTCCGCGAGGACATACCAGGTAGAGCTTGCCGTCAATCTCGAGTAAGTCGACGGGAGTCGAATACAGGCGGCCGCTTTTCCGCCCACGCACCTGGAGCAGGTAGTTGTGTCTCAAGCCGAGACCCAGGCTGAACAGCAACCCCATCGCACGGTTGAGCATGCGTTCAATTGACGTGGGCGGCGTGAAGCCGTCGTCCGAATGCGATCCCATTGAAACTCCGTATCTGACTAAAAGGCCACGATCCGCACTAACGCATGAAAGTCGTAACGCAGCGTGTTGAGCAGCGCGAACAAGCATCCGAGAATCGCGCCGAAGATCCCGCCGTTGACCCGAATCCAGTCGAGATGGGTCCGGGTGCGGCTCTCGATTTGCCGGCGAATAGCCTCGTCGTCGAGTTTGTTGAGATTCTCGCGCACCATCTGCGCGATCTCTCCGCGGCTGCGCACGACCAGTTCACTGACCAGGGCATCCATCCAATGGTCGGCAGTTTTGCGCGTAACCGTCGCTTCGTCCCGCAGATTCGCGCCAAGATCGTGAATCGCGGAATCGACCACGGCGATCAGCCGCGCGTCATCGGGCAGATTGCGAACCATCTCGCGAATACGCGCGGATTCGCGGCGCACGAAGGCGTTGATTACCGCTCCCCTGAAGCGGTCGAAGACGCCCACGGGTTTCACCCGAGCATTCAGGCGTTGCAGGAATTCGAGCACGTTTTCGGGTTCGAGGTAGCGCGCGATCTGATGACAGATTCGTTCGAGTTGCTCGGGGTGAACCATGGTCTGGAGCGAGGCGCTCTCGAGATGCTCGCCGAGGCGGTCGAGCAGTTTCAATTGATGAAGCCTTTGCCCGATCATCGCGGGTGTAAGCCATTGATGCTCGATAGTGTTGGCGATGCCTTCGACCAGCTTCGCGCGATTGCGCGGCAATACTCCGGAGTTGGGCAGATACCAATGTTTTTCGAAGATCATATTGAGCGCGATGTAGTCGCACAGGCCGCCTACCAGCGAGGCCTCGCCGGCCGCCCGCACGACTTCGGCCGCCACCCGATCGAACCATCCGAGCGGCCAGCTAACGAGATAGAGAAGAAATGAGAGTGCAAGCGCAACGTCGCCTTTGCGGCTCTCGATTACCCTAACGACACGGCTTTCCTTCAAGCGGCTCACGTCAAAAGTCTAGCAAACCGCCATTGGGCAAAGTCGCTTCGGCGACGCTCTTGTTGGGACGATTCGAACTCGTCAACATCGGGCCGTGCATTCAACGCCGCGAGCGGGTCTTGCGACGCATCCGGGGGCCCGACAGATTCGCGATATGTTCGCCGCGATCGTGCCGCGCTACGACACGATCAATACTCTGATGACACTCGGGCTCGACCGGGGTTGGAGGCGCGAAACGGTCGCGATGGTTGAGCCGAGGGGCGCAATCGCACTCGATATCGCGACCGGCACTGGTGAGCTTGCCTTCGAATTGGCACGTAGCGGTGCACGTACAATCGTGGGAGCTGATTTTTGCGTCGAAATGCTGACCGCGGCCAGGGCGAAGGCGGCGTCAACAGGCATGAATGGGCAGGTCCGGCTCACCGCCGCCGACGCGATGCGGCTGCCGTTTGCCGATGCAACTTTCGACTGTATCGTGAACGGCTTCATGTTGCGCAACGTTGCCAGCCTGCCGGCGACGTTTGTCGAACTTTGCCGTGTGCTCAAGCCAGGTGGCCGCCTGGCATGCCTGGACCTGACGCCGCCGCGCGGACCGATGCGGCGTTTTTTTGGTCTGTATATCGCTACTTTTGTCCCGATGCTGGGCGTATTAGTTGGTCGTAACTACGGCGCGTATCGTTATCTCTTCGAGTCGCTAAGTATTCATCCTGACGCCGAGCAGGTGGCCGCAATGATGCTCGAGGCTGGCTTTGCCCAGGCGCATTATAAGCTCGCCGGCTTCGGTACCGTGGCGATTCATCTTGGGCGAAAGGCCGGTCCAGCGCTTTCGCAACAACCAACTGCTTAGCCTCGCTCTGTCACTTTGGCCGCAATTGCGAGCAACCGCTGCTTCATACATTGCGCGCGATGTCATGCGGACGAAGAATTAATCTATGAACGAGCAGACGCTGGCGTGGTGCAAGCGGCTCATCGGATGCCGCAGCGTAACCGGCGATGGCACTCGCGAAATTGCGGATTTGTGCGCACGCGAATTGCTCACGCCGCGCGGAATCGAGCCCCAACTGGCCGTTTCGCAGGTTGAGGGCGGTTCCCAGGTGAATCTAATCGCCAAAGTTGGAGGCCAGGACAGCAGCCTTGCTCCGATCGTGCTCAATACGCATCTCGATACGGTTCCGCCCGGTGATACGGCGCTGTGGACGGAATGCCCCGACGGGCCTTTTGCCGCGAACGTCAAGCAGGAACGAATTTATGGACTTGGTGCGGCGGACACCAAGCTCGATTTCGTCGCCAAGGCGCTGGCGGTCGCGGAAGTAGGCAAGCCGCGCCGCCAAGTCTACCTGATCGCGACGTTTGGCGAGGAGCACGGCCTGGTCGGCGCCAAGGAAATCGCGGCGGCCGGAATGTTGCCCAAGGGAGCGCTGGCTTTTATCGGCGAACCGTCCGGTCTTAAGGTAATCACAGCGCATAAGGGCCTGATGGTTTTCCGGCTCGAACTGCGATTTCCCGCTGCGGCCAATCCTGCCCCTACCCGCTCGGCTTCTCGAGCCAGGTTCGCCGGACGTTCGGCTCATTCGAGCACGCCTGCGCTTGGACTAAATGCGATCCGGCTCGCGATCGACACGATGGCCACACGGGCGGATTTGCGGGTTATCTCAATTGCGGGCGGAGACGCAGTAAACAAGGTTCCAGCACGATGCGACGTCATAATTGACGATAAAGCGCCGATCGATATCGCTAATGGCGCTGTCATTGAGAAAATAGAAGCGCCTGCCCCCAGCCTCATACCGGTGGAGGCCGTCAAGACGCTGTCGCGATTTATTGCCGATTTGACTGCCTTCGCCGACCGCGCCGGCGCCTTGGAGCCCGACTACGCGCACCCTACCCTGACCTGCAATCCAGGCGTAATTCGCTCGTCGGCCGACTCGCTGACCCTCGATTTCGAGCTGCGACCACCACCCGCGCTTGCATTGGATCGGGTGCGCGAGGGCGTCGCGGCGCTCGCCCAAAAGCTGGCGAGCGAGTCGCCCGACATCGCCCTCACGGTTACGGAATTGCGCGCCAACCCGGGCTTTCGCAGCACCCTTGATGGGGAAACCGTAGAGCTGGCGATGGCGGCGCTGGCCGCGGCTAAGTTGCCGCTCGATACCGGCGTCAAGGCGGGGTGCACCGAGGCGGGCATTTACGCAGCCGCCGGGTTGCGACCGGTGGTATTTGGTCCCGGCCCTTCGACGGGTGTGATACACGCTCCGAACGAGTATAATTTTCTCGCGGAAGTAGACGCAGCGCTCCAGTTTTATCGCGAATTGCTCAGGCTTTGATTGCAGCCGTAATCCTGCGGGTGTAACGGGTCCAAGGCTGGCTGAAGGTGTGGACGCCGGCCATCCCGCCGCGGGAGGACAGAGGCGCGGAAGGCGGCCGGCGCCGCTCGGATAGCGAACGCCGCGTTCGGGGGATCACAGCGCTGCCGGGGACTGGCATAAGCAATCAGCGAGCCAAACTAAAACACAGCAAATGCGCCATTGAGGCGCAAAATAGCGCTAAAAGAACTTTGCAGCGCTTTCAAACTGCAAATAAAAATTAGCACCAAGGTGCCAAGTAAACGCCGCCAGCGCCAGGCGTCTCGCCGAGGGTGACGAAGAGGTCCAACTGGAACAGTCTTTCAATCCTTATTGCCTATTCAATCGCGAGGTGAACGATCATGGGTGGATTCGATCATCTGATGGTTAATTGCAATCGCTACAAGGAAGCCGTGCAATTCTATGCCTGGCTGATGCCCGAAATCGGCTTCACTAATACCGTGAATTTCGACGACCCGGCGCCCGTCACGGGATTCTTCAGCGATGCCAACAGCTTCTGGGTTTGTACTGCCGAACCGGCGGCCGGCGGTCAGGCTTTCGACAAGCGACGGGCTGGAGTTCGCGAGATTGCCTTCCGGGCGGACAGCCGCGCGCAGATCGATAAACTTGCCAAGGAAATCGTCGGGCATGGAGGCACCATCCTCGATGCGCCCCGCGAATACGACTACCGCCCCGGCTATTACTCCGTGTTTTTCGCCGATCCTGACGGGATCAAGCTCGAACTGGTGCATTACTGACCGCCGCTACGTCAAAAATGGCGCTCGCGACGCGCAGTCTCAGAGTTTCGCTTGTCGGCGCGGTCAAGCTGACCTATAAGCCTAATTAAGGTCGAAAGGTCATTTCCTTTGACGTGGTCGGGGACGGCCAAGAGCCCAGAACTCGCGAGGATTAAGCCATGGCAGAAGGATTCACAATTTGTGTAGGGACGGTCGGCGCCGGGGTTTGGTTCAGCCCCGACGGCGGCGACCATTGGCGCCGCAGCAAAATGGCGTTGCCATTCGAGCACGAACCCGGCGAGGTACAGATTCGTTCGCTGTCGGTTTCGCCGCATAACCCGCATCATTTGCTGGCGGGATCGGAGGCGGGACTTTACCGCAGCAACGACAACGGTGCGACCTGGGAGTTGGTCAAATCACCGACCAACGGCATGCAGATCTGGTCGACTTCGTGGCATCGCGACAATCCCGACGTGATTTTCGCCGGGACCAAGCCCCCCAATGTCTTTCGTTCCAAGGACGCGGGCGAAACCTGGGAGAAACTCAACATCCCAATCGCCAAGGAATGCTTCGCCGGCGCGCCCAAGGTCACCAACATCGTGGTCGATCCGATCCGGCGCGGAACGATTTGGGTGGGTGTGGAAATCGACGGGGTATTCGTCAGCCGAGATGACGGCGCAACCTGGACCCATCTGCCGCCGCTCGGCGACAAGCCGATCAACCAGGACATCCACGGCTTGGCGGTAAGCGCCAACGGCACGCGGAAAATCGTCGCAACCACCCCCGACGGCATCTGGACCAGCAGCGACGAGGGTGAGCATTGGGAGTTGAAGGGATTCCCGCGTTTTGCCGAGCGCGACACAATCTCGTATTGCCGCGGCGTGACGCTCAAGCCCGGCGATCCCGACGTCATGTTCGTCGGCAACGGGGATTTCATCCCGGGCAAACGCGGCGCGATCCAGCGCACGATCGACGGCGGCAAGAGCTGGAGCGCGTGCAAGCTGCCGGTCGAACCCAATTCTGTCGTCTATTGGATAGCGACGCATCCGGCGAACCCGGACGTGGTGGTCGCGGCAAGCCTGCACGGCTACCTCTACAGCAGCACCGACGGCGGCGAGAGCTGGCAAAAGAACCGCCGCGAGTTCGGCGAGATCCGCGCGATCGCCTGGGTCCCCAACTGAACCGGCGAATCGCGATGAATTGATCCGCAAAGCGCTC
>DATEGX010000278.1:0-9288 GCA_035279875.1 Binataceae bacterium (SeqCode)
TGACTCCAAACTCTCTCAACGCCGCCTCGCCGCATGGCTGCGAATGTGCGCTTCCGGGCCTTCCGCATTTCGAGCGCCAGCCGACCCCGAATCTTGCCCAGGACGACGGTTCCGGCGATGAGGCCGAAGTGCCGAATAGCCAGGTTGAGAAATACGTGTCGGTTTACAAGGCGATGCATCGCGATCGCAGCCTGACAGTCGAACAGGCGGCGGCCAAACAGGGGCTAAGCCTCGAACAGTTCCGTGACCTCGAAAACCGCATCCAGCGCGACGACGCCGCGCTGCAGCAGGCGCGCGACGAACTCCAATCCGCGGCCAAGGCGTCGTCTCCCGCTCCGGAAAAAGGCACGGCCCATCATCATTAGCGTACGGCGCGGCTTTCCTGCCGCTGAAAAACAAGGCGGACAGGAATCAATCCTGCCCGCCATTCCTGATTTGGCCTACTTCGTGACCGAAGTCGAAAAGGCGGCTTCGAGCCGGGCAACCGCGTCGTTAGCGCGGCGTACCGAATCCTGCGCTGAGGCGGCTTCCTGGTCGGCCTTCTGGCTCGCCGCCAGCGCCTGCTGAGATGCGTTCTCGGCGTTGGTCGCAGCGGCAGAAGCGCGCTGTGCGTCAGATTCGGCTTTCTGCGTCGCCTGATCGATCGCGGCCTGATTGCTACAGGCGGCCATGAATGCCGCCAGCGACAAAATCCCGATTAAACTTGCCAACTTCTTCATCCGAGGGCACCTCCCGCTAGTTCCGGTACAACCGCTGGTTTACGACATGATCCCACAACGGCTGGCAAATTGAAGCTGTCACAAACTCGCGCCATAGTTACAAATCGAGTCGACGGAGGCAAGTTTGCGATATAGTGCGGGAGCAAGAGCCCGCGATTGGCATTCGCCTGGCATCGATGATTGACACCAAAATGGGCCGCCGATAATCGTTCGAATCAGGACCGGTCCGCAATCGAAGGTTTGTGGGCGCGTTCGCAAATTGCAGGCTAGTGACGAGTAAAGATTGATCGATGACTTCCGAGGATCCCACCGAGAAACCGTCCCAGGAGCCGCCCGCAGGACCGAGCGCGAGCGAGTCGCCTTCAGCGCCCGTCGCAGCCGAAGTCGCTGATGGGAAAGTCGAAGATCCGGCGAAACCGGCTTCCAAGCCGCCTACGGCGTCGCAACCGGCCACTATAGCCCCGCCGTCCACGCCACGACCCGCGGTCGCTGCGAATCCGGCGCCCTCGCCGAAAGCGCCGGTACCGGCTAAGCCACCCGCTCCACCACCGCCGCCTTTTGTAGCGCAACCATCACTGCCGTTTTCGATGATTATGCGGCCGGATTCAGCCAGTTCGATCGGGCAAAAGCAGCTCTTTCCTGGCGAAATCGAGGGAGATTTCGAAAGTGCGCAGGACCGGGTGCTGATAGCTCCGCGCCGCGGCCGGCTGGTCGACGCATTCGTGAGGATCGCAGGTCATCTGATGCCCTCGGCCCTGGATAAATGGGCCTCCAATGCCCGCACCCGGCGAACCGTCGCTTTCGACGGCTTTCGGACCGACTTATACGACGAAAAGCTCGAGCGCGACCGCCGCTATGGCACAGTTTACATGGTTTCCGAGGAGGCTAACGCCTTTCTGGTGCGCTTGGAGATGCCTCGCCGCCTGCCGCGCTCAGCGCTTAAGCAAACCTGGAATTTATCGGACGAGATGCCCGATTACGACTATTCGCTGGAACTGACCGACAACGTGCTGTCGATTCGCGCGGGCGTACCCGGCGAGGCATTCCGCCGGCTGTCGTACGTGTCGTCCTCTTTCCCGTCCGATTTCCTGACGCGGGTCGATTTTCAAACGTCGGTTGAAGGATTCAAACATCGTCTCAGAGATAAGGTGCTCGAAGTCATCGTGTTCAAGCGGCAAGATGCCAAGATCGGCAGAGCAGCCTAGCCAACCAATGGCCGATTGCTGTCGAAAGCGCTGAAATTTGGCGAACGGGCGGCGAGCCGATGCGCATAAAGATTCGCGACGCCTCTAATCGCGACCTGCCGCCTATTTTGACAATCGAGCGGCTCGGCTTTGATCACCCCTGGAGCCGGGATTCGTTTCTGCGTGAGTTCTCCTTACCTTTTTCGCGCACGACCGTCGCATTAGCCGTAAATGGGTCATCAGAGTCGGTGACCGGCTACCTGTGCCGATGGTTGGTCGCCGACGAATGCCATATCCTCAACGTCGCGGTCCATCCGGAGGTGCGCCGGATGGGTTTTGGCGAGCGTCTGATGGACGACGCTATCGCCGAAGCCCGGCGCGAAAAGGCGCGTTTAGTCACCCTCGAGGTCCGCCGATCGAACCTTGCGGCCCGTAGTCTTTATCGAAAATTGGGATTTGAGGAACGGCGTTTGAGAAAGAACTATTACGGCTCTGGGGAGGACGCCATCGTGATGGAGCTCAAGCTGCATCCGTAGCGAGTCCAAAACATCGTTTGTCTCGGTAAAGTGCCCAGGGGTTACAAACTCGGCACTTTTGTGTAATAATCGAAGCAGAGTTCGGGCCAATCGGAAGTATTTGTTCTAGCTCCGAAATCGGGCGCTCGGAACCACACGCCAATTACACGATGAATCTGCCATTCAAGAAGGGTGAAAAGGTTGTATACCCCGCACATGGGGTCGCCGTCATCGAGGATATCCAGAGCCGGGTAATCTCGGGAACCGAGCGAAGATTTTACATGCTGCGGATCCTCGGTACGGAGAAGATGACGATCATGATTCCGACCGAGAACGTCGATGCGGTCGGGCTGCGCCGTGTTATTGGTAAAGACACCGTTACTAAAATCTACAAGATCCTCCGCCAACGAAAGGTCGAAGGCGACTCCCAAACCTGGAACCGCCGCTACCGCGAGTATACCGAAAAGATCAAGACCGGCTCGCCGCTCGAAATCGCGACCGTGTTGCGCGACTTGTTGGTGCTCAAAGGCGATAAGGAACTCTCCTTTGGCGAGCGCAAGATGCTCGATACGGCGCGCAGCCTGCTGGTCAAGGAACTGTCGATCGCCAAGGCTCATCCTGAGGAGAAGATCATGGAGGAGCTGAAGACGATCTTCGCCAACTAGCTGGTTTTGGCTTACGCTTGAAGCGACGGGGCCGGGCGAGATTCCCGGCCCTGTTTTTTTGTGCTCAGAGATACTTTTCTGGTCAACAAGGCTCAACCGATGAAAGCGTCAGCGATAATCGTCGCAGCCGGATCGGGCACGCGGCTCGGCCTCGCGCTTCCGAAGGCCTTCGTACGAATAGACGGTCAATCGATGCTCGGACGCGTGCTGCACACGATGCGCGCGGTCGACTCGATTGGCGAGGTCGTAATCGCCGCGCCCGATAAGATGGAGGCAGAGGCGCGCGCCGAAGTCAGCGCCGCCGGTCTCGAAATTCCGGTCAAGATCACCGCCGGTGGCGAGCGCCGGCAGGATTCAGTGCGCCGCGCGCTGGCCCTGACCAGTGCGGAGGCTGAAATTATTGTCGTGCATGACGCGGCGCGTCCGTTCGCGACGCCCGCGATTTTTGCTTCGTCGCTGCAGGCGGTCGGGGCAGGAATTGCAGGTGCAATCGCCGCCGTCCCGCTGGCCGACAGTTTGAAACTGGTCGACCAGAACTTCGTTCGGTCAACGGTCCCACGCACGAGGCTATGGCAGGCGCAGACTCCGCAGACCTTCAGGCGTGAAGTCCTGGTCGCCGCTCACGAGCGGGCGGTCCGCGAACATCTGACGGCAACCGACGACGCCGAATTGGTGGAAGCGGCAGGAGGCAAAATCGTGGTGGTTGAAGGCTCCCCGCTCAACCTCAAGGTCACCACGCCTGACGATCTCAGGATGGCCGAGGCAATTGCGCGGTCGCTATTCCCTCGTTGAGCGAGCCCGAACGAAATCCCTTCAAGTCCACCGTTACGAAGCGGAAGCCAAGCGCCTTAAGCTCACGGTCGACGGTTTCACGCGCTTCCAGCAAACGCGCAATCTCGCCGGTCTCGACCTCGATCCGCGCGACCTCGCCATGGTAACGCACCCGCGCAACCTTGAAGCCCATCGCGTGGAGCATCTGCTCACCACGCTCGACCTTGCGCAGGCCCTCGAGCGTGATCCGGGTGCCATAGGGAAAACGGGAAGACAGGCAAGGCGACGCGGGCCGATCCCAGGTCGGCAAGCCCAAGCCTCGCGATAGCTGGCGAATCTCGGCTTTGGTGAGTTCGGCCTCGACCAGCGGATGGCGCACGCGCATCTCCGAGGCGGCCTTGATCCCCGGCCGGTAATCGTTGAGGTCATCGAGATTGAGCCCATCAACGATCTGCTCAATGCCTAGTTCGCGCGCCTTCTCCTCGCAGACTTCGAACAGATTGTGCTTGCACAAGTAGCATCGGTTGAGCGGATTGCCAGCGTAGCCCGGAATTTCGAGTTCGTTCGATTCGACCACCAGGTGGCGGGCGCCGATCTCGCGCGCCATCGCAATCGCACTCAGCCGGTCGTCGTCGGGCATGGTCGGAGAAGTGGTGGTCAGCGCGAGCACCCGTTCAGCGAGAGTTGCGTGCGCCACCTTCAAGAGAAAGGTCGAGTCGACGCCGCCCGAAAACGCGACGATCACCGAGGGCATCGGCCGAAAGATTTCGCGCAGACGTTCGTACCTGGTTTCGAGAGAAGTCATTGCAATGGGAAGAATTGGGTGGCCGCGTTGCGAATTCAAATGCCCTCGGCCTGGAACAAGTCGGTGGTCAGGTAGCGTTCTCCCGTGTCGCAGAACACCACCACTACGACTTTGCCACGGCCCAGTCGCTTGGCGACCTGGAGCGCGGCATAACAATTGGCGCCCGACGAAATTCCGACCAGCAGTCCCTCCTCGCGCGCCAGCCGCCGCGAATGGATAGTTGCGTCTTCGTCGCTGACCGCCATCACTTCGTCATAGACGTTAGTGTCGAGATTTTCAGGAACGAAGCCCGCCCCAATCCCCTGAATCTTGTGAAACCCGGGCTCGCCGCCCGAGAGTACCGGCGAATTTTTGGGCTCGACCGCGACGATTAGGGGTTTGCCCTCGAGGTGCTCGCGCAGGTAGCGGCCGGTGCCGGTGATTGTGCCGCCGGTGCCAACTCCGGCCACGAACGCGTCGATTCGGTCCATCTGCTCGATCAACTCGGGTCCCGTGCTGGCGTAATGAACCTCGGGATTGGCCGGGTTGCTGAACTGCTGGGGCATGAAGTAGCCCGGATTGCTGCGCACCAGTTCCTCGGCTTTCGCAATCGCCCCATGCATCCCCCGGGTATCCGGAGTCAAAACCAGTTTCGCCCCATAGGCCACCAGTAAGGAGCGCCGTTCCTCGCTCATTGTATCCGGCATGGTCAGGATGAGCTTGTAGCCTTTGACAGCGCATACCAGGGCGAGCCCGATGCCAGTGTTGCCGGAGGTCGGCTCGACGATCGTATCGCCGGGCTTGATCCGGCCATCCTTCTCGGCCTTTTCCACCATGGCGAGGCAGATACGGTCCTTGACGCTGCCGCCGGGGTTGTAATTCTCGAGCTTCGCCCATACCTCTGCGTCATTTTTCGCCGGCATCCGGTTGAGCCGCACAACCGGCGTATTGCCCACCAAATCCAGCGGCGAATGCGCGACACTTATCGGCATAGGAGCAATTCTATCTGTATTTGCAACGGAATTGCGACTGCCGCGGACCTATCCACCTCAGGACGACAGCGTCTCATGCTGCCCAAAGGCTGAAGAAATTGCTAGAAGAATGACGCGAGAGGGAGAGGTAACGAATGGCCCAGTCATCATCCACAGTCGATATGGAAAAGGCGCAGAAGACCGCGGAGCAAGTCTTTGGCTTGCTCGGCGGCGCGCTGGCCTCCGCGATGATCTATCTCGGTGACCGTCTCGGTCTTTACACGGCGATGCACGGAGCCGATCCAGTGACCAGCGACGAACTGGCTCGCAAGACTGGCCTTCACGAGCGCTGGGTGCGTGAATGGCTGCAAGGTCAGGCGGCCGCGCACCTGCTCGATTACAACGGCGACGGGCGTTTTGCGCTATCGCCCGAGACCGCGCTGGTGTTGGCCGACGAAAACAGCCCCTTTTTCCTTGCGGGCGGATTCTGCGCGCTGCCGCAACAGATGGCCATCCTGGAACGCCTGCCGGAGTCCTTTCGCACCGGCGTGGGGCTGCCCTACGACGCATTTGGCCCGGAAGGTGCCCGAGGCATCGAGCGCTTGCTCGCGCCGTGGTTTCGCACTCAGTTGGTGCCTGTGGCGCTGCCGAAACTCGACGGCGTGACAGCCAAACTCGACAAGGGCGCGAAGACCGCCGATATCGGCTGCGGCGGCGGCGTCGCGCTAATCGAATTGGCGAAAAGGTTCCCACGTTCGGAGTTTCATGGCTACGACATTTCCGAGTACGCGCTGGCCCGGGCCGAGGCCAACAAGTCCAAGGCGGGCGTCCGCAACATGACAGTCCATGACGCGCGCCGCGACCTGATCCCGGGCGACGCGAGTTTCGATTTGATCACCACCTTCGACTGCATCCATGACATGGCGCATCCACTGCCGGTAATGAGCGCGATTCGGAAGGCCTTGAAACCCGACGGCACCTGGCTGATAGCCGATATCCACGGCGAGGACAGCTTCGAAAAGAACCTCGCGAATCCGTTGGCGCCGCTGCTCTATGGCTTTTCGGTTTTGTGTTGCATGTCGTCGGCGATGTCCGAGCCTAACGGTGCGGGGCTCGGCACCCTCGGCTTCCCGGAGGGGGTGGCGCGGAAAATGACCGCGGAAGCTGGCTTTACGCGTTTCAAGAGCCACGACTTCAACAATCCAATCAACGCGTATTACGAGGTGCGTCCCTAGCGAATTGGCGCCACGGGGCCTGATAATTTTCCCCGGCGCACTCGGCGACCTGATCTGCCTGGGACCCGCGACCCGCGCCTTGGCCCGACGCTCTCCGGAACTAACCCTGGATTTGATGGCGCGGGCGGAATTGGCCCGCTTCGCGATCGGCCGGATGGGTATCGCGCAAGGGTACTCGATTGATCGCCGCGAAGTGGCACGGCTGTTCGTCGACGGTCCCGCCGAAGCGGACGAGGCGAAAGCGTTCTTCGGCCAGTTTGACCGAATCTTCAGCTTTTTCGCGGCCGATGACCCGCGCTTTCGCGCTGCCTTGGTTCGCGCGGCAGGGGTGAACGTCGACTTCTACCCCTTTCGGCCACCGGGCACGGGCCACGTCGCCGAGTGCTACCTGCGAGCGATAGGGGAAACCGTCACAGAGCCACCGCAGAGCCGGATCGAGCCGCTGCCTGAGGATTTGGCGGGCGCACGAGACCAATTATCGAAGGCCGGCCTTACGCCAGGTCGTCTTTTGCTGATTCTGCCCGGCAGCGGCAGCGCCGCAAAAAATTGGCCTGCAACGAATTTCGTCACAATCGCACGACGCGCATCCGCAAGGGTTGAGGTTCTTGCTGTGCTCGGCCCAGCCGAGATGCAACTGGGCCCGCTTTTCGCGGCGCATCGGATTTGCACCATCAGCGACCTGGAACTGGGCGAATTCGCGGCAATTGCGCGGCTTTCGCGAGGCTTTATCGGCAACGATTCGGGCCTCACGCATCTGGCGGCGGCAAGCGGCGCCCGCGGTCTCGCGCTCTTCGGCCCCACCGACCCGGAACGCTGGCGGCCACTGGGCGCGGTCGAGGTTTTCCGCAGAGAACCGCTCGCAATCCTCACACCTGACGAAGTTTGGCCAATACTCGATCATGTCGTTCGGTAGCGAACGATCCGACAGGGTTCTCCAAAGGCCTCGGGGCTATGCCAAACGCGCTGTCCTGCGATTACAATCATGCTTAGATTTCGTAATTGAAGAGCAATCGAACCACGAATCGACGAAAAGTGGAGGGTCAGATTGTTTGGTCCGCGGCTCCGGCGCTAATGCGGAGCGAGTCGCTCAGAGGCGAAGAAAAGGCATAAATCGCGGACCGGACCATAGGAACCATGCTAACCGCACTCAAAACCACTGCGCTGCTTGCGGCATTGACCGGTTTAATCATGCTGGTTGGCGGTCTTTTAGGCGGACGTGGCGGACTCGAAATCGCCTTCGTAATCGCGATCGCGATGAACTTCTTCAGTTATTGGTTTTCCGACAAGATGGTGCTCAAGGCCTATCGCGCACAGCCGCTCGACGGGGCCACCGCGCCGGAGCTCTACTCGATCGTGCACGAACTCGCGGAAGAGGCGCGTATCCCAATGCCGCGGCTTTACCTGATCGACACCGATACGCCCAACGCCTTCGCCACCGGCCGCAACCCCAAGCATGCGGCGGTCGCGGTTACTCGCGGGATCATGCGAATCTGCGACCGCGAGGAACTTAAGGGGGTCCTCGGGCACGAGCTTTCGCATGTGCTCAACCGCGACATCCTGGTGAGCACAATCGCAGCCACTCTGGCAGGGGTGGTGATGATGCTCGGGAGCTGGATGCGTTGGGCGGCGATTTTCGGCGGTTTCGGCGGACGTGACGACGAAGGGCGCGGCGGCGGCCTCGAGCTTATCGTAATGGCGATTCTCGCTCCGTTCGCGGCGATGCTGATTCAGCTCGCGATTTCCCGTACTCGCGAATATGCGGCCGACGCCAGCGGGGCCCGGCTGACTCACAATCCGCTGCTGCTCGCGAGCGCATTGCGCAAGCTCGAAATGGCCAACGAGCGCATGCCGCTCGATGCGAGTCCGGCCACCGCGCATCTTTTCATCGTCAATCCGCTTCAGTCGGGCCTGTTCGCCAAGCTGTTCTCGACCCATCCGCCGATCGAGGAGCGTATCCGCCGCCTGGAGAGGATGGCGCACTAAAAGCCGGGGGCAAGCGTCATGGATTCCGAAGAAGAAAAAGACAAGGGCTTCAAGGTTGAGGATCGGCGGCGTTTTTCGTCCGAGGGCGAGCTCAAGCCGGAGCATCGCGGGACCGAAGAACCTGCGGAGCCTGAACCGCCCATCGGCGGACCGGCCGCTCAAACGGCCGCTGGCTCGCCCGGTACTTTTGGCACTCAGACAGCGGCACAGGAGTCGCACGCGGCCGAGGCTTTTTCACGACGCCGTGAAGCCGCCGGGGAAATCAACTTTGGCACTTTCGTGGTTGGACTCTCGACCCAGGCCTTGATGCACCTGGGGGAGATTCCCGACCCGCAGACCAATCAGGCGGCGCCTGACCTGTTGGCGGCGCAGCAACTGATTGACATTATTGCGATGCTGAAGGACAAGACTCGCGGCAACCTCGAGCAGGAAGAGCTGGCCATGCTGGATGCGATTCTCTT
>DATEGX010000279.1:0-9162 GCA_035279875.1 Binataceae bacterium (SeqCode)
CGCGGGCGGCCGGCGCGGACTGTATTCTGCTGATCGCCGCGATGCTCGAAAAACACCAATTGGACGCGTTGGCTGAACGCGCGCGCGAGTTGGGACTCGCCGTCCTGCTCGAGGTGCATAACCGCGCGGAATTCGCCGCAGCGTGCGAATCAGGCGCCGAGTTGATCGGGATAAACAACCGCGACCTGCACACCTTCAAGACCGACATCGCGACCACTTCGGAGCTGCTGCGCGGCTATGTCGGCAACGCGCTGATCGTTTCGGAAAGCGGTATTGAAACACCCCAGCATATTCGACGTCTATACGCCGACGGCGCGCGCGCGTTCCTGCTAGGTGAGAGTCTTCTGCGCGGCGGTACGCCGCGGGCCGCGTTGTCAACCCTGACCGGCGTGATGGTGGGCCAGGACGCGGAGCTGGCGAGCCGATGAGTGTGCGGGTCAAAATCTGCGGAGTGACGCGCGCCGAAGACGCGGAACTGGCGGTTGCGCTAGGCGCCGAGTTGATCGGCCTTAACTTTTTTCCGCCCTCGCCGCGCGCAATCACGATCGAGCGGGCAAGCGAGATTCGCGCCGTGATCGGCACGCGGGCCGAGGTCGTGGGAGTCTTCGTCAACGCGTCGCGCGGCTATATCGAAGAGCGCAGACGGGCGCTCACGCTCGACTACCTGCAGTTTCATGGCGATGAAGATGACGACGCGCTGGCTGGATGGCCTCTGCGGGTGATTCGTGCGTTGCGACTTAAGGAGCCGCCGACCGCTGCCACGATCACCAACTGCAAGGCCGACTATGTTCTGCTCGACACCTATCATCCGGGGCTGTTCGGCGGGACCGGGCAGGCGCGAGGGCTCGACGGGCTCGGGCCAATCGACCTTGGCCGGGTGATACTGTCAGGCGGCCTTTCGCCTCAAAACGTCAGGCCGGCGGCGATGCTGGGCCCGTGGGCGGTGGACGTCGCCAGCGGCGTCGAGTCGGCGCCCGGGGTCAAGGATCCGGCGAAACTCAGGAGCTTTATCCAAAATGCAAAGTCTTCCGGATAGCCGCGGGCATTTCGGCCCGTATGGCGGACGTTACGTGGCCGAGACCCTGATGCCGGCACTGCTCGAATTGGAACGGCATTACAAGGAGGCGCGGCGCGACCCGAAGTTCCGCGACGAACTGCGGCGTTACTCACGCGAGTATGTCGGACGGCCGACGCCGCTGTTCCATTGCGCGAATCTGACCGCGCGGCTGGGCGGCGCGAAGATTTACCTGAAGCGCGAGGACCTCTGCCATACCGGCGCGCACAAGGTGAACAATACTCTCGGTCAGGCGCTGCTGGCGGTGCGGATGAACAAGTCGCGCATCACGGCGGAAACCGGCGCCGGCCAGCATGGCGTCGCGACCGCCACCATGGCCGCCCTGTTTCAACGCCAATGCGAGGTCTTTATGGGCAGCGTCGACGTCGAGCGACAGTCGCTCAACGTTTTTCGCATGAAGCTGCTGGGCGCGAAGGTCACCGCGGTCGACGCCGGCAGCAAGAGCCTCAAGGACGCGCTGAACGAGGCGCTGCGCGACTGGATCGCCAGCGTGCGCGATACCTATTACCTGATCGGCACCGCCGCCGGACCTCATCCGTATCCGATGATCGTGCGCGACTTCCAGTCGGTCATTGGCCGTGAGGCGCGAATGCAGATCCTCAGGCAGGAGGGGCGGCTGCCCGACGCGCTGGTCGCATGTGTTAACGGCGGTTCCAACGCGATCGGGCTCTTCTACCCGTTCATCAGGGATAGCGCCGTGCGAATGATCGGAGTCGAGGCGGCAGGACTCGGGCTCAGCGGACCGATGCACGCCGCGACAATCACCGCCGGAGCGGTAGGCGTGCTGCACGGAAATCGCACCTACCTGCTGCAGGACGAGATGGGACAGATTCGCGAGACCCACTCGATAGCGGCGGGATTGGACTATCCCGGGGTCGGTCCGGAACTCGCGTGGCTGAATGATAGCGGCCGGGCTGAATATCAAACGGCGACCGACGCCGAGGCGCTCGATGCACTCAAGCTGCTCTCGGAGACTGAGGGAATTATCCCGGCGCTCGAGAGCGCGCATGCAATGGCCTACGCGGCGAAGCTCGCGCCGACGCTCGCGAAGGAACAGGTGATGATCGTTAATTTATCGGGACGCGGCGACAAGGATATGCAGACAGTGGCGCGCGCCCTCGGGGTGACCCTCTGATGGGAGCGACGGTCGATGCGGGCAGACGTGCGCGAGATCTTATCGCCGCAAAGTTCCGGGAACTGAGCAAACGCGGGCAAAGCGCGCTCATCCCGTTTATCGTCGCGGGCGACCCCGATCTCGAGCGTACGCAACGCCTGGTAATCGAGTTCGCAGCGCGCGGCGCCGATTTGATCGAGCTTGGCGTGCCGTTCTCGGATCCGATGGCGGACGGACCAGCCAATCAGCGTGCCTCCGCTCGGGGGCTCGCCTCGGGAGCGACCCTGGCCGCGATCATGTCGGCGGTCGCGGAACTGCGCAAGGAAACCCAGATCCCGATTATCCTGTTCGGCTACTACAATCCGATCTTCCGCTATGGGTGTGAGCGGTTGTGTGCGGACGCGGCGCGTGCCGGCGTGGATGGGCTGCTGGTGGTCGATCTGCCGCCCGAAGAAGCCGGCGAACTCGCCGCTCCCGCGCGCGCCAACGGTCTCGACCTGATCTACTTGCTGGCGCCAACCACACCGCTCGAGCGCGGTCGCAAGGTCGCTCGTTCGGCGAGCGGATTCCTGTATTACGTGTCTGTCACCGGCGTGACTGGAGCGCGGGCGACCCTCGCGGCCGACCTGGCGCAGAATGTGACCGCCTTGCGCAGCGTGACCAATCTGCCGATCGGGGTGGGGTTCGGCATCTCGAGTCCGGAGCAGGCGAACGAAGTCGCCCGCTTCGCCGACGCGGTGGTGGTCGGCAGCGCGATTTCGCTGCTAATCGAGAAACACGCGACATCGCCGGATCTGGTCACGACGGTGGGAGAATTCATCGGCTCTCTCAAACGGGCGATGCTTGACGCGCGAAGCTTGCACGCCGCCGGCTCCGACGGAGCGGGCTGATGGCCGAACGGAATCAAGCCGCGCCGACCGCCGTTCCCATCGCCGGCGACGACATCTGGATCAAGTGCCCCGGATGCCGAGAGATCGCGTTCCGCAAGGAGGTCGAGCGCAATCTCAACGTTTGCCCGAAGTGCGGATATCATCTGCGGCTCACGCTCGAGCAGAGACTTGCGATCACGGTCGACCGCGCAACCTGGCATGAGCTGTGGCCGGGCCTGGTGATTGGCGACCCGCTCGAATTCGTCGACACGCGGCCGTATTCGCAGCGCATGGACGTCGCACGCAGTTCCAGCGGCCGCAGCGACGCGGTGGTGACCGGTGTTGGAAAGATCAACGGACAGGTCACAGCGCTCGCCGTGATGGACTTCAATTTCATGGGCGGCAGTATGGGCGTGGTGGTCGGGGAAAAGCTCGCCCGGCTGGTTACTCACGCCGTCACACGGAAGATGCCGGTCGTGGTGTTCTCATCCTCGGGCGGTGCACGAATGCAGGAGGGCACGCTCTCGCTGATGCAGATGGCGAAGGTCGCGAGTGCTCTCGCACGGCTGCGCGACGCGCGCCTGCCCTACATATCGGTTCTGTGCGATCCCACCACCGGCGGGGTCGCGGCCTCGTTCGCTAATCTTGGTGACTTGAATATTGCCGAGCCCGGCGCGGTAATCGGTTTTGCGGGGCGCCGGGTTATCGAGCAGACCACCAATCAGCAATTACCGGACGGCTTCCAGACCGCGGAGTTTCTGCTCGCTCATGGCATGCTCGACGCGATCGTGCCGCGTCATCGGATGCGGGTTGTGCTAAGTCAGCTACTGGCGATGCTGAGGGGCGGGAAAACCGCTAAAGGTTCGCCGCCAATACGCCCTCGCCGAGCCAGACGGACAGCAGGCGGTTGATGACAAGCGGTAGTTCGGGAGGTTGCTGAGGAGCACTGCCCTCGGCGGCAAGCTCAGCAGCGATCGCGGCGCAAACCGACGCAAAATCGGCTCCGGGAATCGTGGCCTTGAGCCCGGCGCGCTCACCCGCATTCAGTATCCGGCGCCGCACGCACCATTCGTGACGCCAGACCAGGAGCGTTACTCCTTCAGGGCGCAACGGTAGGCAGCGACCTTCATTACCAGCCTCTTCGATGAGTTTATCTACGCGCCATTGAAGCTCGAGGATTTGGGCGGCGGGATGAAGCCGTAAGTTTAGACTCGGCCAGGCTTCCGGCCCCAGCTCACTCAATTCCGTTGCGCGCAGAACATCGTGATCCGGACCGTGGAATACTTCGACCGTCGCGCGCTCGAGTCGCGCCAAGTCGGCCGCGAATGGGAATTGCTCCAGCAGCGGATGATCCGCGAGGTATTCAGCAAGGTTGCGGCCGGCGTGAAGCAGAGACGGTTCGTATGGTGGATACTCAATCAAATACCCAGTAATCAGATTGTGAAAGTTGATATCGCCCAGGACCGCACAAGTCCGCGGAAAATCCTCCTTGAAGACACTGAGCAACCGGTGAAAGTAGGCATTAGCGTAGATGCTGACGCGCTCGCGCGCTGAAAGCCGGTTATCACCGCAAATAAGCGCGTCAAGCCCTTCGGCCGGAAGTGCCGACTCGCGTATAAGCCCTTCCTCGACTCCGCTGGGCGCGGTTATTAACCGATAAAGTAAGGCCTGTAAATCCGCGAGCATGGTAGGCACGTTTTGTCTGGATCGGGATCATTCCCGGTCCGGAACAGCGTTTACCTCCGGCTCCAGATGGTCGCAACGCAGGCGTGCTTCCTCGGCAACCGCGGCGAGCGCATCAAATTCAGGAATGTTGTCGTCCCATTCGACCAGCGCGGACACTTTGCCGAAACGGCGAACCGCCCGCTCGTACAGCCGCCATACCTCGGCGCGTACAGGATGGTCATGGCTATCAAGCAGATAGGCGCCGCGGTCCTGATGACCCGCCAGATGGAATTGCGCAACACGCGTCGGGATGACCGAATCGATGTACGAATTCGGGTCGAAGCCATGATTGAAGGCGTTTACGAAAACATTATTGATATCCAGTAGTATTCCGCAATCCGATTCCTCGGCCACCGCCGACAGAAACTCCCATTCCGTCATTTCGGAATGGGTATAGCCGAAATAGCTCGAAATATTCTCAATCAAGATAGTACGCCCGAGTATGTCCTGGACTTGGCGGATGCGTGCCGCCACGTGGCGCAAGCTCTCGGTGGTATATGGCAAGGGAAGCAGATCGTGGAGGTTGTGTCCGCCGACGCCGGTCCAGCAAAGATGGTCCGAAATCCAGGCGGGTTCGAAGCGCTGGGCAAGCGTCGCCAATTGCCGGAGATAATCATGATTCAACGGGTCGCTCGAGCCGATCGACATCGAAACCCCGTGCATCACGATCGGATAGCGCTCGCGTACCCGTTCGAGCACGTGCAGCGGATGCCCGCCGGCAACCATGAAGTTCTCGCTTATGACCTCGAACCAATCGATTCGCGGGTTGATGTCGAGCACATGCGCGTAATGCGTAGTGCGCAGACCGATTCCGTAGCCTAAGAAGGGAAACTCCGAAGGTTTCATGGTCAGGAAACGGCCCCTACGGTGGGGCCGGCCGATGAGATTAGCTGTTTTGAGGTGCCGGTTTCCCGCCGCGCTGGTCGCACTGCTGCGTGCTGGAAGTCGTGATCCAGCCTTTGCCTTTGCACGCGTTCTGGCCTTTGCATCCGTTGGACGCGCTCGAGCACTCGCTTTGGCCCTTGCAGCTGTTGGCGCCAAGACATTTGACCTGGGTCTGTTGGCCTTGCGGCTGCGCGGGGTCGGCTACCACCGTTTGGGTCATAAAGACGACGCCAACCGCGGCAGCCAGAATTGCGCCTGTGAGCTTGAATTTATCCATTTTTCAGACTCCAAACACGGTTATGAGAATGAAGCATAGGTATCGCGTTAAAGGCTGGCAACCTGAATTCGACGACCTCTGAAAGCCCCCTTTGGATGGGGACCAGTTTCGCCTGCTTTTCGCGGTGCGTGAATCCTTGGGGACCGGGCCTCGTCAATGCTATTGTCACGAACGCTTTCCTATGGGCGTAAAGCGAGTCAACCCGGCGGCGGCGCGCCAGAGATTCGAGGCGACCGCGCTGCCTCACCTGGACGCGGTCTACACGGCGGCGCTCCGTCTGGCGCGTAACTCCGACGATGCGAAGGACCTGCTCCAGGATACTATCTTACGCGCCTACCGCTTTTTCCATCAGTTTACGCCAGGCACCAATTGCCGGGCGTGGCTGCTGACGATTCTATACAATAACTTCCGAAACAATTACCGCCGGAGCACTCGCGAGCATACGGCCGCACTGCCGGACGAATTCGGCGAAACCGGCGACCTGATGTCCTCGAGCGATGGCCGCCAATATAATCCGGAGGAGATGGCTTCTTTGCGGGTAATGGGGCGTCGCCTCGAGGCCGCTATCAACGCCTTGCCGGAAGAGTTTCGGGAGGCCGTTCTCCTGGTAGACGTTCAGGAGCTTAACTACCGCGAGGTAGCGGTCGTGCTTGGAGTACCGCTTGGAACGGTGAAGTCGAGAGTTTCCCGAGCCCGTTCGATTATGCGGGAAAATTTGCGGGATTTCGCCCGCCTTAGTGGTAAAACGGGTACTTGACAGCGTGAAGAGCTAAAAGTAACTCGATGCTTTGAGGCCTGTGGAAGGGCAAGGGCCCGAAACGCATCGCGCCGTGGCTTTGTGGATTGCCAGGAATACATAGACGAGTATCTCTCGGCACATGCCGACGAAGAGCTTTCGGCTCGCGAGCAGGGGCTGGCTGAGGAGCATCTGGGCGGTTGCGCCGGATGCCGGCAGCAACTGGCCGAAGAGCGGGCGCTTAAGGCAGTCATTCATCGCGACATCGGGCTGGTTAAAACGCCTGCAGACGTGCGTTTGCGAATCCGAGCCGCGCTCGGCGAAAATAGCGAGCATATCCCCTCGGTGCGCGCCGCATCCACGAACCGGAGCCTCTTTTCGCGGCGTGGAGCGGACGGGGAGCGGGCTTTTCGCGTTCGGATCAGCGAAAGGATTGCGCACGCACAACATCTTGCGCCGATTGCGTTCGTCCTGGTCGTGCTGGTCGCCTCAGTTGCGATCTTTGCTGGCAAGAGCAGCAGGGTAAGGCCGGTTTATGAGCGACCGGTATCGGCGTTTGATTTCGCAATCGCCAAGTTTGACCAGATGTCGGAAGGCTTTTCGCCAAACGTTCCTGCGGAGGCGTTTAGCCGCGAGGGCGGCGCTTATTTTGCCTGGGTCGAGGAAAGCGACCCGGTCCACCACGTTTCGGACGAGCTTCCCGACATCTCGTCGTCGTACGAGAAAATTCAGATGCCGCCGGAGTCGTGCGATTTTTCAATTGCCGGCTACCGCTTAGACGGCGGCCGCATCGAGCACCTGCCCGACGGCCGGCCGGTAACCTACACGCTGTACCACGACCGTGATAACTCGATATTAAGCGTCAGTCTGAAGCAAAGAATGAGTGCGCCCGAGGGCGCGGTATACTGGTTCGAAACGCACGCCCTCTATTCCTATAAGGGCTATAGCATCTGCCTGACCTCTTACCCGATCGGGCACTTCGTCTCCATAATCGTCACCCGCGCGCCGATGATTGAGTTGCTGCACGACGTCGCGGTGGCTGACATTGCTTTTCTGGCCCAGTAAGAATTCGCCCCACAATTGATGCCGGCGGCGAATAATCGGCGAAAATAATCCACTCGGCTGCGTGCATCAGGCCCCTCCTAGGCGAATGCCCGAAGTTTCGCCTAATGTACGCCTGTCGCTCCTGTGCGCGCGGCTGGTTTATGCATGAACAGCGAAACTGGCGCGAGAACAAAAAAAATGTAGGCGATTATTCGGAAATCGTCGACAAACGCCATTACGGCCGCCTGCTTTTGGATTTCCATATAGACCATCCCGAGCATCGGGGCGAAGCCATGGCGCGTGAGGTTTGCGATCATACCAGATGCCGCTGGATTGGCTTGGCGCCACATGTCGAGGTGAAAAGGGTCGAGGTGCGCGGTGAGATAACTCTGATGAATCTGAGCACCGCTCGAAAGCATCGCGATTAGGATAGCGATACCCACGCTGCCACCGATCGTCCGCACCATATTGAACAGGCCGGAAGCCGTGCCCATGTTCTCCATGCTGACCGCGCCCAAGCTCAGGGTGGTCAGCGGAATGAAGATGAATCCGGAACCAATCCCGCGGAGGATGCCCGGGGCCGCGATATTCCAGAAATCAATTTGGGCGTAGAAATGCGCCATATCCCAACTGCCGATACCCGCCAGCACGCATCCGATCGTCACGAGCAGCCGAGGGTCGACCTTATTGAACAGTCTCCCGGCCAACATGATCGAAATCAGCGTTCCGAAGCTCTGGATCGACAGAACCAGTCCCGCCAGCAGGGGCGTATAACCGGCGATTTGCTGACAGTAAAGTGGGATGAGGATGTAGGTGCCGTACATCCCGAACATGACGATTGTCGTGAACATCGTACCGACCGCGAAGGTACGGTTGTGAAGCACCCTCAGATCGACAATCGGCTCCGCGGTGCGCAGTTCGCGAACTACGAACAGGCACAAGGCTCCGATTCCGGCCACGGCCAGCCCGATGATCAGGTGAGAGCTGAACCAGTCTAGCCGCTCGCCCTTGTCAAGCATCACCTGCATACAACTGATGCCAATGGCGAGAAACCACAGGCCCGACCAATCGATATTCTTAATTCGCTTGCGGATGTACGACGGATCGTGAACGAACACGGCGACCATCAAGGCTGCGGTCAGACCGATTGGAACATTGATGTAGAAGATCCAACGCCAACTGTAATTGTCGGTGATCCAGCCGCCCAGGATCGGGCCGGCCACCGGACCGAACATCATGCCGAGGCCCCAGACCGACATCGCGATCGCCTGTTCGTCAGGCGGAAAGGTCTCCATCAGGATCGCCTGCGACATCGGCATCATCGCGCCGCCGCCCAGACCTTGCAGTACGCGGAAGAAAATCAGTACTTGCAGGTTGGGGGACGCGCCCGCCATCAAGGAACTGACGACGAAAAGCAGGATTGAAAAATTGAAGAAG
>DATEGX010000280.1:0-2753 GCA_035279875.1 Binataceae bacterium (SeqCode)
ACCGGCGCGGCTGGGCAGATCAAAGCGATGTTGCCGGGATCACAATTCGCGGCTGTCCGGCGAGCTGGTTGACTCGGATCGGAACGCCAGCGGGCGAGGCTGCGGTGCCTGCTGGCTAGCTAAGCGATTGCTCAAATGATCTGAAGTTCGTCGGTCACAAATGAAATACATTTGGCCGGATCGACGAACTTCAGCTCGTCCGCGCGAATGATCTCCAGATATTTCGGTTCGCGGAAGGCGCGAGCCGCGTCTTCGACGTTATCGAACCACAATTCCGCCACGCCGTCATATGAGCCGGCGATCCCGAAGGGGACGGGGCTTTCCACCAGGTGACACTGAACATACTTTCTCACGTGGCGAGTGAACTCGGCGACACTCTTGACCAGAGGCCCATGTCGCTCCTTCCAGTAGGTATCGAAATCCTCATGGCTGATGTCGGATCTTCGGCTCGCGCATATTATGAGTTTGATCATGGATGTTCCTTTCGATCATAGCGTGCCGCTTCGGACCATTGCGGTTTCGCAGATGGGCGCGCCGAATTATATCAGTACAGCCGGATAAATCGCTCACTCGGAGCTCCAGGTGGGGCTCGGATCGCCACAATGCACAGCTTCAGCCGGAGCCATCGATGCTCTGTTGGCGGCGGGCGATTGAAGATAATCTAATAGCGAAGACGCGGCACCGGATTGGTGATGCGCCCGATGGTAAAAGGTGTCATCGAGCCCTGAAAAAATCTCCCCGAATACGCTGACCTTTGACGGGCTCCGGGTGATCGCGTTCGAAAGCCGGATGGCGGCCGAGACAGCGGCGATTATCGATCGTTTTGGCGGCCGCCCGACCGTCGCCCCGGCGATGCGCGAGGTGCCGCTCGAGGACAATCACGCGGCTCTGGAGTTCGGTGCGCGACTCATCGCCGGGCGAATCGACGTCATGATTTTCCTGACCGGGGTTGGCGCCCGCGAGCTTTTTAGGGTGCTCGAGACGCGCTATTCGCGTGAACGGCTGCTAACTGCCTTGGCCGGTACGATGACCGTCGCGCGCGGACCCAAGCCGGTTGCGACGCTGCGCGAATTCGGCCTTGACCCGACGCTGACCATCCCTGAACCCAACACCTGGCGGGAAATCCTGGCCGCCACCAGCCAGCGGACGCCACTCGACGGCAAATGCGTCGGCGTGCAGGAGTACGGGATCTCGAACCGCGAATTGATCGCCGGGCTCGAAGCCCGCGGCGCTGAAGTGGTCGCGGTGCCGGTCTACCGATGGACTTTGCCCGAGGATCGCGCTCCGCTGTGCGCGGCGGCCGCGGCGATTGCGGCGGGGGACGCCGACGTCGTCCTGTTCACCAGTTCGGCGCAGGTGACCAATGTGATGCAGGTGGCCGACGCCGCTGGAATCGGCGAACAGTTTCGCGCCGGTTTGAGTGCGATCGTCGTCGCATCGATCGGTCCCGTATGCTCCGCCGCGTTACGCGCCCATGGCGCCACTCCCGATTTCGAGCCGGACCATCCCAAGTTGGGTCATTTGATCAAGGAGGCCGCTGCGCGGAGTGCCGCAATCCTGTCGCGCAAACGCGGCGAGCGGCCGCTGCCCCGGGTGACCGTGCTGAGCCAGGCGGCGGCGCCGCCGGCGGTTGCCGCCTCCACCAGCGAATCTGGCGATCCAAGCCTCGCGGCGCATCCGCTGATGCGGGCCTGCCGTCGCGAGCAGGTTCCTTATACGCCGGTTTGGCTGATGCGCCAGGCGGGCCGTTATATGCCCGAATACCGGCGGGTGCGGGGCCAGTATTCGTTTCTCGAAATGTGCCGCCAACCGGAGCTTGCCGCCGAAGTCACGGTTACCGCGGTTGAGCGCCTTGGGGTCGACGCGGCGATTATTTTCGCCGACATCCTGCTGCCATTGATGCCGATGGGCGTCGGGCTGAGCTACGAGGCGGGCGACGGCCCGACCATCGAGCGGCCGGTCCGCACGGCATCGGACCTGACGAAGATTCTGCCGGTCGAGGTCAACGAAACCCTCGGTTTCGTAGGGGCGGCGATCCGCCTGGTTCGCCGGGCGCTGCCGCACAAGCCGCTCATCGGTTTCGCCGGCGCTCCTTTCACGCTCGCTTCGTACCTGGTCGAAGGCGGTTCGTCGCGCCAATACCAGGCGACCAAGACCCTGATGTACACCGATCCGGACACCTGGCATCGGATGATGGACCTGCTGGCCGGGATCACGGTGCAATACCTCAATATGCAGGTCGAGGCCGGTGCTGACTTGGTGCAGTTGTTTGATAGCTGGGTCGGCAGCCTCGGGCCCGACGACTATCGCCGCTTCGTGCTGCCCCATACCAGGCGCGTGATTGCAGGCGTTCGACCGGGCGTGCCGGTAATCCATTTCGGCACCGTCACGGGTAATCTGCTCGAGCTGATGCGCGAGGCCGGTGGTGACGTGATCGGCCTCGACTGGCGAGTGGACCTGGACGAGGCCTGGGCGCGGGTCGGTCACGATATCGCCGTTCAGGGCAATCTGGATCCGGTCGCGCTGTTCGCGGATCGGGTGGAGATAAAACGGCGCACCCGTGAAATTCTCGACCGCGCGGGTGGGCGGCCGGGTCATATCTTCAATCTTGGCCACGGTATCCTGCCCAATACCCCCGTCGACAATGTAATTGCCCTGGTCGACGCGGTGCACGAATTGAGCGCGCGATGAATCCGGCGAAGGCGCGCTGCGGCGCCGTGATGCTGATCGGCTTCGGCGGCCCGGAAGCGCCC
>DATEGX010000281.1:0-4326 GCA_035279875.1 Binataceae bacterium (SeqCode)
CTCGGACGGGCGTTCAGTCTTTCCGCGAAGTCATACCGCCCTTGGGCGTGGGTTGCGCTCGCGTCAGGATCCGCCGCCCGCTGCCGCCGACTCCGTTCGAACCGTGGAATTGCGAAAATGCGGAATGACGTGCTTTCCGAACAGCTCGATTGCGTGCATGGTCTTGTCGTGCGGAATCGACCAGAACTGCATCATCGCGAGGAACTGATCGAGCTGCGCGGCTTTCTGGAGCCTTTCGATCTGTTTGATGACCGTATCCGGACTACCGCAGATGCACATGCCGTGGTCGACCAGTGAATCGATAGTGACCTTGCTGGGGTCGAGGCCTTCGTACTGCGCGGGAAGGTCGGCCACGGGCCCGCCGGGCCGCTCCTTCGGATCGATACCGGTTTTTTTGGCCTCGATCACGGCCGCGTTCACCCGGAGCGTGGTGTTGACGTATGACATGAAGGCCCGTTCGGCTTCCTCGCGCGCCTGCTTGTCGGTGTCGGCGACATGAGTCATCGCGAACGCGCCGGCCCGGTTGTTAACGAACGCGCCGTATGGCTTGGCCGATTTAATCGCGCTGCGATAGGCCTGCACGCGGCGTCCGAGCTTTTCCGGGCTGACCAGCAGCGTGAACGAGAGCAGGCCCAGGCCGAGTTTGCCGGCCAGTTCGTGCGTGTCCTCGCCGGTGCACGCGACCCACATCGGCGGATGCGGCTTCTGGATCGGCATCGGCACCACGGTTCGTTCTGGAATTTCGAAGTATTTGCCCTTGTACGAGAAGGTTCCGTCGGCGCTTTTCCAGATAGTCGTGATGATATCGAGCGCTTCTTCCCAGCGCGCCCGCGTTTCCCGGTAAGGGATGCCGAAGCCGCCCAGTTCGACCTGGGTCGCAGACCGTCCAGTGCCGACCTCGACTCGGCCGTTGCTCAAGATATCCAGTGTGGCAACGCGCTCGGCGATGCGAACCGGGTGATTGTACGGGAACGGCAGCAGCACCACCGCATGGCCGATGCGGATGACGCTGGTGCGCTGCGAGATAGCGCCGTAGAGCACCTCCGGGGCCGACGAATGCGCGAAGCCGACCTGAAAATGATGCTCGACCGTCCAGAAGTGGGTGAAGCCGACCTGCTCCGCGCTTTCGACCTGCTTGAGCACGTCGTGAAAGGCCTGGTATTCGCGCTCGCGATGCTTGAGCGGGCTATTGACCTGGATCTCATAGAAAATTCCGAAATCCATCGTTGTCCTCCTGCGCCCGGGTTCGGTCGCTGTGGATGCTACGCCGCTACTCATTACAACTAGCAAAAGTCAGGGCCTGTGGAACAGCCGTGGCAAGACCTCGCGCGCGGGGGCCTTTCGCAGTGCGTGGCCCTTTCTACGCTGGCGATGTTTCAGTAGATAAGGCTATACGGATCAATCAAAGAATCGCGCACGATGCGCGCGAGGAGCGTGAAACGTGAAAGTCGGTGTAATGGCGGTGGTTTTCGGACGAGTGCAGGGAATGGGCGTGATGAAGGCTTTTGCCTCGCACGCCGAACGGCTCGGCTTCTCGACCCTGTGGGCGCCCGAGCATGTTGTGCTGGTCGACCAATATCAGTCGCGCTATCCGTACCGTGATGAAGGTAAATTTCCGGCGCCGACCGATGCGCCGATTGCCGACCCGTTCCTGACGCTGTGCACGCTGGCGTCGGCGACCGAGAAAATCCGCCTCGCCACCGCGATTTGCCTGGTGCCGGAGCATAACCCGGTCGTTCTGGCTAAAGTTATCGCGACGCTCGACTGCCTCAGCCAAGGCCGCTTCACACTCGGTGTCGGCGTTGGCTGGCTCGAGGAGGAATTCCGCGCGCTCGGTATTCCATGGGAGAAGCGGGCGCAACGCACCCGCGAATGTATCGAAGCGATGCGCCGGCTATGGGGCGACGCGCACAGCACCTATCACGGCGAATTCGTTAATTTCGAAAACGTGCGCTCCTATCCCAAGCCGGCGCGGGGTGCGAAGTTGCCGGTTTTCTTTGGCGGTGAAAGCGCGCCGGCCCTGCGGCGCGTGGCCGAGTATGGCGACGGGTGGATCGGCTTCAATCTGACGCCGGACGAAGCAGCGGCGAAAATCCGCCGAATCGAGGAATTGCTGCGCGCCAACGGACGCAAGCGCTCCGACGTCGAATTGGCGGTGTCAAATTCGGGCAAGCCGATTACGTCCGACGACCTCAAGCGCTATCGCGACGCCGGCGTCGAGGAATTCGTCGTCACCGCCTTGCGCTCGCCGCATACTCCGGAAGAGGCACAATCAGTGCTGGAGAAGGCTGCGCGCGAATGGCTGGAACCGGCCGCCAGGCTTTGAACTGATTAGGTCTTTCGCGCTCGCTGGCGGCTAGCTAGCAGTCGCTTGACGGTTTCTTTGTATTCGGTGGCGGCCGCCGAGCGAAAAAACCGCTGGCGCGTAAAATAAGGGTCGCCGGCGTAAAACCATTCGTATTGCAGTTGCCGCGCGCCGAATGGTTCCCCGATCAGATCCCATGCCAGTTTAAAGAGCTGGACCCGGTCGAGCGCCGAGACCTCTTTACCGCGCAAATATTTTTCGAGATAGCCGGCGATCTCAGGGTTGGCGAAGTCTTTTTCGCTCGGCGTCATGATCAGGCCGCTGCCGCTCAGCTCACGAATCACCTGCGCGGCCCGCATCTGGCATTGCGGCACCAGTACCCAGAGCGCCGCCGAAGTCGAGCGATGAGCGAGGCGCTCGCGAGTCGCGGCGGCAACCTCGTCAGCCGCGGCGCGCACGAGCCCGCTTACGAGTTCTACGTTGGCGACCAGTTCGCCAATCTGAGCCTGTATGTGGATCGCATCGGCGCGGCCGATGGTCTCCGCGATATGGAAAGCGAGGCCGGTCATCAGCCTGAGCTTAGCCAGACCCCGGATAACCGCTTGCAGTTGCGTGTAGCCGGGCCGGCTCAGGAGGATGCTGTTGAAGATCTCGATGTCGCGGTAGATAAACATGCGCTCCCACGGCACCAGGACGTCGTCAAACACCGCCAGCGAATCCTCTTCGTCATAATGCGAAGTCAATGGCCGATCAAAATCGCCGCGGCCGTTGTCGTACGGTTCTCTGCAGATGAATTTCAGGCCGTCAGTGTCGCAGGGGATCGAGAAGCATAAGGCATAGTCCTCTTCTCCGGCGCGGCGCGGCAGGAACGGCCCGACCCATAGCTCGTTGCTGAACGGCGCCAGTGTCGCGAGCATTTTGGCGCCGCGCACGATCACCCCCCGGTCTGTCTCGCGCACGGCGCGTAAAACCAGGAAGGGATCCGGCTGTTCGGACGGCCCGCGCGAGCGGTCGACTTGCGGGTCGACCAGGGTATGAGTCAGGCACCAGTCGCGCTCGCGGCATTCGAGGTAGTAGCGGTTCATATTGTCGCCGAAACGCGGTTCACGCCGTCCCAGGTCGGCGAGGCCCGTCGCCACGTCGGTAACCAGTGCATTACAGAAATCCGGCATCCGGCCCATGAGCCCGTAGGTGTAGTCGGCGCGGGTTTGCTCGGCGTGGATGCGCCAATGGACCTGCTCGGCGGTCTCGGCCATCAGAAAGCTGGCGGCGACCGGCTCACCGCTTGACGGTGAGGTGAAGCTCAATTCGTCGCGGCGTTCATTTTGGAGGTCGTAAAGCGACGCCAGCGTCCCGATTATTCCGCGAAACGGCGGATACGCGGTGACATCTTTGACCTTCTCGCCCAGCACGTAGACAGTACGGCCGTCGCGCAGGCTCTCGATGAATTGCTTGCCGCTGCGAATCCCCATTTACGCCCTCCTCTTCCGGTCTATCGAAATCGCTGGCGAACGCCCTCAATCGGCCAACGGAATAGTAACCGTAATTCTCGGCTCGCTGCCGACGGCTCGGGTGGTGTGGCCCTTCCCGGTCAAATCCTCGGCCAGGATTCCTTCTCCAGGACCGAAGCGATGAACCGAACCATCGCCGAGTCCAATCTCGACACCGCCAGCGAGGGTAATTACATACTGACGCCGCGGCGCGGTGTGCCAGTCGACGAACGTGCCGGGCGCCATCCGGCTGAAGATAACGCCTGCGGCGGCCTGCATTGGCGATTGTTCGATAAAGCGGCCTGGGGCGAAAGTAAGCGAAATTTCCTCGAGGTGAGACTGCTGATCACTGCCGGTGAAGAGACGAAATAGCCGCATCGCGGTTACCTCCGTAAGTATGGTGCGAATACGCTCTTATCGCCTTGGGCGAGGGGGGAGCAAGGGCACAGCATTTCACCTGACGAGTCCCACCGCTTACATCAGCGAAAAATGCGACATCGGCGAACCTCTCCGAAAGGCGCGTCAGCGATC
>DATEGX010000282.1:0-30856 GCA_035279875.1 Binataceae bacterium (SeqCode)
GAACCACCGGCGCCAGTTCACGTCTAATTCCCATGCCGCTTCCGACAATCGTGATGGCCGGCACCGGCTTCAAAGCGGTGCAGGACTTTCTGGCGCGGGCCCTGCCGGGCGGGCAGCTTGAAATGGTCGCCGCCACCGACCTCCTGGCGAAGGGATTCGAGGCCGAAGTGCTGATTCCCGCGATGTCGCGGATTGACGGCGTTATGATGGATCGGATTCGCGGCCTGCGCCTGATCCATCAATGGGGCGCTGGACTGGAAGGCGTCGACCTTAGCGCCGCGACTCAACGCCGGATCGCGGTCGCCAACGTGCCGAGCACCGGCGGCAACGCCGAATCCGTCGCCGAATGGTGCGTGATGGCGGCGATCGCGGTCAGCCGACGCCTGCCGCTTGCCGTCGAAACCATCCGCAAAGGTACCGGATGGGGTGCGCCGATGGGCCGCGCACTGGTCGGCCGAACTGCCGGGATTGTCGGCCTGGGCGGGATCGGTCAGGCGCTGGCCGTACGGCTCAAGCCCTTCGGGATGCGCCTTGCCGGGATTCGACAAAACCCGGACCCCGCCATGGCTGCGCGTCTCGGCCTCGAATGGGCCGGCGGACCTGAGCGCCTGCCTGAGCTACTGCGCTGGAGCGATTACCTGTTTCTGTGCATTCCGCTAAACCAGCAAACCCGCACGCTTATCGACGAGCGCGCGCTCGCGCTGATGCCCTCCGGCGCATGCATCATCAACGCCGCTCGCGGCGGTCTGATAGACCATCAGGCGCTCTTGCGGATGCTCTCGGAGGGTCGACTTATCGGCGCGGGACTCGACGTGTTTGAGCAGGAGCCGATAGACCCTTCGTCGCCGCTGCTGGCGCGTCCCGACGTATTTGCCACAGCCCATATCGCAGGCGTGACCGACGTGTCGTATAGCAGTATCGCACGCGCGCTGGCCGACAATGTCTTGCGGCTGCAGAAGGGCGAGCCGCTGCAGAACTGCGTCAATTCGGAAGCGATCGCCTGATTGGCTCGCCATAGCCGGTGACTTTGAGCACAGGTGACAAGGTCACCCGTGGTCTCGGGTTCTGCGTTGGCGGGATAGTTCAATATGGCCAGCAATCTTCAAGCGGACTTCCAGAACAGGATTGACGGTTCCAATGAACAAGCCAGTGTCTGAAAGTTCGGTAGTGGGTCATTTTGGCGGCGGCATTTCCGCCAGAGGCGTTTGACTCCAATGGATAGCGCCGTCAGGTTCGAGGATGCCTAGGAAAGGGAAATTGTTGGTATTGGTCAGAGCCTTAGGAAAGAAAGGTAGCAACCTAAAGTGAACGTTTATCTGAATTCCCGCCTGATCGACAATAAATGAACGTCCGAACGAACTCACCATGGAGTCCGGGGTTATGCCAGAGCACCAAAACGGGTGCCGTTCTTGTGAGGCGAGTTTTTGTGCAAGAAAGACGTTGAGCTTCATGAGCCAACGAAAATGCAGATGTTCGCCAGGTTCCGCTTCTTGTGGCCCAGTTGTTGACGCGAACCCTACTCCGATAGGTGGTCCGCAATCTACGCGCACGAAATAGATCGGAATGACACCAACGTTTGTCAGTATAAACGGCTCGGAGAATGGATGAGCCGGATCGGCGGAGGTACTTGGAGGATCAACGAAAACGCGAGGATAATATGCGAAGTAAGCCAAGGCGGTCGCGCCGATGCCAAACAGCGTCAGAAGCGCGGCAAGAATCCAACGGGCAACACGCCAAATTTGAAGTAATCGACTTACTCGGCCTTGGTGGGCTTGTCGTTTTGTTTTGGTTGCTTTCCCTTTTGGTTTGGGCACTTCGTTAGTTCTCGTAATTCTGGCATACTACTCTTATGCCTGCCCGAGCAAGTAGAGGCGGAAAGCGTGCGAACGTGGCTCAAAAGGCGCTTCGCGTAGTGGAAGAAACGATAGGCGACATTCTCAAACTGACCGAGAAGAAGAATCCCCATGCGCAAGCGCTCTCTGCGCTTGGAGCGTCGAAAGGCGGGAAAGCTCGGGCTGCTAACCTTTCTGAACGGAGACGTAAAGAAATCGCACGCAAGGCAGCTGCTGCACGCTGGAAAAAAGATACTTGACGAAACGACAAGTGCTGCGGCAACGCCAGCAATGGAAAGCGGATTCTCAAAGGCACGTTTTGGACGCTTGAGGAAATAGCCGCTCTTGCAGACTCTGAATCAGAATGACCGCGTGCCTAACGCGGATTGACAATTCCAATGATCAAGCCAGTGTCTGGAGGTTCCGCGGATTCCCCGAACAAAGGCATGCGCGCCGTATTGCCTAAGACGAATGGAGCGCTTGACCCGCGGTCAAGCGGCAGATAAACCGGAACCCGCCTCGAATTGGCTCGAACCGGACTGCCGAGGGCTGGGGAAAGGGGCTGATTTCATAATCGCGGGCTGGCGGAGAACATAACGATACTTGGGGTCTTCCGTTAAGCTCGGCCAAATGCGCTTCCACCGGGGGGGTGTCATGCGCGAACATTCATTACTGGCTGTAGTCTCGATGCTCGTTCTCGGCATCGGCCTTGCGCTGCCAAGGACCGCCGCGGCGAAAAGTTACTGCGAGGAATCGCGGCTTTGCGCCGATCCGACCGACGGCCGGCTCAACCACGGCTACTACGTCGGTCACGACGAGCCGTCGCTGCTGTTCTATTCGAACCGGGCGGGCTCCGGAAATTCGAGCTTCTACAACGTGACCTTGCCCGTTGAACCCTCCCTCTCCGCGGATCAGGGCGGCGTCGGGAGTTTCCGGCTCTACACGGCCCTGTGGTTCGGGATGGCGCTGTGCGACAGTCAGTCCGCGCCCGAATTTACCCATGCCGAATGCACCCCGGATAGCGACGGCAATATCCGCAATGGCTCCGATCCGGCAAAACCGGACTATGCGGGTCGTCGCCCGGGCGGCGCCTACATGGAATTGCAGTTCTATCCACCTGCGACTTCGGGGGAAAATCCGCCAAGTTGCGACCCCGGCAAATGGTGCGCGGCGCTCAATGTTGACAGCTTTTCCGCCGATCAGACCGGTGCGACCGAGGTCTTCAACAATTTTGATTGCGAGGGTCAGGTCGGCGACGAGCCGGTGAATTTCGCCTGGGTTACCCGCAGCGGCAATCCGACGGTTTCCAACGCGCTGGTCAACACTTCGTTCGGCCCGCCGGTGGCGAACAGCGACGTCCTGCGGATGAACCCGGGCGATCAACTGGCTATCGGCATGCTCGATACCGCAGATGGGTTCCAGGTCTCGATCACCGATTTCAGCACCGGCGAGCAGGGAACGATGACGGCCAACGCGGCGAACGGCTTCGAGCAGGTGGTATTCGATCCGAAAGCCACTGCCTGCACATTCAAGCCGTATACCTTCCACCCGATGTTCGCGACCTCGAACGAGAACACCAGAATCTGGACGGCGCACACCTACAATGTTGGCTTCGCGATGGAAATCGGCCACCAGGACGAAAGCGGCTACGTCAACGGCTCCGATGGCGATTCTTCATTCTCAGGTCCTTCATATCAACACGATTGGGCCGGCAGCTCGCCGCCTGCGAGCGACTCCCAATTGCACGCGAGTTCGATCGCGTTTCCCAGCCCTTTGTTTGCACCTTCAAGCGGAGGCGGATCGGGCCAGTACGACCGCGTCGCCTTCGAGGCGGACATGCCGGTTTTCGAATTCGACGACCAGGGCTGCGTTACCAAGACCGGGGCCGGCTGCACTAATCCTCCGACAGGAGCGCAGTTCTACCCGATCTATTCGTCGGCGAACATCAATTTCCTGTCGTGCGTGTGGCATTTCGGCGACACGCAGATTGCCGGCACGACCAATCTCTACGGCGGCGACTCGGTGGCGGAGTATGGTTCGCTGCTGCAGGAGTTCTACCCTGGCCTGGGCTTTCGCGATGAAAACTACCGCCAGGTGCTGAACAACAATCCGTGCGAGTTCACGCCGTTTATCCCGCCCAACGTCCGGACGATTCCACAGCCGATCCCGCCCGAGGAAATCGTTGGTGAGATCCTGATTATCGAGGAGGAAATCACCTTGGTAACCGAGGGCGTGCCGATCGGCCAGGCGATCCGGGTCGGCGAGGTGCTCAACTCGTTCCTGTTCGCTTCGATACTACAAACCGAGTTCGGCACCGGAGCCGCGGGCGGCGGAACCGGGGCGATTGGCGGCGGCGCGAACGGCGCTGTCACCTCCGCGTCGCCATAGTGGTGTCGCGGCGCCTAGGCCGATTCGGTGGTGCGCATAAGTTCGTCGAGTCGCTTGAGGTCGCGAAGCAAGGCCGGCAGCAGGTCGAGGGGATACGAATTCGGTCCGTCGCTGAGCGCGCGATCGGGGTCTTCGTGCACTTCCATGAAGACCGCGTCGACCCCGGCTGCGACCGCGGCGCGCGCCAGCGGCGCGATAAACTCGCGCTGGCCGCCGGATCGCTCGCCCCCGGCGCCGGGAAGCTGCACCGAATGGGTCGCGTCGAACACTATCGGGTAGCCAAAGCTCCGCATAATCACCAGCGAGCGCATATCGCTCACCAGGTTGTTGTAACCGAAGGCGAAACCGCGCTCAGTCAGTAGAATCCGCCGATTGCCGCGCATCTCGGCCTTGGCGACGACCGCCTTCATATCCCACGGCGCGAGGAACTGCCCCTTTTTCAGGTTGACGACACGGTCAGTCGCCGCGGCCGCCTCTACCAGGTCGGTCTGGCGCGAGAGCAGCGCCGGAATCTGCAGGATATCGACCACTTCAGCCGCGATTGCGGCCTGCTCCGGCGCGTGAATATCGGTAAGCACCGCCAGCCCGGTCTCGGCTTTGACCCGCTCGAGCACCCGCATCCCGGATTCCAGGCCGGGACCGCGAAACGACGCGTGGCTGGTGCGATTGGCCTTGTCGAATGAGGATTTGAAGACCAGCGGCAGTCCGGTCTCGCGCGAAATTCGCGCCAGGCGCTCGGCGTGACGCAGCGACGAATCCTGGTTCTCGATCACGCACGGCCCGGCGATAATCGCCAGTGTCGCGCCGCCGAAGATCACCCCGCCCGCGTCGACCGCCGCGACCTTCATAACACCGAGCGCAACTCGCGCACTTTGGATCGATCCGGCGCCTTCTCGGCCCGCCGCGCCACCGCCGCACGAATCAAGCCGCGGAACAGCGGATGGGGCTCGAGCGGCCGCGATTTGAGCTCCGGATGGAACTGGCAGCCGAGGAACCATGGATGGCGCGGCAGTTCCATGATCTCGACCAACGAATTGTCCGGTGAGACGCCCGTCGCCTTGAAGCCAGCCTTTTCGAGCTCCGCGCGGTAATGATTGTTTACTTCGTAGCGATGACGATGACGCTCGCTAATCCGGTTGCGCCGGTAAAGCGAAAAAGCCAGCGTCCCGGGCTTGATCACGCACGGATAGGCGCCGAGCCGCATGGTGCCGCCCTTTTTGTCGACCTCGCGTTGGGTCTCCATGATATCGATGACGGCTTCGGTCGATTGGCCGTCGACCTCGCGGGAATTGGCGCGCTTGAGTCCGAGCACGCTTCGCGAGTACTCGATTACCATCATCTGGAGTCCCAGGCAGATGCCGAGGATCGGGATCCGGTTCTCGCGGGCGTAGCGCACCGCGCGGATCTTACCTTCGACTCCGCGCTCGCCGAAGCCGCCCGGAATAATGATCGCGTGCACATTGGCGAGCGCCGCGAGGTTGCCTTTCTCCAGTTCCTCGGCGTCGACGTAATCGATATGGACGCGGGCCTCGTTGGCGATCGCGCCGTGGGCGATTGCCTCGTGCAAGCTCTTGTACGAGTCGACCAGGTTCACGTATTTGCCGACGACCGCGATATTGAGGGTAACTTTGGGGTTTTGCGCGGTTTTCACCAGCCGCCGCCATTTGGCGAGATTCGGCTGGCCGGTCCAGATATTGAGTTTTTCGACGACCCGCTGGTCGAGTCCCTCTTCGTGAAACTTGAGCGGGACTTCGTAGATAGTTTCGACGTCCTGCGCGGCGATCACGCAGTTTTCCTCGACGTTGCAGAAATGGGCGATCTTGGCGCGGAATTTCTTTTCCAGCGGCCGATCGCATCGGCACAGCAGGATATCCGGCTGAATCCCCAGTCCGGTCAGTTCCTTCACACTATGCTGCGTAGGCTTGGTTTTGAGCTCGCCTGCCGCGGGAATATACGGCACCAGGGTGAGATGGATATAGAGCACGTTGTCGCGGCCGAGATCCCATCGGAATTCCCGAATCGCCTCGAGGAAGGGCAGGCTCTCGATATCGCCCACCGTCCCGCCAACCTCCACGATACAGAGGTCGTTGCCCTCGGCCGCCATCAGGATACGGCGCTTAATCTCGTCGGTGATATGGGGAATTACCTGCACGGTCGCGCCGAGGTAATCGCCGCGCCGCTCGTTCTGGATCACCGTGTCGTAGATCTGGCCGGTCGTGCAATTGTTGCGGCGGCTGGTGGTGGTATGGACGAAGCGCTCGTAGTGGCCCAAATCGAGGTCGGTTTCCGCACCGTCGTCGGTAACGAAGACTTCGCCATGCTGAAGCGGAGACATCGTGCCCGGATCAACGTTGATATAGGGGTCCATCTTGAGCAGCGTGACCTTGAGTCCGCGCGATTCGAGCAGGGTTCCGAGCGACGCCGCGGCCAGCCCCTTGCCGAGCGATGAAACGACTCCGCCGGTCACGAAAATGAACTTGGTTTTGCCGCGCTCCATGGTTTTTCCCTCCCCCACACGCAACATCTCGAGCCCCAATGCCAACTATCGACGCGCCGCCGCGTCGGCCTGCGCCAGATCTTCGGGCGTATCAACTTCGAGCGACGGCGCGACCGAGGCGACCACCCGGATTCGGTAGCCATGCTCCATCGCCCGCAACTGCTCGAGCTTTTCGATCTGCTCGAGGGTGCCGGGCTCGAGCGCGGCGAAATCAAGCAGGAATTGCCGCCGGTAACCGTACACCGCCACGTGTCTCAATGCGTTTGGCGGCACGCCAACGCCGTCGCGCCAGAACGGGATCGGGCTGCGCGAGAAGTACAGCGCATTGCCGTGGTTATCGCAGACAATCTTGACCTTGTTGGGATTGCACCATTCCTCGGCGGTGCTGATCGGTGTGCCCAGCGTGGCCATCGCGAGCGTGGCATCGTCCGCCATCGCGCGCGCAACCGCGTCGACGTCCTGCGGAGCAATAAAAGGCTGGTCGCCCTGCACGTTGAGATAAATGTCCGCCGGTACCCGCCTCGCCACCTCGGCAATTCGGTCGGTGCCGCTCTGATGCGAACTGGCGGTCATTTCGACCTCGCCGCCGGCCGCGCGCACGGCGCTGGCGATACGCTCGTCGTCGGTCGCGATCAGCACGCGTTTGAGCAATTGTGCCTTGCTCGCCTGACGCCATACCCGCACGATCATCGGCACCCCGGCGATATCAGCCAAGGCCTTGCCGGGCAGGCGCGAGGAACCGTAACGCGCCGGAATCACAGCGATTACCGAGGCCTCGCTCATGCTCGCGGGCCTTGCACAGAGAATCGTAAATGACGGGGCACATAGAAAGGTAACTGCCGGGCGCGATCGTTGTCAAATCTGAGCGGCTCGATTACTTCACAGCGCGATCCCGAGTCTTGGGGAACGCGCGGGCGTAATTCGAGACGATTTGACTGCGTGGGCTGGAGAACTGTGGCTGGTGACTGCCGCCGCGGGTCGAGTTAAAGCGGCGCGCGGCGGCAGCGTTGAGGCGATGCGTTCAGGAAGCTGCCGGCGACGCAGCCGGACTCATTTCGCCCCCGGCTGGGCTCTCGGCCGGGCTGGCCTCGGGGCTGGCCGCTTCGGAAGGCGCCGCGGAGGCCGAAGCCTCTGGAGATGCGGGCGTGGTTTCTTCGGACTTATTACACGCCATTGCCGCGAAGAGCATCGACATGAGAGCGAGAATCAGGAATTTGCGCATACCTCCTCCTTGGTTCCGTCCGCGCTGGGCCAACGCGCAGAATTTAAAACGGCGCTAGAATACTTTACCCAAGCGATGGACTCAAGCTTGGCCCGAATGAGCCGTGAGCCACGCCGAGCGGCGCGGTCGCCTTAGATTACAGCCGATCATGTCCCAGAATGGAACAAAAAGTTTTGACATTGCCGCCCGACGATGTATTATCCCGGCGAAAGCCGCATTATTAGTACAGGAGGATGGGGTAGTGGCGGTGGTGCGAGGCTTTATCTTCCCGGCGCGGATTGTCAGCCAATCCCGGCGCGTGGTCGAACCCGAACTCGATATGAATCGCTTCCGTCCGCAGCAGCAGTCGCCGACGGCGCACGCCTTCCGCGACTTCATGCGCAAATTGCTGCCCGGAGGTCAGTCGCTGGTGCGGTCGCCGATGAGGTCGATTGCCCGCGAAATCGAAGAGGCTTGGCCGTCGCGCGAGCTGTGACATTCCTGCGCCATTAGCGGCGCAGAGATGTCTCCACATTTCACCTGATCAGCAGGCGCTAGCGGGGGAGCGTCGACGTGCTTTTATGCGCTCCCTGACACGGTCACGTGTTGTTAAACGACTCGGGCGCGATCGCGTACATCGCGAGGAAGTCGGTCACGCCGTAGTCATGGCCGAGCTGTTGTGGCATCGTCGTCGCCTGACTCCTGTGATGCGTCTGATGGTTGAATAGGTGCGCGATAGCGAACCATAGCGGATGTGCCCGCTCGACTCCCTGGCTGTTTGAGTAGCGCATCGGCGCCGACAGCATCGACGGTTCGAGTTCAAGCGTAAAGGCTTCGAGTGCAGCGTCGGTCGCCTGCCGCTCGGCGCGAAGCTCGGCGAAATCGGCAAAAAGCTCGCGTCCATGCGCGCCCAACACGGGTTCCAGCTTGACGCCGGTCAGGCTATGGAAACGCAGGGCCGTCGCGAGCGCGAAACGATGCATCCAATGCCGGTCGGTGAGCAGCAGGTGATTCAGCGTGCCATGCACCGAATGGAAAAAGGCGCCGCGATCACGTTTGCGCTCTTCGTCGGTAAGGTCGCCGGCAAGCTTGTAAAGATTGCGATTCGACCACGCATTGTAACGCGCCATCAGGCGAAACTGGACGAGCTGCGCGGAATCCTCAGCCATGGCGGCCTCCTCGAGGGCGTTATCGGCGCCCTCGAGAAAGGCTACGGCCGGAGCGAAGAGATGGTCAATCTTGACCCGTGCCAGCCTTCCGCCGTTATTTTGTTGGAGGCGCGGGGACTTCTTTCATGCGCGACGTGACGTCGTTGTCGTATTCGAGGTGCAGCGCCCGCACCACCATCCCGTGCATCCGCCAGGTCGCAATCACGAAGACCAGTTCCATGATCTGCTCGTCGCTGAAGTGCCGCTTGAGATCGGCGAAGGTCGCGTCCTCGATAAGATTCCGCCCGACCATTTCGTCGGCCGCCGCCATCACGGCGCGCTCAGCCGGTTCAAACTTGTCCGAGGTCGCCCAACCCTTGATCGCCTCGAGCTTGTCATCGGAAATCCCGACCATCCGCGCAACCTTGAGATGCTGCGAGTACTCGAACTTCGAATCGCCGACGATACCGGCGCGCAGGATCGCCAGCTCGCGGAACCTGGGCTTGAGCACCCGGCCCGGCTGCAGCAACGCCATCAGCGAATCGCGCGACATCTTGAGAATATCCGGCACCAGGGCGAAGGTGGTCCAGTAATCGCCGGGGGTGCCGGTGGCGGTGCCGGGATGCGCGACCGGGTCGCGATCGCCGAAAAAGTTCTTGTAGATTTCCTTGATTTCCGCCGACGCTTCAGCGAGCGGAACCTGCCTTAGCCGGGTACCCATGTCTTCACCCCCTGACGATTTGCGCTGGCCGCGCCGAACGCGCGGCGATTGCGCGAGCATGCCCCCATCAAGGGGCGAACTCAACCGGCGCAGGACCTGGCCGGCGCAAATTCGCGGCGACCGGATTAGCTCGGGCCTGAATTTTCGCCTCTAGCGATCGAGCCGCGCAATCAGGTGCTCGAGCCGATCGAAGGCGGCGGTGAGATTCTCGCGCGAGGTCGCGTAACTCATCCTGACGTGCTCGGGTGCGCCGAAATCGTTGCCACCCACCATCGCGACCTGCGCCTCGCTGAGCGCCAACTCGGCGAATGAATTGCCGTCGGTAATTCGCTGGCCGTTGAGACTTGCGCCGGTCAGCTCGGAGATACTCGGGAAGACGTAAAACGCCCCCTGCGGCACATGAGGCAGGCGGAAGCCGGGCAGCTTGCGCACGCGCCCGACGATCAGTTCCCGCCGCGCGCGGAACTCTTCCATCATCACGGCGAGTTCGCGTTGCGCGCCGTTCAATGCCTCGATCGCCGCGTATTGCGTGATCGAATTGGGATTACCACTGTTCTGACTCTGCAAGCGCGCGGCGCCGGCGATCGCCTCGCGCGGCCCGGCCGCGAAGCCGATTCGCCATCCGGTCATCGCGTAGGCCTTCGACAGTGAATTGAAGACGATGCCCTTCTGCTTGAGCCGCGGCTCGATCTGGAAGATATGAGGGACCGCGCCGTCGTAGACGATATGCTCGTACACGTCGTCGGACATCACCCACACATCGGCGTCGAGCAGGATCCTGGCCAGTTCCGACAATTGTCCGGCCGAGTAGACCGCGCCGGTGGGATTGGACGGGGAATTGAGCACGATGCCGCGGGTGCGGCCGCTGAGCGCCCTGCGCAAACGCTCAGGCTCGAGCAGGAAGCCGTTATCCTCCGGGCAACGCACCAGCTTTGGCTCGGCCCCGGACAGGCTGACCATCGCCGCGAAGCTCACCCAGGCCGGGGTCGGAATGATGACTTCGTCACCTTCATCGAACAGCGCGCCGATAACGTTGGCTTCGGCCTGCTTGCCGCCCGCTGACGCGAGAATCTCCGAAATTTCGTAGTCGAGGTGGTTTTCGCGCTTGAGCTTCTGGCAAATCGCGTGCTTGAGCTCGGCCAAACCGCTGACCGGCGTGTAATGGGTATGGCCTTCCGCCAGCGCTTGGCGCGCCGCCTGCTTGATTCGTTCGGGCGTGTCAAAGTCAGGCTCACCGGCGGCCAGCGAGATGATATCGACGCCAGCCGCCTTCATTTCGGTGGCGCGCGCTTCCATCGCCATCGTGGCGGAGGGTTTGATTGCGGCTATCCTGCGATTGAGCTTGATCATCGAAATCTACGCTTTACCGGCTAAAAATCGGCTGCCGCGACATTGTAGCAGCCGGCATCTCGTCAACCTACGGGCGTGAAGAAGCGGCTGAGGCGCGCTCGCGCTTCTCAAATGGCATCGAGCGCGCGGGTGAAGTCGTCGAGCAGATCCTGCCAATGTTCGGTGCCCACCGAGATTCGCACCAGCGAATCGGTAATGCCGGCTGCCGCCAATTCCTCAGCCGATAGTTCGCTGTGGGTCGTGGTCTTGGGGTGACAGGCAAGGGTTTCGACCCCGCCCAAACTCACCGCGTTGCGGCCAATTTCGAGGCGGCGGAGGAACTCGAACGCGGCCGCCTTGCCGCTGTTGAGTTCGAGCGAGAAGAGCGAACCCGGATAGTCGGTTTGAGCATCGCGAATCCGGATCTGTTCGGGGTCGGTGAACAGCGAAGGATAGAGCACCCGCTCGACTCGCCGATGGCGCGCCAGGTGCTCGGCGATTCGTTGGGCGTTCTTGCTCTGGCGGTTCATCCGCAGGGCCACGGTCGAAAGACGGGAGTTGAGAATCCAGCATTCGTCCGCCTGCAGGATATTGCCCAGTAGCGCGCGCGTTCCACGCAGGGTCTGGATCAGATTGGCATCGGCCGCCAGCACCGCACCTGCCAGCAGGTCGCTGAACCCGCCGAGAAACTTGGTCGCCGAATAAATCGTCAGGTCGGCGCCGTGAAGCAAAGGATGCTGAAAGGTCGGCCCCAGCAGCGTATTGTCCACCGCCAGCAGCGGGCGTTTGGGATGACGGCGGACGGCGGCTGCGGCCTGCCGAAGGTCGGTCATCAGCAGGGTGGGATTGGCGGGCGTTTCGATCAAAACCAGGCGCAGATCGTCGAGTTGCTCGATCGCGGCCGTCAGCTTTTGCGAATCGCCCGCGCGAACCGGATGACAGGCGAAGCCCAATGGTTCGAGAATTTGGTGGATCAGGTGCTGAGTGCCGCCATAGAGCGGCTGCGTATACAGCAGCGAACCGTTCTGCTCGAGGAATCCGAACAGCACCGTGAAAATCGCCGCCATCCCGCTGTTGAACACAGCCGCGGCGGTCGCGCCGCGCTCGAGCGGTACGAGCTGATCCTCGAGAATCTCGGCGTTCGGATGGTTGAGCCGGGCGTAAATCAGATCCGGGCTCTGCTCGGCTATCGGCGGAGTCTTTCCCAGCGCGACGGCGAACGCGTGTTCAGCGGCTTCCGGGCTCGAGAAGACGTAGGTCGAGCTGCGGTACACCGGCGGACGAGCGGAGCCGACCGATAACTGCGGATCGAAGCCCTTGGTCAGAACCGCGGTCTCGGGCCTAACGCGATAGGATGATTTCGGCATGAGTCCCTCCATTGCGGCGCGAATCGCAAACGTGGCTTCGCGATCAGAACGCGCGGTTATGCGGGAATCGTCGGCAACAGCACAATCATACCCGGCGGCGCGAGTCTTCGCGCGGATTTGTTGAACTGGCGCGTGTTTTACGACGAAGCGGCTCGAGACTACCCGGCCACGGCTAGATCCGCGGCGTCAGCCCGAACTAACCGGCGATGTTGGGAAAACGACCGGCGCCTCAGCGCCTCAATTCTTACGTTTCGGCGGTTGTACGGACGGCGCCTCTTCGACCTCGTCGCCGTCAGGCGCAACGATGGCGATCTCGCCGATTGCCTTGGCCGACAGCTTGGCGCGCAGCTTGGCCTCGACCTCGTCGGCGAGACGCGGATTGGCCCTGAGGAAATCCCGCGCATTTTCGCGTCCCTGGCCGATTCGCTCGCTATTGTAGGAATACCAGGCACCGAGTTTCTCGACGATATTATGCTCGGACGCCATATCGACCAGCTCGCCTTCCTTCGAAATTCCCGAGCCGTAGAGAATATCGAATTCAGCCTCACGAAAGGGCGGCGCGACCTTGTTCTTGACGACCTTGACCTTGGTGCGCGAGCCGATCACCTCGTTGTTCGATTTGATCGTGCCGATGCGGCGGATATCGATACGCACCGAGGAATAAAACTTGAGCGCATTGCCACCGGTGGTGGTCTCGGGATTTCCGAACATCACGCCGATTTTCATGCGGATTTGATTGATAAAGACCACGATAGTGCGCGAGCGCGCGATAATCGACGTCAGTTTGCGCAGCGCCTGTGACATCAGCCGCGCCTGCAGGCCCATCTGCGGCTCGCCCATCTCGCCTTCGATTTCGGCGCGCGGCACCAGCGCCGCGACCGAATCGATCACCAGCACATCGATCGCGCCGGATTGCACCAGGGTCTCGGCGATTTCCAGCGCCTGTTCGCCATTGTCCGGCTGCGAGATGAGCAAATCCTCGACGTTGACCCCAAGCTTGCGCGCGTAGCCGGCATCGAGCGCGTGTTCGGCGTCGATAAACGCGCCGATACCGCCGAGCTTTTGTGCCTCGGCAATACATTCGAGCGCCAGAGTGGTCTTGCCCGAGGATTCGGGGCCGTAAATCTCGACCACGCGCCCGCGCGGCAGGCCACCGACGCCCAAGGCGAGGTCGAGCCCGAGCGAGCCGGTCGGAATCACCGGGATATCGGCTTCGATCGCCTGCTCGCCGAGCTTCATAATCGAGCCTTTGCCGAATTGCTTTTCGATCTGGCTGAGAGCGAGGTCGAGAGCCTTGGTTTTGATATCCTGCGCCATTGCCGTCCTCGCGCCGTGCGATCCGCTACGCTTTGCAAATCTTGGCATAAACCCGCGCGAATATCGCTAGGGTCCGGCTGCGAAATGCGCTTTGCGGCAGGTTTATCCCCTGCCCGATTCGTCGGATCAGGTCGGTTCGCTGGTTGCAGTAAATTGGTATCCGGCCAATTCGACATACTGCGACGCGGTTTTGCCGAGAATACTGCGATAGAGCATCATCCGGGCGATCGGAGTCGCACCGAACTCGCGCGAGGACGCTTCGCGTAGCACGTCGCGAATCGGCGGCCATCCGCGCAGGTCGCGCACCCGGCCGATCGTCAGATGGGGCGAATAGGGACGCGGCTCCCGCGGAAATCCGCACCGCACCGCCGCCGCCTCAACCTGGGCGGCGAGCCGCGGTAGCGCGTCACCCGCCAGCCCGACCCAAACCACGCGTGGACGGTCGAGGTTCGGGAAAACGCCGGCCCCGCGCGCCTCAAGGGTGAAGGGGGCGGTACCTGCCGCGATCTGCTCGAGCGCATGGTCGAGCGGCGCAATCAGGTTCCGATCCACCGCCCCGCCGAGGAAGCGCAACGTCAGGTGTAGGTTGGCCGTCCGCACCCAACGGATACCGTCCCGATCGCCGCGCAGCGATTCGATCCAGCGAGCAATCGAGTCCTCCACCTCGGCGCTCATCCGGAGCGCCACGAAGGCGCGGATTTTGTCGGGCAAATCGCTCATCTCGGCGCGCAATGCCCGACCGCACGGTCAGTGTGAATGCACCAGCGCGTGCTCGACCAGCGGCAGCCGGTCGTTACCGAAATACATGTCACCATCGACGAACATGGTCGGCGAACCGAAGCCGCCGCGTTCGATCAACTCGTCGGTATTGTGCTTGAGCTTGTCCTTGTATTCCGGCAGCGCGATTTTCGCGAAATATTCCTGCTCGTCGAGTCCGACCGCTCGCACGATATCGCGCAACACGTCGTCTTTGCTGACGTCGCGATTATCGCCCCAGTAGCTTTCGAATACCCGGCGCGAATAGGGCGAAATCTTGCCGTGCTCGTGAGCGACGAACGCCCCGCGCATCGCCTTGACCGAATTCACCGGGAACACGGTCGGCTGGCCGATCTTGAGTTTATAGAGATGCGCCCAATCCTGAAGGTCCTTGGCGTAGTAACGGGCCTTGGGCTTAACCGGCCGTTCGCGGGTCTCGTAGACCGAGGGATTGACCGCGTTGAAGACGCCGCCGACCAGGATTGGCCGCCATACCAGGTCGGCTTTGTGCCGCGCCGCGACCTCCTCAATCTTGGTGAAAGCGAGGTAGGTCCACGGACTAGAACAGTCGTAGAAGAATTCCAGTTTCTTGGCCATCGGATGACTCTCCGTTGCGATTCGCCAGACGGCGCCGATTGAGGAGGTGAATACCACACCGCGGCGCTATCGACCATGCCACCCAAATGTAGGGGTTCCCTAGGCATCGCCGACGCCAAGCTATTGCACGTAAAGATTACTAACTTTAAGTTACATTAGCTAAGCTAATCCAAGCTATACTTGGCAGATTCATCCAATTGTGGCTTAATGTGGCCCGGGCGCAGCATACCTACCCAATCGCCGTCCTGAAGCTGCACTCCCACTTTATCTCAAGGAGGTGGCCATGCGGGTCCGGGTCGACAGTAGCTGAAAAGCGACCGCCGGGTTGAGCATCGAGCGGGTGGTGGTGTGGTGCGACAAGGTGCGCCGATGCTGCCCGGAATGACGCGGTGCACGCGGAAATATCGGTCAGTTTTCCCGCCTGATTGTGCCGACGCCCTCGCTGGAATGCTCTGCTCACGGTCTATTTCGCCAAAACACATTACGACTTGTTTTCTAGCCATATCTGGCTGGAGGAGAGCAGAAAGCAGATGAACCTTTACCTCACGTTTCGCCGCGCGGTCGCATTCGCCACCGTGCTGATGCTCGGTTTCGGAACGAGCGCGTTCGCCGGGCTTTTTCCGTTTTTGCAGGGGGGACCGCTCGAGAGCTGGAGCTCGTGCAGCTCAACCCTGTGCATCGACGCGCCGCCCCAGGGTCCGCAGGGACTCGACGGTTCCGGGGGATGGGGCTGGAACAGCGTTACCAATTCACCCGTAACCACGCTGATCGTTGGCACGGCCGCCGGTTTTACCGTGACCGTACTGCAGCCGGGAAGCAGCCAGGCGTGTACCGCAGGTACGATCACCTTGACCTATAGTTCGCAAGACTTCAGCCTGAGCTCGACCAGCAGCCGTGGCGCCACTTCGAGCAATCCGTTCGACCGTGGCGGCGTTGCGGTCTTCTCTTACGATTCAGACTTCTTCTGCCATCCGGACCAGAGCGATTCGTACTCCTTCACGCCGCAGAACCCGACAAAGAATGCCTTCGTCACGGCGACGGTCGACGTCGGCGGCCAGCAAGTGTCCGAGACCTTCCCGGTTTCGATCAAGAAGGGGCGGTAACCACGAAGGGCGCTCGCTGCGGATGACGGTATCGGTGCTGTGGTCTGCGGTTATCCGGAGGTTGCAAGAAGGACCAACCTCGCAAGCCTGAGCCGTTGAATAGACTGTGGCGAAGTCGCCCTGGCGTTGGCAGAGTGCATTGATTGCGCGCGCGTCCGCAATCAGTGCACTTCCGTCCCGCCAGGCAACGCATTCTCCCCGCCAGACATATAGCGGCCTTTTCGCCTTGAATAGCGCTATTATTCAGCGACGATCTCAGGGTTCGGGCACGAACTTTAGGCCGCTGACGTAGCCTGGCATCGGGGCATCGCAAGAGCTGAAATCCTAGGCAATCGGCACGAATTTCAACGCCGCTGAGTTCATGCAATAGCGGAGGCCGGTCGGCGGCGGACCGTCGCCGAAGACGTGCCCGAGATGCCCATCGCAGAGCGCGCATCGCACTTCCGTGCGTTCCATGAAAAGCGAGTGGTCCGCCAACGTGGTGATATTCTGCGCCGCGATGGGCTGCCAGAAGCTCGGCCAGCCGGTACCCGAATCGAACTTGGTCTCCGAGCTGAACAGCGCCGTCCCGCAGCAGACGCATCGGTAGAGACCCTTCGCGCGCAATTCGTCATACTCGTTGGCGAACGGCTGTTCCGTGCCGCCTTTGCGGGTCACGTCGTATTGCTCGGGGGTTAGCTGCGCTTTCCATTCGGCATTGCTCTTGACGACCCTGCCGAGCGAAGCAAGGCCGATTGGAGCGCCGGAATCCTTGAATTCCGCGATCGATACTTTGCCGCTGCGCCTGCTCTCCGCGTCCTGCACGGCGCTGTCCGAATCGCCTGCTCTGCCACTCAGCGCGAAGGCCATTTTGACTGCGAACGGCAGCACCAGCGCCCCAGCCACGATCGTGCGACGCGCCAATTTCCGCTTGTGCACTTCAATATCCTCGCTTCATGCATTGTATCCGATGCTGGGGATCGTTTCCCCGGCGCCGCGAATGTCGGGACGGCGGCATATTGAGCGTGGATCCCTCGCCGCCTATAACGAAGTTGAGTGAGGCCGACTGATTTACCAACGGCGCCGCAGCCGCTCAAGCCGCCGCTCAAATGGGCCGGCGGCAAGCGCTGGCTGGTGCCGGTTTTGCGCGAACTGTGGCATCCGTATAGCAATCGGCGGCGGCTGGTCGAACCGCTGTGCGGCGGAATGGCGGTAACCCTTGGCTTGGCGCCCGAACGCTCGCTGCTCAACGACATCAATCCGCATCCGATTAATTTCTACCGCCATCTGCAGCGCGGGCTGCGGACCCGCATTCCGATGCGCAATGAGGCGGCGCTTTTCTATCGCCATCGCGCGCGCTTCAACCGGCTAATCGAGCGGCGGCGGGCTGAGGGCGTCGAGGCGGCCGCGCTGTTCTATTACCTCAATCGCACCGGCTACAACGGGCTCTGCCGCTTCAACCGCAAGGGCCAGTTCAATGTGCCCTTCGGCCGCTACCAGCGGATCAACTATGTCCGCGATTTCACGCCCTACGCCGGGATGTTTGCGCGGTGGGAGCTGATGAATTGCGATTTCGCGGCTTTGTCGCTCGAGCGCGGCGATTTCGTCTATGCCGACCCGCCCTACGACGTCGAGTTCACGCAGTATTCGAGCGAGGGCTTCGGATGGGACGAGCAGGTGCGTTTCGCCGAGTGGCTGGCGCGCCATGATGGACCCGTGGTGCTGTCGAACCAGGCTACGGGCCGCATCGTCGAACTTTACCAGCGCCTCGGCTTCGGGCTCAGGTTTCTCGACGCGCCGCGGCGAATCAGCTGCACTGGCGACCGCTCCCGCGCGCCGGAGGTGCTCGCGCTCAAGGGTCTTTAGCGGTGGAGGCCGGCGCCGCGGCGGTTTTGGCCAGGGCCGGGCCGGGGGCGTTGTGCAGCTGCACCAGGTCGATGCGGATGCTGCCGACGAAGGTCGCGGCCTCGACCCTGAGCGGTAGATGGCGCGCGTCGTCGGTGACCCAGATCAATGTTTCGCGCGCCTGCTTGAGGAATTCGTCGCGGCTGAGCCAGACCACCGTGGGCTCCAGCCGGAGCGTATCGAAGGTACCTAGCGGGGTTGTGATTCTTTCACGCTTTTGCACGTTGAAAGCGAATACATAACGGCTACCACCGCTAAAGACATCGAAAGTGTAGGTTTTCCCGACCGCCAGCGGCTGCGACAACGCGAGCATCGCGCCGGAAAACGGCCCCCATGGCTCGCCGCCGCTGAACTTGCGCACCCAGGCGCGCCCTTCGGCGTTGCGCTTGGCGCTGGTGACCAGATGATCGCTGTCGTCGAATTTCACCATCCATTCGTCGAGCCGGCGCTTGTCGTGCTGGAGAATGTACATATCCTGCGGGCGCAGATCCCGTTGGCGAAAATCCTCGCGTACGTAATCGCGCATCCGGTAAATCAGATCGACCGGTTTGCTGCTATGGACCCATAGCTGCCCGGTCCAATCGGCCGGCTGGGCCGGGTCGTTGCGCATTGTAACGCTCGCCCGGGCTGCTGGAATACCGAGCCATGAGGCGTCATAGACCAGCGTTTCACCATTTCGGAATGGCGGCGGACCCGGATCATAACGCGGGATCGCGAGGTTGGCCGGCAGCGGAAGCGGGTCCGAAGCTGGCGGACGTCGATGAGTCCTGGAGGATTTGGACTGCGCCGGCGCCGCCTTCGAGAGACCAATGAAAACGCCCACTCCAGCGAGCACGCAGAGCACCACGCCCCGCCGCGGCATTCGCACGGCCAGGATTTTCCATTTGCTTGCGATCGAATACACTCCTTTGCGAAATTGTGCCGAATTCGGGAGGACCTTGGAATGTCGAAAGCCGGCGCACTGACGGGATTGGTTTTTCTGGCGGGTGCGCTCGCCTCGCCCCTGGCTGCCTATGCCCAGTATGGTTTCAGCGGTCCGCACGGTTCCACCAGCCCGCTCGAAACGCTCGAAAAGGCCGGCCCCGACAGCCTGCATCATTCGGAGTCGGATGACCAGTTGATCAAGGAAGCGAAGAAGCGCTTCGCCGATGCCGATCCGCGCGTGCGGGTCGAAGGGCTCGAAAAGCTGCGTTACGTCAGCAATGCCCCGGACGCCAACGAAATACTGTTCCGCGGCCTCAATGACGTGGACGTGCGCGTGCGGATCAAGGCGATCGACGTGCTGGGCGCACGGGGCGTCAACGACGCCGTCGGCTTGATGGCCCAGGAGCTGTTCCTGCGCGAAACTCCGGCGGTCGAGAAGCTGCATCTGGTGGCGGCGCTGGGACGGATCGGCGACTCGCGCGGGACTTTGCCGATTCTCGAATACGTCGACGAGGTCGACGACGAAGACAGCCGCGGCACCGCGATTTTCGCGCTCGGCGAGATTGGCGACCCTCACGCCGACGACAAGCTGATCCAGATCGTGCAGAACGACAAGAGCGAAATGGTGCGGAAGCTGGCCCAGGAGGCGCTCGAAAAGATTGACGGCGAGCTACCCAATCGCCATCAGGAGGAGCTGGCCGCGCAGCGCGACAAGGCTCTCGAACCGACGGATCAAAAGCTTTCGCAGTTGCGCGCGATGGATGCCGCGCTGCAGAAGGCCAAGTACGGCGAATCCACCCATTGAAGCTTAACCGGGAATAATCGTTACTTTCCGGCTACGCAGGAGCGTCAGCCTCAATGATCGAAACTACCGCGCGTCTGCGTGAACTGTTGAACGGCCCGAACACCCTGATCGCGCCGTTCGTCTACGATTGCCTTCAGGCCAGGATTGCCGAGCGTACCGGCTTTCAGGCGGTCTATATGACCGGCTTCGGCACCGCTGCGGCGCGCGGCTTTCCCGACCTCGGTCTGCTCACCATGTCCGAGATGGTGCAGAACGTGCGCGCGATCGCCCATGCGGTCAAGGTGCCGGTGATTTGCGACGCCGACACCGGCTATGGCAATCCCGTCAACGTGATGAGGACCGTGCGCGAGTACGAGGAAGCCGGCGCGGCCGCGCTCCATATCGAGGACCAGGTTTGGCCGAAAAAATGCGGCTTTCTGGCCGGCAAGCAGGTAATCCCCCTGGAAGACATGGTGCCGAAGGTGCGGGCTGCCTGCGACGCCCGCCGTGATCGCAATTTCGTGATTATCGCGCGCAGCGACGCGCTCGCGGTCAACGGCTGGGACGACGTGGTACGCCGCTGCCGCGCTTATCGCGAAGCCGGCGCGGACCTGGTCTTCGTCGATGGCATCCGCACTCTTGATGACCTTAAGGACTATTCGGCCAAGCTTGGCGACCTGCCGCTGCTCTATAATGGCGCATTGCTGCCGGTTAATGAAATCAGCAGCTATGGCTTCAAACTGAATATCCATACCAGCAGCCTGATGGCGGCGTACGTCAATTTTCGCGATGCGCTGCGCCAATTGAAGGAGACCGGCCGGCTCGACCTGCCTATCACCGGCAGCTTGTTTGGCGAACTGATCGAGTTGATGGGCGTGCCGGAAACCGAAGCGCTGTCGAAGAAGTACTCGAACTGAAATCGATGGCCGCCGCGCTCCCGATTAAGCTCTATTTTGCTTATACGAGCCCGTTCACGTATCTCGCGATGGGTCCGGCGTACGCGCTCGAGGACAAATACCGGGTCGCGCTGCGCCTGATTCCGTACGGGGTCAATATCCGCAAGGTTTATGGCGGCGAAGTCGAGGCGCGTGACGAACGCAACCGGCGGAAGCTCCATTACCTTTATCTGGACGCCCGGCGGTTGGCGGCGGAGCGTGGGCTGGTGATTCGGCCGCCGAAAAAGATCTTCAGCGCGCGGTACGCCTTCTATGGCGGGATGTGCGCGGAGGATCAGAAGCTCTTTCGTCCCTACGCGGACGGCGTGTTCGAGCGCTTCTGGAAGCGCGAACTGGAAGTCGAGAATCCAGACGCCCTGGCCGCGATTCTGAGCGAAGTCGGGGCGGATACCGCCCCTTTTCGCGCCTATATCGCGAACGAGAACGTCGAAGCCAAGCCGCGGCTCAAGGCGTGCTTCGCCGAAGCCGAGCGCGACCAGGTCTTCGGGGTTCCGACCTTCGTCATCGAGGGCGAGCGCTTCTGGGGATGCGACCGGATCGAATGGGTCGAGCGCAAGCTCGACGCGCTTGGCCTGCGTCGCTGACTCAGCCCATTCAATAAAGCTCCCGGCCTAAGACGCGACACGCGTGCGGCGCTGGCGCGTCGCTGCGCCCTGTGGCGCTCATCCTCGGTAAGCTCCCCTCACTGCCACAATTCGGCGTTTCGACTGCCTGAGGCCAGCAAATCAAGGCTGTGACATTGCGGTATTGCGCGCTGGCAACCGGAAAAACTTTCATTCGACGCCGAAATAATCATTAGACTCACTAATGGCGGCTGGTGTATTCTGAAAGATCAGCAGGAGCTGAGCGAAGCACCCTGTATCGATATAAGGAGGTTCGCGAATAATGCGGACTAGAGACTGTCTGATTTTTTTCCCCGCTCTCGCCCTGGCGCTGGCGATAACGTCGTCTTCGGCCAGGGCTCAGGAGCCGAGCTACCAGCCCGCAGCACCGATGCAGCAATGGCTCACGGAGACTACGCAGCAGGGTAGCGTTGCGCCCGGCACTACAATCGATGCCGGCAATTGGCAGCAGTACAAGCAGTATATCCCGTACGGCCTGCAAACCATCTTAAGCGGCGCCGGCTTCTGGAAGGCGCCGGCCGGCTTTCAGATGACGGTCGGACCGACCAAGATTCTGCCGCTGCCCAAGGGCTACGTGGAGGCCAGCGAGCAATACGGCTCGCAGACCAGCGTCGGAACTACCGCTACCGGCCATCATTACGTTAACAACTACGTTGCCGGCGAGCCTTTTCCGACCCCCCAGGAACCCGACAAAGGCTACAAGCTTCTGGCCGATGTATGGTTCTCCTATGTGCCCAGCCTTTATGCGCAGCAGTTCGACCATCCGGGCGTGAGCTGCACCCAGGATCGTTTCGGCAATATCGCCTGCACCACGATCGCGTGGATTTACCGGCAGGTCGGCTTTAACACCGACCCGGGCGTTCCGCGCAACCTGCCCCAGGCTGGTGACACCTGGTTCACCGAATGGTTCATGGTCGAGACTCCGGAGCAGTCGCGCTACACCACCAATCTGACGCTGTTCCATAAGAACCCCGAGCAGCCGGAGGACGACTACGTATTCGTGCCCGCGCTGCGGCGCTCGCTGCGGCTTTCGGTCAACGCGCGCTGCGCCCCCGCGGCCGGCAGCGATTTCGTGCTGGACGATTACAAAACGGTCGGCTTCAATGGCGGACTGGCGCTTTTCAACTCCAAGTTCCTGGGCCATCGCAAGGTACTGGATCTGCTCGACGACTATACGACGGAAACCGGCAAATTTCCCGAAGACTACATGATGCCGCTGGGATTTCCGAAGCCCTCGTGGGGCAAATGGCAGTTGCGCGACGTCGATATTATCGATGTGCGGCGCATCCCGTCCGAGAGCGCGGGTTACTGCTATGGCAGCCGTATCATGTACGTCGACTCACATTTCCACTACGGCATCTGGGTCGATATCTACGATGCCAACCTGAAGCTCTGGAAGGTTTTCTGGAACGCGCCGCGCGCAGTCGAGGTGCCGCAGGTTGGTCACGTCACGACCAATTCGACCACCGGCTCCGTGTGGGACGTGCAGAACGAGCATATGACGATGGTGTCGACCGTCGATCCTCAAGGAGTGGGCCCGAAATTCAACCAGGACGCTCCGGCCGAGTATCATGACTTTACCAAGTACTGCACACCGAGCGGTCTGATGCAGATTCTGCGGTAGCTGGAGTATCGAACCCGTTCCGCCAAGATTCATCGGCGGACGGCCTAAAGCCCGGGGCGGCGCTGTGTAAACGGCGCCGCCCCTTTGCTTTTGCAAAACGCCTTTAGAATCTCCGAATCGTCCTCAAGCGGCGGGAGCGAAGAATGCCAGCGCGCGCACTTCGATGCTCTCACGCTCGCGGGTTGCGGCCGGAGCAGTCGGATCGTCGAAGGCGGTATGTGCGGTCAAGCGCGCTCGGCCGTCGCGGCTCGAGTCGAAGCACTTGAGCAGCAGCGCCTCGTCGCGCTCCATCGCGGAGAAATAGAACCAGCGATGTCTGCGGCTGAAGTTGAACAGATAGACCTCGTGCTTGACCCCTTCCTCGGTCGGCACGATGTCGCCATCCGCGATGCTCTGCGCGTCGCATACCGCGAGCGGCGTATCGCGCACCGGTCCCTTGATCGGCCGCCAGACGTTGATCACCGCATAGCGGTTTTTCAGCAGACCGTCGGCCTCGCCGGGCAGGTAGAGGCGTACCCGCTCGGGCGCTGACTTCTCGGTATAATCATCGTGGACCACGCGGACTGGTTCGCGGGCGCCGCCCTCGCCCCGGCGGGCCATCGCAAGGCAGCGGACGTCGTGCTCGAAGGCGACGACCTTGACCGCGCCGGTCGCCTCCCTGAGCAATTGCTCGACTTCCGGATAGTAAATCGAGCGCACCTGGGCGGCGTCATAAAAGTCAGTTACCGCGGTCTCCCGGCGGCACAGCATGAATCCCTGCTGGTCGAGCGAAAAGTCCCGCTCCGCCGCGCGGCCGTCATAGATCGGCACGGCTTCGCGAGCGCCGCGCCGGCCGGTTGCATAATTGAGCAGGGCATCGACATGATCGAGCGCGTCGAGCGCAATCCGCATGCGCCTAACCTCCGGGCCGCGGCGATGAAACCTTCTATCGCGGCCTGAAATAGCTTCCCCGATACCTTATAACCGAGCGGCTCAAGAACCGCATACGAGAGCAGGCTCCCAGCAGTCCGCGCCTGGGCGAAAGGCCTGCGCAGTCTGATAGCACCTGGTTTGAGAGCCCTGCTGGACAAGGATTAGCCATGTCCGTGCATAGCTTGGACGCCAACGCCGATTAGCGCTACTTATCGGCCAGGAGGATCCAACCATGGCAAAAGTCAGCGGCAATGATCTGGTCGTCCAGGCGCTCAAGGACGAAGGGGTGGATACCGCCTTCTACCTCACCGGGGGGCCGATGGTCGACGTAGCCCTGCGCTGCCTGGAAGCCTTTCGCACCATCGACGTTCGCCATGAGCAAGCCGCCGCGATGGCGGCGCATGCCTACAGCCGGGTGAGCGGCAAACCGGGGGTTTGCTTCGCCGCCTCGGGGCCCGGCACCACCAACCTGATCACCGGGGTTGGCAATGCCTTTCTTGACGCGGTGCCGGTCGTCGCATTGGGCGGCGCCAGCGCCGTCGCGCAGCAAGGGATGGGCGCTTTTCAGGAGATGGACCAGGTCGGGATGTTCAAGCCAATCACCAAATGGGCCGAGCGCGTAATCGACGCGCGCCGCATCCCCGAGATCATCAACAAGGCTTTCCGCGTCGCCACCAGCGGCCAGCCAGGACCGGTCTACGTCGATTTACCGGGCGACGTACTTTACAAGCGAATCGATGAAAGCGAAGTGCTCTACTTCAAGAAGCCGCACGAAGCGCCGCGCCTGTCGGGCGATCCGGCGATGGTCAAACGCGCGATCGCGCTGCTCAAGCAGGCCAAGCGGCCGCTGATCCTTACGGGCACCGGGGTCTTCTGGTCGCGCGCATGGGACGAACTGCGGGAGTTCGTCGAGCTCAGTGGAATCCCCTTTTACACGACCCCGCAAGGCCGCGGGGTTATCGCCGAAGATCACAAGTTGAGTTTCCTGGGCGCGCGCAATCAGGCGTGGAAGGAAGCCGACGTCGTGCTGGTGGTCGGTACGCGGTTCAATTTTATTATCGGTTTCGGCCTGCCGCCGCGATGGGCCGAAGACGTGAAGTTCATCCAGGTCGATATTTCCGACGAAGAGATCGGACGCAATCGCCCGGTCGATGTCGGGATCGTCGGCGACGCCAAAGTCGTGCTCCAGCAATTGCTCGAGGAAGGGCGCGACGCCTTCAAAGGCCTCAAGGAATCGCCATGGATCGAGACGCTGCGCGGTTATGACCAGCGGGCCGAGGAAAAGTCCCGCGCCTTGCTGAATTCCGACGCCGTGCCGATTCATCCACTGCGGTTATTCAAGGAAGTCCGCGATTTCATGGACCGCGACGCGATCATCGTGGTCGACGGCCATGAAACGCTCAATTTCGCGCGCCAGTCGATTCCGACCAACTCGCCTGGCCATCGCGTGAACGCCGGACCCAACGGCTGCATGGGTGTCGCCGTGCCGTTCGGGCTGGGTGCGAAGGTGGCCAAACCCGACACTCAGGTCATCGTGCTCAGCGGCGACGGCTCGTTCGGGATGAACGGAATGGAAATCGATACGCTGGTACGGCATAACATCCCGGTGCTGAACGTGGTCAGCAACAACGGCGGCTGGGCCGGAGTCGGCGGCATGAACGCGGGCCGCGATTTGGGCTTCAGCCGTTACGATAAAATGGCCGAGGTTTTTGGCGGTTACGGCGAGTACGTGGACAAGCCGCAGGATATTCGCGCCGCGCTCGAGCGCGCCCGCGCCTCGGGCAAACCGGCGGTGGTCAATGTGATCACCGATCCCAATGCGCGGTCGTCAACCGTTTCCTTCGCGAATTACCGCGCAATCTGATTAGCGATTGGAATACCCAGAGAGCTCTTACTGGCTAGGACAGTCAATAGCAACGGCCGACCGATTGAAACGCCAAGAGGTGATATAGTGTCGATCAATACCGTATTAGGGAAATGCGAACCGCGGGAACTCGGCTTCACGCTGATCCATGAGCATCTGGCAGCGGGAATGCCGGGATGGGAATTCGACAACGCCGGCTTCGATCGCAAACGTGAGCTGGCGAATATCGTGGAGAAGCTGAAGGAGATCAAAACGCTCGGCGTTTCCAGCTTCGTCGACCCGTGTCCGATGGAGTTGGGCCGGAATCCGGAATTTGCCGCCGAAGCCGCCGACAAGGCGGGCATGCGAGTGATCATCGCGACCGGCGTCTATAACGAGGCGCTTGGGTTTCCGACCCATTTCCGGATGATCGGCGCCGATGACATCGCCGAAATATACGTTCGCGAACTGACCGAAGGCATCGACCATACCGGCATCCGCGCCGGCATCATCAAGACCGCCACCGGCGGCGTTCCAGGATGGACCAACGATACGGAGATTACGAAGCACGAAAAGAAGGCGCTCCACGCCGCCGCGCGCGCCCATAAGGCGACAGGTGCGCCGATTCTCTGCCATAACAACGAGTTGGCGCCATTCGGACGGGAGACGCTGGATATTTTTGAATCCGAGGGCGTGGACTTCAATCGCGTGCTGATCGGCCATGCCTGCGGCGTCGGCGACATGCGCTACTACTTCGATATCCTCAACCGCGGCGCCTGGCTCGGTTTCGACCGCTTCGGGATCGAGCCGATCGCGCCGGATAAAATGCGCCTCGCCTCGCTCTTTGGTCTGCTCGCAGTCGGCTTTGACCGGATCATGCTCTCGCACGACGCCGTGGCCTGCATGCTCGGGCGGCAATCGCGGGCGATGATGCAGATGATGGAGAAGTCGCCGAATTGGAATTACGCGCACATCTGCCGAAACATACTGCCGACTCTGCGTAAGGGCGGTGTAAGCGACCAGACTATAAATAGGCTGACGGTCGACAATCCGCGCGAGTATTTTGGCGGCTAGCCGCAAGGGCTAGCGAGAACTAACGAAGGCGGCCGTCGCCGTGCGTGATGGCGCTGGCCGGCGGCCGCCTTATTTTTTGACGGCAACCGCGGAGACATTCCGCAACTAATCAAACGCCTCGCCCACGCGGACAATGCTAAGCAGGCTCATATACATCGCGGTCGCGGTGAGCGGAGTGCTGCTGGGTGTCTTGCTCGCGCTGAGGCTCACCGGGCCGGGCAAACCGGTTGATTCGTCGAGATCCGCGTCCTCCGCAATCATGACACCTCTCGCCGTCGAAGTGAGCCAGAATGCGACGCGATCGCCCGCCTCATCTACTACATACGGTACACTCTCAAACCTGCTCGAGTTGCCTCAAGCGAGTCACGACTTCGTCGGCGACTGGGGTGGCTATACCCATTCGACCATCGTGCGCATCGCTCCTGAACTGGAAGGAACCAGTCCGGATCGAGTCAGCATAGTTTTCGGACAGGCAGGCGATTCGATATTCGCCCAAAGCGTACTCTATACTCCGGCCAATCAAAGAGTCGTGCTCAAGGCGACGGCGACGTTGTTCGGCGCCAGGCGCTTCCTTATCCGCTACGAAGCTGAAGACCGTGAGCTTTACTACGTATATGCACATCGCTTCGATTTGATCCATACGGGCGAAATCAGCTACCGCGGAACGATCAAGGTTTACAGCCTGCATGGCCACGGCCTGCTCGGTATCGTGACGCAGCGCGCGACTTTGAAACGCCTGCTGACTGTCCGTGAGCAACTGCGCTTCGCACGGCCTTCGCTGCAGGAAATACCACGGGCGGAAATTTCCGCAGTCGAAATGCTGGGAAAGCACTAAACCCAGGGGTCGGGCGAGCGCTAAGCCAGTTTAGGCCAGGCCAATACCGTCCGCGCAGATTTACCGAGAATCCATTCCTTATCGCCGTCGGAAAGCCGATCGGCGCATCGCAGACAGAAGAGCGATTCGGCGCAGGTGTGATGATCCACCGTCACGGTGTAATCGCTCGCCCACATCAGACGCTGGACGCCGAAGGCGTCGATCACCCGCAGCAGTTGAGTGATCAGGTCGCGATACGGGAAGGGTTCGCGCGAAAGCCTCGGGGCGTGTCCCCACTTCACGGCCACGTGAGGATATTTCGCATAGGCGATCAGGTTGTCGATGGTTGATTCCAACTGACCCGGCAGCGCTGCGCGTTCGACGCCCATCCCGACATGGTCGATGATGAACTGCACGCTGTCGAATTTGCGGACATAGTTGGTCAGCGAGGCATGATCGCCGCCGGGGTAAATCATAACCGGCACGCCATGCTTGCCGGCCGCGGCCAGGATCCGGTCGTGTCCGCCTTCTCGCAAAATCTTGAGATCGAAACCCGAAGCGAGCCGGATACAGAGCCGGCCGGGCGACTTGCGCAACTCGCCCACCAGGCTGTCGACTTCCGGATCCTTGGGATCGAATCGGGCTACATAGGCGAAGCGTCCGGGGAAACGGGTCACGGCCTCTTCGGCGAAAGGATATTCGAAGCGGTTGATTCCGCTCGGTAGCTGGCGCCTAACCGGCGGCCAGACGTCAATAATCGCGGCATTGATCCCTACCGCATCCATGATCGCAATGGACTGATCGATGCCGCGATGATTTGCGTGAGCTTGCGCGTCAACAATTTCCATGGCTCTCACTCCCTGGCCTCCGTTGGCCGCCCACTGCGGGTCCGACAAAGCCCGGTTAAATCGCTATCGTACCGGAGTCTGTTTTGGGCCTGGCGTGAACTCTGTTGTCGCGGTCCTCATCCCCGCCGCCGCGCGATCTGCGCAGTGCTAGAAGCGCGGACGCCGCGCCCAATGGCAATGGTGACCGTCCGAATCACACGACCAGCACAAGCTCGGGTTGCTGCTATCCACCATGCCTTCGCCGTTGGCAGGGATGTAGCCGCCGGGACGGCAATTGCGGCAGTTGTTGTCACACACCAGCCCCGCGCTGCCAAATTGCCACCCGTTGGATTCGTTGTACCAGTGCCCGCGTTGCCCTTGATACCAGTCGTCGCCCGGACCGGCGCCTCGCCATTGCCAGCCCTTTTTGTCGTGGTCCCAGTGTCCGCGCTGCCCCTGGTACCACTCGTCGCCTCGAACCTTCGCTGGGTGGGCGTGCTCATGATCATGATGGCGCTCGTTATGCTCATCCTGGGCGACTTGGTACGGCGCAACAGACTGGTCACCCGCGTGCGCAACACTCCGGAACGCACCCGTGAATCCGAGAGCAAACCATCCGAGGAAAACGAAACCGATGACCTTGGGAAAATAGCTAAGCTTCATAGGGTCCTCCGATTTACCATATCCATGACCAGACTGGCACACCGGCGCATTTGCCGAATCTTTGCCACTCTCGGAAACCCGGCAGCAAGGATCCGTCCTCACCGATCGCCAGCCGGGATTAACCCGATGACCGGATTCATTGACGAAGCAGGCGAAAACACTGGCCTGCCGCCTCCGCGTTTTCTCGCGCGGTGCTTCGCTTCACTTTTCCGGCGATGACGAGCGAACGGGTCTGTCGCTTGATCACGTCGCGAATAGCCGTGGTCGGTGTTACGAGCGGATACACAGTGTCGTAGATGAGCTGCGCGTCCGGGGCCAAATTTGCCCGGCATGTCGCGGCACTGGCGGGATCGGCGAGCACTTGCAGCGGCGTCATCAGGAGCGTCGCCACGATCAAGCTGAAGCTACCTATAGCTATCCTTGAGACATTCATTTCCGGCTTTGTTTCCTATCTCGACGCAAATCGCAATGCAGACCTAGTTTAGTAGTGCAGATGCTCGCCGTCACCTCGAACGAGCGCCGCGCGCGTCCTCTTAGGCCATTCACCGTCCCGGCGACACTGATTCGCTCGCGAACAAAATTTCCAAAGTCACTGTCCAGCTTCGTGGTATAGCTAATATTGCTCCGCCGGAGCGAATGGAAAGGTCGATATGTCACAACCGGGCAAACTCGCAGGTATCTTCCTGACTATCGCAACGGCCGTGATTGCCGGCTTCGTGACGGTGTCGTTAATCGACCAGGCCACCGTCAGGAGCAACCGAGAACTGATGCAATGCCATACGGTGATTAGTCACCTCCAGGCATTTCTTTCATCTCTAAAAGATGCTGAAACTGGTCAAAGAGGCTATTTGCTAACGGGCGACGAGGCTTATCTCGAACCCCATAAGAGGGGCGTTAAACAAACTCGAGGAGAGTTGGCCGCACTCGCAAGCATGGCTAAGGCGGGCGACCTATCCGCCCAGGATGTTCGCCGCCTATCCCAGTTAACTGGCCAAAAGCTGGACGAGTTGCAGCACACGATCGAATTGCGGCGCACGAAAGGGCTCGAACCGGCCCTGGCGGTCGTTCAAACCGACTTCGGCAAAGATGTGATGGACGCGATTCGCGCACAAACCGGGCAAATGATCGCAGCCGAAGAGTCGGCAATGGCGAGGGCTCACCAGAGCGTAGACGAATTCGTTGGATACAGCAGGCTCGCCGTCGGATTGGGTGCGCTAATCGGTTTGGCAGTCCTCGCCTGGGCATATCGACGCATCGAGGCGGAGTCCAGCGGGCGTTTGGAGGCGGCGTTTGACCTGCAACGGCAGAAAGAATTGCTCGAGGTTACGCTCTCGAGTATCGGCGACGCGGTGATCATCTCCGATATTGAAGCCCGGGTCATTTTCATGAACGCGGTGGCCGAGCAGTTGACCGGGTGGACCAGTGCGCAAGCGATGTATAAGCCGTGCGCGGAGGTCTTCCGAATTATCAGCGAGAGCTCTCGTGAGATGGTCGAAAGCCCGGTCCATAAGGTCTTGAGTATGGGGATGATCGTCGGACTGGCGAACCATACGTTGCTTATTCGCAAGGATGGCAGTGAAATTCCCATCGATGACAGCGGCGCTCCCATCAAGGAACAGAACGGTTCCGTGCATGGGGTAGTGTTGGTTTTTAGGGACTTTTCTGAACATAA
>DATEGX010000283.1:0-8784 GCA_035279875.1 Binataceae bacterium (SeqCode)
GTCGCCGGTCATCGCCATCGGCGGATCGGCGCCGATGCGCGGCTGGACCCTCGATACGTTCCAGGAGATGGACCAAATCCCGATGATGCGGCCGATCGTCAAGTCGGCCTACCGCGTCGACCTTGGCTACCGCATCCCCGAATACATCAGCATTGCATTCCGCGAAGCCCTGGACGGCAAACGGGGTCCGGTTTATCTCGACCTTCCGGGCGATATCCTCTCGGGCAAAGTCGACGAGGAAAGGATTAACTGGGTACCGGACAAGTATCGTACCGACGCGCGCCCGGCGGGTGATCCGGCGCTTATCAAAAAGGCCATCGACCTGCTGGCCGAGTCGCGCAAGCCGCTCATCCTCACGGGCAGCGGCGTGCTATGGGCCCGTGCCGAGAGCGATTTGCGCACCTTCGTCGAGGCCACCGGGATCCCGTTTTACACGACGCCGCAAGGCCGCGGAGTGATCGCCGAAGACCATCCCAGTTCGTTCCCTGGCGCCCGCTCGATGGCGTTTCGCGAGGCGGATGCCGTCCTGGTAATCGGCGCGCGCGCCAACTCGATGCTTTCGTTCTTGCGTGCCCCGCGTTTCTCGCCCGACGCCAAGTTCATCAACGTCAATCTCGACGGGCGCGAGATTGGCCACAACCGGTCCGCCGAGATCGGCATTATTGGCGATGCCAAGCTGGTCCTGCAGCAACTAACCAGCGAAGCGAAGGGCCGCTTCAATCCGCGTGAGGAATCGACCTGGGTTTCCCAGCTTTCAGCCAAACATCGTTCGAATCTCGAGCGCAGCACCGAGTTGCTGCATTCGGACAAGGTGCCAATTCATCCGCTCCGCCTGTGTAACGAGGTTAAGAACGTAATCTCCCGCGACACTATCCTGGTGGTCGACGGCCACGAGATTCTGAACTTCGCCCGCCAGTCGATTCCGATTTTCGAGGCGCGCCATAGCCTTAACGCTGGCCCCCACGGATGCATGGGCGTCGGAATCCCGTTCGGTATCGGCGCCAAGGCGGCAGCCCCGGATACGCCGGTCGTGGTGCTGAGCGGCGATGGCGCGTTCGGCTGGAATGGCATGGAGATGGATACCGCTATTCGCCACAAGCTCAATATCGTGGTCGTGGTCTCGAATAATGGCGGCTTCACTTCGCGCAAAACCGGCGGCAACGTTGGGCGAGACCTCGGTTATCAACGCTATGACAAGATGGTTGAGGCGTTGGGAGGCTATGGCGAGTTTATCGAGAAACCCGACGAAATACGCCCGGCGATCGAGCGCGCGATGAAAGCCGGCAAGCCCGCTCTGGTGAACGTCTGCACCGATCCGGAAGCGCAGGCAACGACCGATATGGGTTTTTCTGGCTATTGATCGCCTAGCTTTCGAGCTAAACTCAGATCGAGATCAAAGCAGTTGCTTGCTTGGCTGGCGCTAACTGCGGATCAGGAGACTAAGGCAATGCCGGCAGTACAAATCAAAGACGAGGCCCGGATCGGGTCTGACGCGCGGATGCATCTCGAGCCGTCCGACTACCTGCGCAAGCTCTACGAAACCGGTACCCCGGACCTCGGCTGGATGGACGAACACGGCGAGTGGGGCATGCGGGCCAAACCCGGCAATCTCGGTCTGCGGCTCAAGGATATCGAAATCGGCAGCTATGGAGTCGTCCCTGAGCGCGGCGGCGAGCATCGCTCGATGGCACCGCGGGGATCGTTGATTCCGCCCGAGGTCCCGTCACTGGGATTTACCGTCAACGATAAATCCGATTGCTGGGCCGACAACGTCTCCGAGTTGTATGAAGAAGCCGTTGCCCGCCAATGGAGTTCCGCGCGCGATATTCCATGGCATGAATTGAAGCCGCTGCCGGATGACCTTGAGCGCGCGATGTGCCAGCTCTGCACTTTTCTGACCGAAGTGGAATTCATCGCCGCCGACGCTCCGACCCGCTGGATGAGCCGCATCAATCACGACTTTCTCGAGGTGAAGCTGTTTCTCGCTACTCAGGCGATGGACGAGGCGCGCCATACCGACGTTTTTCGCAAACGAGCACTCGCCAACGGCGGCGGTTTGTGCAAAGCCAGCCCGATCAACGAAGTCGCGCTTAAGCGGATCTTCGACGCGCCGTCGTTTTCTGCCCAGACCGGCCGCTTGCACCTGCTTGGCGAGGGCTTCGTGCTGACGATGTTTCGCCAGGGCGAATTCATTGCGCCGACCCGCGTCGACCAGGAGATCTTCCGTCGTTGCATGCAGGACGAATCGCGCCACGTCGGCTATGGCACGATGCATCTGCGCGCGCAACTCAAGGCAAATCCCGCCGTCGCCGAAGAAATTCACACCGAACTGGACGACGCTGAAAGCGTCCTATTGCAGCTCTTCAGCGTGCCGGAGTCAGTCGAGCCGATGGCCATCCTGATGGGTGGCGGCATCAAGCATTTCGACCAGGGTATGGAGATGCAAGCCAACCTTTGGCGCCGTATCGTCAACGAATACCTGCAGCGCTGCGATTCGGCCGGGCTCGACCGGCGGCCCCGCTGCTTGTTGCCTACCGATTTCGCCAAGCTTTTTGGCGCATAATGGCGGAATTCCCCGATCCTCAGTGGTTTCTCGCCCTCGGTCGCCTGATGGCTGCCGAGGGCGAATCGTTTCGCCGACTCGGCTATGCCGAAGTGCGCTTTGCGATCAAAGTGCTCTCCGACGACGGCTCGCGATGCGAAGCCATGACCGGATTGGAAATCAGCGGTTATGAGCTATCGTCGGCAATTTCGCTCGACGACAAAGCCGATTACGACCCGGACTTCGTGATTTGCGGGACATCCCCAGTGTGGCGGCGGATGCTCGATGAGATCGAGCGCGATGGCCGCCCCGAGTTGCGGCATACGCTGAGCTCACTCGCGTTGGTTGGCGAGGAACTTTGGCTCGAATCCGGCGACCAGTTGCGTGAAGACCGATTCTATCGCTTCAACCAGACCTTGCAGGAATTGTTCAATTTAGCCTCTAAGCTACCGCGTTAGGCATTGGATTGCTCAAAGGCTTTTGCAATGCTATCCGGTGTCGCTAGTAGCTCCAGCGACGGTTAATGACTGCGAGCGTTGATCGCATCGGGGACCACCGCGGGCAGGGTAAAATAGAAGGTCGAACCCGATCCGGCGTGTGATTCGAGCCACATACGCCCGCCGTAGCGTTCGACAATGCGTTTGCAGATGGAAAGCCCGATTCCGGTGCCGTCGTACTCGTCACGTCCGTGCAAACGCTGAAACATCAGAAAGATCCGCTCGTGATGCTCGGGCGCAATGCCGATGCCGTTGTCGGCGACCGCGATGGTCCACTGTTGTCCGGCGGGCTCCGCGCTGACGTGAATTTCAGGCCGCTTTGATCCCCGGAATTTGAGCGCATTGCCAACCAGGTTCAAAAGAACCTGGTACAGCCCGACCTCGTCCCCCTGCACCATCGGCAATTCGCCGCAGGTGATTATCGCGCCGGTCTCGGCGATACGCAGGGCGAGATGTTCGCGCACTTGCTCGACGATAGCCTCGAGTGCAACCGCGCCTGACGCGCGTTTGCGGCCCGCGCGTGAAAAGTCAAGCAGGTCGCCGATCAGCCGTTTCATCCGGTTGGCGCCGTCGACCGCGAAATTGATGAACTCGTCGGCTTCCTCGCTGATCTGCCCCTGGTAGCGCCGCGAAAGCAGCTGCAAAAAGCTCACAACCATGCGCAACGGCTCTTGCAGATCGTGCGAGGCGACGTAGGCGAATTGCTCGAGTTCGGTGTTCGAACGCTCGAGCTCGCGGGTACGCTGGAGCAGCGCTTGCGACATCTCCTTGCGCTGCGTGATGTCATCGATGGTGGCGAGGACCAGGCGTCCTTCATCGGTATCGACCAGGCTAAGGCCAATCTCGGCCGGGAAAGTGGAGCCGTCCTTGCGTTGTGCCGTAATATCAAGCCCGGCACCCATCGGGCGCACCGAGGGGTCGTCCATGTAGCCGCGGATGAGCTGCCGATGCTGGCTGCGATTGCCGGCCGGAACCAGCAGGTTGATATCGATGCCTGCCAACTCCTCGATCGTATAACCGAAGTAGGCGGACGTGCGGGCATTGGCGTAGGCAATCTTTCCTGAGTCATCGACCAGGATAAGTGCCAGCGGGCTCGACTCGAGCAGACTGCGAAAACGTTCCTGGGCGCGCCGTTGGTTCTCTTCCGCCTGTTTGTGCCGGGTAATGTCGTTGATTACTGCCAGCACCCGGAAACCCGCGCTGGTCATGATCGGACTGAGGCCGATCTCGATCGGGAAAGTCGAGCCGTCTTTGCGCCGCGCGTGCAGTTCCATTCCGGCACCCATCGCGCGTTGCCGCGGCTCCCGCATATAACCGTCGAGCAGCTTCGCATGGGCTTCCCGGCTGGCGTCCGGAACCAGGCGATGGACGCTCATCTCGATCAACTCCTCGCGGGAGTATCCGAAGTAATCCACGGCGAGCTGATTCGCATAGGCGATAGTGCCGGAACGTTTGACCACGACTATGGCGTTGGGGCTCCGGTCAACGACGGCCCGAAAGGCGGTTAAATCCGCCGAGTTCCGATGTTTCGCCACCTGCTTCTCCGGCTGACTGTTGTCGGATCGTCGGAAAGCACTAGCCGCCTGCGTTCCCGACCAATCGCCCCGTACTGTCAAGACGCATGCCATGCCGAGTCGCTGATAGCGGTCTGCGGGGTGACGCCAATGGTCTAGTCCCTATTGTGCGGACGATCGTTTAGGCGGCTTAAACGGACGGAAATTGGTTGGATCGCGCTCCGCCAGCCGTCATTTTTTTGGCGGTCGACCCGCTCATTGACGCGCTCACGCGCAGGCCGTGGCAATCAGCGCCTTTGCTCTACATTCGCGCGCGGAGTTGCTATTGTCGCGGGGCTCTTTGTGGGTCTCGGACGGACTACCACCAAGCGCGACGCGACGGAGCGAATATGGCGAGGCCTGGGAAGGTCGAGAGCACACCCGCTAACAGCATGAGCTACCCGCGGACGATCTCGCTCCCTGACGGTCGGCGCATGACCTTGCGGCTCCTCGAGTCTAGCGACGGCGACAGGATTTTAAGTTTCGCCCGCGCTTTGCCTCCGGATGATCTGCTGTTTCTGCGCACCGATATCACCGAAGCCGCCACAATCGACGAATGGATCCAGAACGTCGCGCGCGGCAACGCGATTACCGTCCTTGCCGAATTGCCTCCATCGGGCGAACATGAGGCGAAACTGGCCGGCTATGCCACGCTCCACTTCGATCCGGCCCGATGGACCAGGCGGGTCGGCGAAATTCGCGTGCAGGTCGCCCCGGCTTTTCGCGGCGCCGGCCTCGGCCGCCATCTCACCGCGGAAATCTTTCAACTCGGCCAGTCGCGGGGAATCAAAAAGATGGCGGCGATGATGACGCCCGATCAGACGGGAGCACGCGCCGCTTTCGAGAAGCTCGGTTTCCAGGTCGAGGCCCTGCTGCAGGACTGGGTGGTCGATCGAGGCGGCCGTCCGCGCGATTTGCTGATCATGAGCTACGATCTCGAGGCGCTCGGCAATCGGGTCAGCGCCTCCGGCTGAGCAATCCGCTCACTCAGATTTGACGTGGCAAGCGCGCGCCAGAGCCGATGACCGCCGAAGAAACCATTTTGCGCGCCTCGCGCTCGTTTTTCCGCGGCCGCACCCTGTTGGTCACCGGTGCCTCGAGCGGGATCGGTTACGATATCGCGCGGGTGCTTGCCGGCCTGGGCGCAAAGACCGGTCTCATCGCACGCCGTCAGAATCTTCTCGACGATTTGGCCGCCAGGATTCGCGACGAAGGCGGTAACGCATTTGCCTACGCCGCCGACGTCACGATTCGTAGCGAGGTGCAAAGCGCTATCGGCAAGGTCCTGAACGAGTACGGGCATCTCGATATTCTCATCAATTCGGCCGGGATTCTGGAGCGTTGCGAGGTCGAGACGATGGACCCCGAGAGCCTTCGGCGGATGCTCGAGGTTAATCTGTTCGGAACGCTCCATGCGACCCAGGCAGTGTTGCCCGCGATGCGCCGGGCACGGGCCGGCAATATCGTCACTATCGCGTCGCTCGCGGGCCGGCGCGGGATCCCGCGGCTTGGCGGCTACAGCGCCAGCAAGTTCGCGCTGGTCGGACTGACCGAGGCGTTGCGCGTTGAGTTGTTCGGCAGCGGCGTCCGCGTATCGCTGGTGATGCCCGGTGTGGTCGACACACCCATGACCAAGAGTGAGCAAACCGCGGAAGGCTCCCGCTGGATCGCCGAGGGCATGCCGGGTATGCCGGTGCGATGGGTTACCTGGGCGGTTATCGCGGCATTGCGGCTGGGCCTCGCCGAAGTTGATGTGCCGCCGGGCGCGGCTGTGGTGGAAAAGCTCGCCGCACTATTTCCTTCCTTCACCGATGCCGCCCTGGCGCTCAGCGGACGGGTTTTCGGATGGGCCGCCAATCGTCGCCATTGAGATCAATGCCTGCGGCGGGTGACGAGTGCCGCCTCGCTGCGCTAGGATTGGCCAACGCTGGCATGAAGCCGCTTGGGGCCAGCCAGACTCTGATGCGAGGGACTTGATGCTCGAAAATAGTGACGACCTGTTTGCGGGCCGCTCGCAATTCCGGCGCCGGCCGGAGTCTTACACGATGGCCTCGTCGCCTTCGGACCAAAAGTTTACCGCCTTCCTGATTTCGGTCTCCGGCGTCGCCAAGACCGACCGGGTTCTCGATGTCGCATGCGGAAGTGGCTCGACCACGCTGGGTTTCGCCGAGCGTTGCGGCAGCGCGGTCGGTATCGACGTGATGGAAGAGCCGTTAATCCGGGCCCGCGCGCAAGCCGCCGAACGCGGCATCAGCAACGCCGAATTCGTCTTGAGCGAGGTCGAACGACTCGATTTCGACAGCGCCAGCTTCAACGGCGTGCTTTGCCGCTTTTCGTTTCACCATTTCGTCAACCCGGCGCGCGTGTTTGCCGAAATGGCCCGGATGGTCGCGCCCGGCGGCTGGATGGTGATCGCCGACATGGTGGCCTCCGAGGACCCGGAACGGGCGGCCTACCAGAATCAGATGGAGCGGCTCTGCGATGCGACTCATTCGCGCACGATGCCGTCGTCGGAATTCGAAGCGATGTTCGCCGAACGGGGCTTTCGCACCGTGATGAAGGTCGCGCGCGATGCGCGACTTACGCTCGACGACTGGATCGGTTTTGGCGGCGCCTCGCCCGAAAACGCGATCAAGCTGCGCCAGATGGCCGAAGCCGCTTTGGACGAGGATCGCGCCGGCCTCAAATTTATCCGTGACGGCGAGAAGATCCGGCTGATTCACAACAGCCTGATCTTCGTCCTTGAAAAGGAATGATCACGGCGTAGCGCGCGATTCAGGCCGCGACGGTCCAGGCATAGACCGCGGCCGGCGCACCGAGAATTGAAACGTAGAGAATCTTCTCCGGCCGGAACGCTCCGCGGCGGATCAACTCGGACATCAGGCGGGTTTCGCCGGTCAATATCACGATACGGCCGCCGGGCCGCACCAGCCGCTGAAATTCGGCGAGCATCCGCGGATAGGCGCGGCGATTTTCGTGATGCGATCCGTGGCGGTTTCCCCAAGGCAAATTGCTCACAATCTTAGTCACGCTGCCGTCCGCGAGCGGCAGCGCCGTGGCGTCCCATGGATGCAACTCGAGCGGCTTGTAGCGGGGCCCGGTGTTCTCTCTCGCCGCCTCCAGCGCGGCTGAATCACGATCGGAGCCGATGAGCAACTGGTAGCGTTCGAGGTGCGCGCGTTCGATCAGGACGGTTCCGGCGCCGCATAGCGGATCGAGTACAATATCGTCGACAGCCGGCCGCGACAGCCACCCCAGCGCCGCCGCTACCGACGGCCTGAGCGAGCCCGCCAGGTGAGCGATCTTGTAGTCGCGCTGGCGCATCCGCTCATCGCTCAGGCGCAACGCCAGGATGAATTCATCCCCCAGCATGGTCGCCCAGAATTCGACGTCCGCACTGTCCTCGACCAGCCGCCAGGCGTGATCGCCGCGCTCGCCCAACCCGCGCTCGACCGCACGCTGCAGATCGATCCGGCGAAATTCCTGTTCACCGGCCATCCGCGCGATAACCCGGTAGCGCAGCCGATGACCCGCGCGCACACCCGGCATCAGCCGGCTGCGCGCCGCGAGTCCTTGCGCAATATAAGGCGCGTCACGCGCGGCGGCCAGGATACGTTCGAGCGTGAGCGGCTTGCCGCCGAGGCCGTCGCGATAGCCGACAACCGCGAAAATATCCTCGACGGTGCGCAGGCGGCCGAGCGGTTCGGGACGCGGCGCGGTAAAGATGGTTATCCCGGCGCGATCCGGTACGCTGCGGCGCCCGATTTCACGCACGGTGAACGCGCGCGGCGAGTCCCTGGCGGTGTTGTCCGTGTGAGGAGCATCAGCACGTCCGCCGTGGCTCGTCGCCAGCGCATAGCGCGCCGCGATCTCCTCCGCTGCCACGCCCTCCAGGCCGGGCATCGTGTGCGCGAGGTAGAGATTGGGGCCAAGGCGCAACGGCGGCGGTATCGGCGAACGTGGCGCGAGGACTCCCTTGGCTGGGGCGCGCGCGCCACGCCGCCGCAATGGTCTCGTCGCACGCTCCATCGCAAAGTCCTTTGCCTCTGTTAATTTTTGCGGACGGTGAAGGCCGGGCGAGACCCCTTCGGATGGCGTCGCCCGCCCTTCACCGATCAACCGGCCAGCCGCGGCCGACTCGCGTTACTTCGATCGCGAGACGTATTCGTGGGTTTCAGTGTTGATGGTAATG
>DATEGX010000284.1:0-2757 GCA_035279875.1 Binataceae bacterium (SeqCode)
GTAACTGGCACATGCACCAGCCAATCCAGAAACCGGGAAAAAACCGTGCGGTGCACGTCGCTCCGCTTCGGCCACCAGCGCCGCTCGCGGACCCGCGGCCGCGGCAGGTAACTCATGAAGATCGGCTGGAAGACGAAAACCATCGTCAGGCTCGAGGCCAGCCATACCGCGCCGCCGAGACCGATTTCCTTGAGCACCGGGATGCCGCCGAATGAAATAAAAATGATGCCGGCGATATCGGCCAGAATCGACAGCATACCGGGCGGTAACATCACGTCGGTGGTGGTCGCGCAGGCGAGTAATTTGTCGTCGAGGCGGTCGAGTTCGTCGTAGTATCGCCCCTGCCACTGGATACCATGGCTCAGGTCGCGAGCTGTCAGGATGAAAGGGATGACCAGCATCACCGGGTCAAAGTTGTAGCCCATCAGGCTGACGAACCCGAGGCCCCACAGCGCCGAGAACGAGCCAGTCAGAATCGGCGCCCACCAACTGCTGCGCTGGCCGAGGCTCAGGTAGAGGATAATCAGCATCAGCCCGATCGAGATGAAGAAAATCACCGTGATGCGGGGCAGGTAGTAATAGCCCCAGCCGGAAATCACAGGCTGGCCGGCAATGTAGATATCGGTGTTGGTGTCCTCGTACTTGTGAACTATGGATTGGATGTCGTCGAACAACTCCTTGTAGTCGATCTTTCCTTCATTGAAGCTTGCTGTGATGAGCGCCCCCTTATTGTCGTAGGTGACAAGGCCGGCGACCACGTCGCGATGATCCATCACGTTGCGTTTGAGTTCGTCCAACCCTGCTTGATTCTGCGGCACCCTCGGATACATGAAGGTTCGAGAGATGATGCCGCCGGGAACCGCTTTGGCGAAGGCTACCCTATAGGAGGCGAGTGAGAATACTTCGTTGTGATTTACGGCCGGGAGTATATTCACCGCGCGGGTAACGTCCTGAATCTTGAGCAGGGTCCGGTAGTTGAAAATATCGCCGCGCCTGACTCGGAGCATCACGGCCAGCGTCTGCGCGCCGCCATAGTGCCGGTGGTAGTCTCGATAAAGCAGCGTGTCCGGATGCTTACTCGGAAAGAAATTCTCGAATCGAGTCGCGATTCGCACATGGGCGGCCGAATAGGCCATGAAGATGGTGACGGCGATAAGCGCAAGTCCGATTGGGACACGGAACTCAAGGATGGAGCTGCCGATGCTGAAGGGGGCTCGATTGCCGGATCCGTTCATCCGCCGCCTCGTTGCGCAACCTTCCGCGATCCGCTGGATCGCGCGCCCTGTGGCCTCCGCTGAGGCCTTCGAAGCCGAATCGCCTCAAAAATCCCGGCTATCGGCAAAATGGACGGACCGAGCGCGAATGATCGACCCGGGGAGCGCGAGATCGGAAGCACTCCCCGGGGTTAGCCTGGAACTCTCTTTAGCAGTTGCCCGAGCGGAGCACCTGGCCGTGCAGTCCCTCGCTCGCCTTGCCGTGCTCGTAAAGCGCATGGCCATTGACGAATACGTGCTCAATTCCGCGCGCGGGCATAACCAACCGGCGGCCGCCGCCCGGCAAATCATTGCGCATCTCGCCCCGTTTGCCGGAGCCGACCGTCTTGAAATCAAATGCCACGACGTCTGCCGCCATTCCGGGCAGCAAACGGCCGCGATTCCGGATACCGAAGAAGTCTGCCGGCTCGGAAGTAATCCGCTTGATCGCATGTTCGAGCGGCATCACCTGGCGATCGCGCGCCCACGTGCCGAGGAGATACGTGCAGTAGCCCGCGTCACACAACATATCGACGTGTGCACCGCCGTCGCTCAACCCGACCATCGTGCGCTTATCCGTAATTAATTCCGGGATACGGTCTTCGTTGGCGTTGAACAGTTCCATGGTGAACTCGACGCCAAGGTCGTCTTCGAGGCCAAGATCGAGAAACGCGTCCACTCCGTCGCATCCACGCTGCTGTGCAACCTCGGCGACCGTGCGGCCGATCAGCGCCTGGATCGCAGGTGTGCCCGCCTCCTTGATTTCGAGCCGGTCCCATTTGCCATTGAAGACGGCGGGCCACTTCAGTGCCTCGCGGAAGTTGTTGCGGAATGTGGCGTCGCGATAAAACTTTTTTTGCGCCTCTCGCGGCTGATTGAAAACCGGGTTCCAGCAATCGAGGTTCGCGAAGATGAAGGGGTCGCGCAGGTTGATCTGGATCATCAATGGCCGGCACGTTACCTGCGGTACTCCGCCACGCCGAATTAGCGGCTCGGCCCGCCGCAGGGTTTCTTGGCAGGCTTCGGGCATGTCGTCACGATTGAGCAGAGCCAGCCAGGTGACGGGCCGGGTGCTTTCCGTGAGCAGCATGTCCAGAAATGCGTATTCTTCATCGCTGATCACGGAGACCGACTTGGTTAACGCCAACTCGATGGCGCCGCGGCCCAGTTCTCGAAGCGAACCGCAATACGCCTTGAATTCTTCGGGGCTGGCATTGCGGCAGGCGATCGGACGGCCTTTGTAACCGATGTGCTGCGGCACCGCGGTGGTGGTGAAACCGAAGGCCCCGGCGGCGACCGCCTCCTTTATCAGCGCGGCGATCTTAGCGGTCTCGTCCGCGTTCGCCGGCCGTTCCATCGATTCCTCGCCCATCACGTAGTGGCGAAACGGCGTGAGCGCCGCCATGAAACCCAAATTAATCCCGCATCCACGCCGCTGGGCAGCGTCCAGATACTGCGGAAAAGTCTCCCAGTCCCAGGTGACGCCCTTGCCCAGCACGTCGAA
>DATEGX010000285.1:0-15013 GCA_035279875.1 Binataceae bacterium (SeqCode)
CGGCCACGCTGCGCGAGAAGTACTTCGAGGCCCACGACCTGATCCTGAAAGCGTGGAAGGAAGACAAGGTCTTTTCCTTCAACGGCAAGTTCACCAAGCTGCGCTACGTCAACCTGTGGCCCAAGCCGGTGCAGAAGCCGCATCCGCCGATCTGGATTCCGGGCGGCGGCTCGATCGAGACGTGGCAGTGGTGCGCGAAGATGGACTACGTGTACGCGTACCTGTCGTACTTCGGCTACAAGGCCGGCAAGAAGGTTTCCGACGGTTACTGGAACGCGATGGCCAAAAAGGGCAAGCCCCTCAATCCGTACAGCCTCGGCTTCGCCCAGGTGGTCGCGGTCTCGGAAACCGACGAGCAGGCCGAGCGCGATTACGCTCCGCACATGGATTATTTCTATAATCGCTGCCTGCACGTTTATAACGGCTTCGCCGACGCCCCCGGCTATCGCACGCTCAGCACGATCAAGGCTGGCCTGCTCGGGCAGGTCGGCGCCCGCGCCTCACTCCGGCGCGAAGGCCTGCAATGGAAGGACTTCCTCGACGAGGGCTACGTAATCGCGGGCTCGCCGGCGACTGTGCGTGACCGCCTGCGCGAGGCGATGAAGAGCCTCAACTGCGGCCACATGATGATTCTGATGCAGATCGGCTCGATGCCGCCGGAACTGGTGCGCAAGAGCACCGAGTTGTTCGCCCGTGAAGTAATGCCGCATATGCGCGGCATGTGGCCCGATTGGGAGGACAAGTGGTCGCCGCGGCCGATGGCCGAGAGCGAGCGTGCGGTCCCGGCGCCGGTCGGTTCCGAGCGTCGCGCGGCCAACGGCAAAGTCGCCGCCAGGAAAGCCCGCGGCAACGGGCACGAAGCCAGGAGCGGGAAATGAAGACGCGGCAAAAGATCGGCGGCGGAAGATTCGACGTCGAGATGGAAGTAAGCGGCAGCGGCGAGCCGCTGCTGTATATCCATGGCGCCGGGGGACTGATCGGGGTCGATCCGTTTCTGGACGAGCTGGGCAAGGACTTCAAAGTCGTTGCGCCGTACCTGCCGGGCTACGGCGAATCGACCGGCGGCGAACTGATCGAGGACGTGGTCGACGTCTGCCTGTTCTGCCATCAGTTGATGGATGACCTCGGAATCGACAGCGCTCACGTCGTTGGCCATTCGATGGGCGGAATGCTGGCGGCGGAACTGGCCGCGCTCGACGTTCATCGCGTAAAGAAGCTGGTGCTGGTGGGCGCGGCGGGTTTCTGGCGCGACGAGCAGCCGATTCCCGACGTGTTCGCGATGGAGTTGCCCGATCTCGCGGCGCATCTTTTTCACGACCCGAATTCACCGCTGGCGCGGATGTTCACCACCATCCCTGATGATCCGCAGCAACTGGCCGACATGTATGTCGAGCGTACCAAGCGTCTGACCCAGGCCAGCCGCTTCCTGTGGCCGATTCCCGACCGCGGCCTGAAGAAGCGCGCATGGCGAATCGCGGCGCCGACCCTGCTCTTATGGGGCGAATCGGATCGGCTTGTGCCACCTGCATACGCCAATGAGTTCGCCAGCCGGATCAAAAACTCGCGCAGCGCCACGATCAAAGAGGCGGGGCACATGGTGATGTACGAGCAGCCGGAGGCGTTCGTCAAAACCGTGCGCGATTTTCTTAAGGGCTAGGCGTCAGTCTCGAAAGGACTTGAACGGCCGCGGCTATGCTGCGGCCGTTTTTCATTTTAACGGGAACGCATCGTCAAGGCCGGCGGATTGGCAGGGGAGGGCGTCGAATACAGCGGCGGATAGAACTGGTAGCACAGGAGGTAGACCACCACGCCGGTTATCGAGACATAAACCCAAATCGGCCAGGTCCAGACCGCGATCCGCCGATGCTTGCGAAACTTGCCGCTGAGCGCGCGCCACAAGGTGATTAGCACCAACGGCACGATCGCGGTGGCCAGCAAAATATGGCTGACCAGGATGCTGAAGTAGACCGGCCGAACCCATCCCCGGCCCTGAAATCTGACGTCGCCGACGTGGTAGTGATAGACCAGGTACGAGACGAAAAACATCGCCGACACGGCGAAGGCGCTGAGCATGAAGGCCCGATGCGCGCGCACCCATCGGCGGCGGATACAGTAAAAGCCCGCCAGCAGCAGAACTGCCGCAATCGCGTTAAGCACGGAATCGAGCGGGGCGAGCGAATGATACGAAAACATCTGTGGCGGCCGGCTTCCTCGAACTCAGGCTAGCGGCCCGCGCGGCGTATTGCGACTTTACCCGGTTCGATCTTCAGAGAACGGGAATCGCGCTGTCATTTTGGCGTGTTTCTATGTCGTGCACTGGAAAAATGCTAGATTTGGCGAGGTTAGACATCTAAACGAACCTGGGGCCGTGAGCTCTGATGCGACGGACCCCAGCAACGACGGAGGCGCACATGCCCAAGAGCATCATTTCGGCGGACTCGCACATTACCGAGCCGCCCAACTGTTACGTCGACTATATCGACCCGAAATTCCGCGATATCGCGCCCAAAATGATTCATGACGAAGCCAAGGGCGACCTCTTCCAGATCCACGGCATCAAGCGGCCGCTGGGCATAGCACTGGCCGCGGCCGCAGGCAAAAAGCCTGAAGATCTCAAGATGTTCGGCGCCAACTTCGAGAATCTACATCGCGGCGGATGGGACCCCGAAGCGCGGCTCGCCGATCAGGACCGCGACGGCGTATCGGCCGAGGTGATTTATCCCACGGTCGGAATGCTGCTGTGCAATCACAAGGACTTCGATTACAAGAAAGCCTGCTTCGACGCCTACAATCAGTGGATGGCGGGTTACAGCGGCGCTCATCCGGATCGCCTCATCGGCCTGGGACAGACCGCGATGCGCTCGGTCGAGGAAGGTATCGAGGATCTGCGCAAGATGAAGGCACTCGGCCTGCGCGGCGTGATGATGCCGGGCAATCCGCAGGTCGGCGACTACGATGATCCGATGTACGATCCGTTCTGGCAGGCGTCGATCGACCTCGATATGCCGCTCAGCTTCCATATTCTGACCAGCCGCAGCGACAATATTGGCGCGACCCGCGGACCGGCAATCAACGGCTTCCTGCAGATTATCCGCGGCAACCAGGACATTATCGGCACGTTCATTTTCGGCGGCGTGTTCCAGCGCAATCCCAAGCTCAAGCTGGTTTGCGTCGAAGCGGACGCCGGTTGGGTGCCGCATTACATGTACCGGGCCGATCACGCCTACAAGCGCCATCGGGCATGGATGAAGTGCCCCGAAATGGACAAGCTGCCCAGCGAGTTCTTCAAGGAACACATTTACCTGACCTTCCAGGACGATTACGTCGCCTTCCAGACGGCAGGCATGTGCAACTATCGCCGGCTGATGTGGGCGAACGATTTCCCGCATAGCGACTCGACCTGGCCGTGGTCGCAGGACGTGCTCAAGGAGCAGACCGGGTCGCTTAGCCCGGAGGAGAAGGACGCCATCCTGCACGACAACGCCGCCGAGCTATATCATTTGTCGATCTAGGATCGGCGATGCGCGCGGGCGCTGGAGAAGCTGCGCAGCGGAACCTGATTCTCAACGCCGCCGGTTATACAACCGGCGGCGTTTCTTATGGCAATCCTTTGCGGCGGTAGCGGGTAGCTCAGGCGGTAGCAGGACTTGGTTGTGCTGCGACCGCGAGTGGCGCCTCCGCCATGATCAATCGATAGACCAGCGCACCGATAATTCCCCCGACAATCGGGGCCAGCCAGAACAGCCAAAGTTGGCCCATCGCCCAGCTACCGGCGAACAGCGCCGGACCCGTGCTGCGCGCTGGGTTAACCGAGGTATTGGTTACTGGAATGCTGATCAGGTGGATAAGCGTCAGCACCAGACCAATCGGGATGGGGGCGAACCCGGCGGGCACCCGCTCATCGGTCGCGCCCATGATCACGAACAGAAAGGCCGCGGTCATCACGACTTCGCAAACCGCCGCCGACAGCAGGCTGTATCCGCCGGGCGAATGAGCGCCGTAACCGTTCGCCGCAAAGCCTGCACTCAGGCTGAAACCGGGCGCGCCGCTGGCGATAACATAAAGCACCGTCGCGGCGACGATCCCGCCTAATACTTGCACGATTACGTAGGGCGCCAGCTCGCTGCCAGGGAAGCGCCCGCCCGCCCAGAGCCCGAAACTAACCGCCGGATTGATATGGCAGCCGGAGATGTGGCCGATAGCATAGGCCATCGTCAGGAGGGTCAGGCCGAAGGCGAGGGCGACGCCGACGAAGCCGATTCCCAGTTTGGGAAAGCCGGCGGCTAGCACGGCGCTGCCGCATCCGCCTAAAACCAGCCAGAACGTGCCGATAAACTCCGCTGTCATGCGTCGTGAGAGGCTTGCGCTCATGATGCGTTCTCCTGTGCCGTAGCAGATTTGGACCGCATCTTAGTAACTAATGCGTGCGATGTCCCGCGCTAATTGTTACAAACGAGCGAAGAGTCTAGACTTTATGATACGAAATAATGGCGAATCCGCTTCGTTGGGACGTCAAGCGCATGGAGCGCGCGGCACTGACGATCCGATGAATTCCGTCAGGATTGAGAGCAAAACCGGCGATTAACTGGTCGGTTCGGAACGAAAAACACAGATGCACAAACACATAAGCAAGCATCCTGAAACTCAACACCTGCCCGAGGACGTGATCCATTACCGCGAGTACAAAATCCTGCTCCAACCCGATCGCTTTACAAGCAAGCGTGCATTCCTCGAGTTCTGGGAGGATGCGTCAAAATCGGCGAAGAAGCTGGACCTCAAGGTCGAGATAGACAAGGAGGCGTTTCATAGCCAGGTTCGCGAAGTGCTGTTTTACGACACCCCCGACTTCGCGCTCTACAACAACCATTTCATCCTGAGAAAACGCACATTCTACGACGAAGGGTGGCCGCGGCCGGATCACGAGTTAACCATCAAGTATCGAAACCCTGACCTCAAAAAGGCCGCCAAGGTCGACGTCCGTCCGCGCCTCGGCGGGCACAACGAAATCAAATTCAAAGAGGAATTGCTCCTCGAGCGCGATCGCCTCGGCGGTATGCGCAGCGTCTATTCCCACGGATGTGTGCTGATTTCTCCCAAAATTGAACTCGACCGCGGCATCGACAACATAGCGGCGGCGTTTCCCGCGCTGCAGAGCGTCGATATTCGTCCCAAGACCAAAATTGAGCTGGTCAATAGTGTCGCGGTGGAAGAGGTGCAAAATACTATCGGTTTCATCCACTTCGGGCACCATTTCAAGGGCAAGGCGACGATCGCGATTTGGCGCAATCGCGCGCTCGAGAAGTCGCTTTCGGGTGAATTTGCCTTTCAATGCAAATTCGACCAGCTCGACGAGGTCCACTCCTCGTCAATCGAATTGTCGGAGCAGTTCTACAAGACCCTGCAGCTCGACTGTGCGGACTGGATCAAAATTGGCACGACCAAAACCGCAATGGTTTACGGTTTAGGCAACATGCCGGTGAAGAATAGCGAGTGATCCTGGCTTGAATAGCGCGAAAATTGTGATACTTGCGTGAGGCCCAGAAGCTCAGCAGCGACGTTGCGCTATCTCGACGATATCCTCGAAATTCGCCGAAGCTTCGCTTCCGGCCCGAATCAGATCGAGCCGCAGGCCTTAAACCTGGCCCGACAGTGGTACCGGGCGTACCTCCCTGTCAATCCGATTTGCATCGTGCAAAAGCTGCCGGGCTTGCGATACAGCTATCTCGGCCCGCTGCTCGAGCCTTGCGGCTTCGCCACTGCGATGCCCCAGGAGAATCGTTAGCGTCAGAATAGCGGTAAGAGTCGCAGCCGCGGCCTTCCAAGGGATTGCATTCGCCAAGGAATGATTGGCTGGTGCCCTGAGGTGGCTCTTGGTCTCCATGCCACCCCATTAGCGCATCTTCCGTACCAGTTATGGGTAAGTGCAGGCGAGTATTCGCGTCAAGAAGCGCTCGTTTGCATCAATCACAAATCATTGCACTGCAAAGAAAATCTTGCACCTTTCGCGATTCGCGACCTGGGATGCAAGCCGGCGTGCTACAGCCGCCGAGCGATCTCACGGTGACAGATGGATAAGAGAGCTCCCCAACATCGGATGTTGGGCGCTCTCTTCTTGGCGTCAGGACTCGTTCAGTCGCGAAAACCGACTATTTTCCAGTGAACTGGCCAGGCCGTCGTTCAGCCACGGCTTTGATACCCTCGCGATGGTCCGCGGTTCGCATCAGCCAGTCCTGTTCAACGAATTCGATGTCAGTCTGAGCCTTGGTAACCTCGGCCAGACCGCGGCGGCCGGTCGCGCGAGTCGAGACTACCGCAAGAGGTGCATTTTCGGCGATTTCGCCTGCCAATTCGGTCGCGGTTTTGAGCAATACTTCGGGTTCCACGAGAAAGTCGGCCAAACCCCACTTGAACGCCTCTTCGCCGGTAATTCGCCGTCCGGTGAGGAACATCAGGTTGGCCCGCTGGACACCAATCAGCCTCGGCAGGGTGTAGGTCAGCGCGAAACCCGGATGGATGCCGATCTTGACGAAGTTCGCCGCGAAGCGCGCTTCCGGCGAGGCCACGCGAAAGTCCGCGACCAGCGCCAAGCCCAGGCCGCCGCCGATCGCCGCGCCCTGAATCGCCGCCACCATCGGCTTCTTGCAGCCGAAGAGCCGCACCGCTTCGGAATAGAGCGGGTTCCCTTTGGCGGTGCCGGGCTCGACTCCAGTTGCAGCGCGATTGGCGAAATTGGCACCCGCGCAGAACGACTTACCCTCGGCGCTCAGCACCGAAACCCGGCAGGCCGGGTCCTCGTCCAGACTGTTGAACGCGTTCGCCAAATCGCGGATGAGCTGGACATCGAAATAATTGTGCGGCGGCCGATGGATCTCGACTTGGGCCACATAATCCTTGATGTCTACCGATACGTCGCCATATCTGGGCTCGGTCATCTCAATCTCCCGTAAAAATCTTTATTGCACGCAATCTCACCAGCATGCACGCAGCGCCGCAAGCATTTCGTCCAGATAATTCGCCGGACGCTCACCCGGGTTGGCATTGAAGTTCTTGAGCGTATCCCGCGCCAGTTGCGGCAAGTCGCCCTCGGGGATTTGCAGTTCGCGCAAGCGCGCCGGCATTCCGATCGATTTGTAGAACGCCTCGAGCGCGTCCCCGGCGGCGATAGCCGGGTTTGCATTGGCCTCCGCCTGCGCAATACCAAGATGCTCGGCCAGTCGAGCCGCGGTGCCGCCCTGCGGGTTCATCCGCCGGATCAGCGCGGCGGTTACCGCCGACGTCGCTTCGCCCTGACCGACGTGGTCATAGCGGATATGCAGCGCGGTTGCGAGCGCGTAGGCGGTACTCCAGGTTCGCTCGCCGCCGCGAGTGAAGCCGTCGTCGATGGAGCGATTCTGCAGCAGCGCCGCGGCGCACAACTCGATTCTCGGCTCCGGATTGTCAGGCTCCGCCATCAAGCGCCTCAGGGCCCGAGCAGCGAGCCGAAACGCCTGCAGGTTATCCCCTTCGACGAGCGGATTGGCTGCCGGCGCGGCCGCCGCCTGTAAGGTCCCGGTGAAAGTCGTGGTGGCGGTCGAGCGTGCCAGCGGTAATGGCGCCGTGAGCAACGCGTCGTTGTCCCAGAAGATCGCGGCTGGGCGCGTCTTGGGATCGAAGAATTCCATCCGATGGTCGAGCTGATCGTTTCGCAGAGCCGAGCCGCCGCGGTTCATCGCGCTGGTGGGCGTGGTTGCTACGTTGATAATCGGCATCTTGGGCGCCATCAGGCGCGGACTGACAGCGGGTTTCCCCTCAGGATATTGGGTCATCAATTCGAACGCGTCGCCCTTCTCAGCCAGCAGGATCACCACTACCCGCGCGCCCTGGATCACGCTGCCACCGCCGAGCGCGATGACCAGGTCGGCTCGCGCTTCGCGCGCCGCAACCGTTGCCTCCGTGACCCGCGTATACGAACAATCCTTGTCCATCCGGTCGAACGCGCCGGCGTAGAGCGGGCCAAGGCCGTCCGCGATACGATGCAACAGATTGGTGTCATGCGCGACGGTCTGGCCGCAAATCACGAATGCGCGCGTGGCCTGGTTGCGACGCACCTCCGCCGCCAGATCCGCGAGCGCGTCGGGGCCGCAATAGAGCCGCCAGGGGAAACTCGCAGCGCGGAATTTGCCGATTCGTGAAGCCTCCATGCTCCTACCAGGCCAAGGCGTCAGCCATCTGCCGCTTATGCCATCGCGGGTCGCCGAGATAGTTGAACAAGGTGCGCGAGAGCTGGGTATGGGCCACCAGCCCGTATTCGTTCGACGAGCCGATCCCGGCATGCACTTCGTGCGCGGCGTTGCAGGCCTCCATATGAGCCTCGGCGGTGACCGCTTTCGCCAGATGCACACCAGCGGCGGCGGGCCGGCCTGAATCCAGCTTCCACAGCGCTTCGTACGTAGCCCATCGCGCCGCGTCGAGATGATTAACCAGGCGCACGATATGGTCCTGCACGCGCTGGAAGCGTCCGATCGGCACGCCAAACTGGATGCGGGTCTGGCTGTACTCGACCGACATCTCGTAAACCATCTGGCAACTGCCGACCTGGTAGGCGCATAGCACCGGCAGGGCTCGCTCCATCGCGCGAGTCAGCGCGGCCCATCCGGCATGCTCACCGCTGTCACCGCCAAGCAGTGCGTCCGCAGGAATCTCGACGTTGTCGAAGGTGACTTCTGCCTGCCATCCGAGAAAGCCCGGCAGAAGCCGGGTCGAAATGCCCTTGCTGCTCCGCTCAATCGCAATCAGAGCGATCGCGTCAGCCGCCGGTCCTGTGCGGACCGCGACGATAAAATGGGACGCCGCGACGGCGTCGCTGACGAACAACTTGGTACCGTTCAGGCGGAAGTGCTGGCCGCGGCGCTCGGGCGCGAGCGTGATGCCGTGTGCGCCCCATGAGCGTGCCGGTTCGCTGATCGCAACGGTAAAGATCTGACGTCCACTGGCGATCTCAGGTAGCCAGCGGCGACGCTGCTTCTCCGTCCCGGCCTCCAACAACACCAGTGCGCTTAGGACGCCGGAGCTGAAGAACGGACCCGGCAGCGGTCCGCGACCCAACTCCTGGTAGAGTATCGCCGCATCGGTGAGCGATGCACCGCCACCGGCGTAACGCTCCGGAATCAACAGGCCCAGCCATCCGAGTTCCGCGATGGTTTTCCAGGTCTCCGGTTCGTAGCCGGTTTCCGATTGCTGCAGCGCGACGATCTTGCCACGCGGCGCGCGGCGCTCCATGAAGCTGCGCACGCTCTCACCGAGCATCCGCTGGTTTTCGCTTAACGACAGATCCATAGGCGATGCTCCTCGCGGCAGCGTCAGGCGACGGTTCCAGCCGCTTCGCGAGTGGTCCGTCCGATCCCGATACGCCGCGCCATGCTGACCTTCTGAATATCCGCGGTGCCGCCCGGATGCATCGCGACAATGCCTACCCGCTGTTGATTCTCGAGAAAGCCATCGTCCGAACCCCAACGCTGGTCGGTGGTCAGCGCCGCCGGTCCCGCAATTTCCAGAATCGCGCCGGTCATCCACAGTCCCGCGAGCTTGCGATAGAGCGAAAGCTGCGGCCCTTCGTACGACTTCGGTTGCCTGGCATAGGTCAGCCAGAAATTGCGCAGGCCGAAGAGCCGTCCGATCTCTCCCTTGATGTAAATGTCAGCCAGCAGATCGCGGACATCCTGATGTTCCGTCAACGGCCTGCCGTCGCGCTGGGTCTCGCGGCAATAGGCCAGCAAGTGTTCCCAAAGCCGGTTCCGCCCGACGTGACCACCGCCGCCATGTTCGAGTTCGAGATGGGTCGAGGCGACTTTCCAGCCGTTGTTCTCACCGCCGATCAGGCAAAAGGCGGGCACTCGCACGTCCTCGAAAAAGACGATGTTCTTATGGCCGCCCTCGCCGCCGCCGTCGCCGTTGCTCAGCAGTTCCATCGGCTGAACGGTGATACCGGGCAGGCTCGCGTCGACCATGAACCAGCTTACGTTTTTGTGGCGCTCGCCGTTGGGATCGGTGACCGCGATGGTCCACATCCAATCGGTGCCATTGTCGCTGCCGACGAAGATTTTCTGGCCGTTGAGTACGTACTCGTCGCCTTCGCGAATCGCGCGCATCTTGACGCCGGCGAGATCGGAGCCAGCGCTGGGCTCGGAGAGCAATTGCCAGACCCGCACGTCGCCACGGTAAATCGGCGGCAGGAAGGCCTCCTTCTGCTCCTCCGAACCCCAGATTACGATCGTCGGGGCGCCGAGCGTCGCGCCTGTGCTGTAGAACGGCGGCAGCGACAGTTCGAAGCGGTCGGCTTCCTCCTCGAGTATGATGGTGCGGTCGAGATCGAGGCCGCCGCCGCCGTACTGCTTGGGCGCCATTGGAAAGAGCCAGCCTCTGGCGCCAAGCTTGCGCCCCAACTCGCGCCGTTGCTGATAATTCCGGTAGGAATCCTCGGGGGACGTGGTCCTGCGGGTGATTCCGGGCGGCACGTTGGCCTCGAACCACGCGCGCACCTCGGCGCGAAAATTCTGTTGTTCCTCGGTGTAGGTGACTTCGAAATCCATCCGCGGTTCACCTCGATTGCGTGGCTTGTGGCTCTTTGACTACCCATGATTGCATTTCACCAAATGATCGCGTCCGTCAAGCCGAAGGCCTGAGGCGATTCAGGAGCCGGTGAATTTGGGCGGGCGCTTTTCGCGAAACGCGCGAATACCCTCGGCGAGGTCTTCAGTTTGCTGCGAGTGATGAACCGCCTGCCCCTGAATGCGATAGGCCACGTCCGGAGGTTGTTGCCATCCGTTAATCACTGCTGACTTGCTGTAAGCCAGAACCAGCGTCGGACCGTCGGCCAGTTCTCGCGCGAGTGTCATGGTTTCATGCTCGAGACGTTCCAGCGGAACGACCTTGTTCACGAGGCCCCAACGTTCAGCTTCCTGAGCCGAGAGTGCCGGGGCGAGCAGCGCCCATTCCAGGGCTTTGCCGATGCCGACGAACTGCTGCAGCAGGTTGGTGCCGGTGCCAATACCGCGGCGCGAGAAGGGAATTGACAACGTGGCGCTGTCGGCCATCACCCGCAGATCGCAGCCCAGGGCGAGGTTGAAGCCGGCGCCATGTGCGTGGCCGTTGATCATCGCGATCACCGGCTTCGAGAGCGAGCGCATTCGCGCGATAATCAGCGGCCAGCGGCCCTCGCCCTGAACGTATTGCTTGATCGGGTCGGCGAAGCGGCGGTCAGGCTCGCCCGGCTCAGACATCCCGCGCAGATCGTCGCCGGCACAAAACGCACGGCCCGCCCCGGTAAGGATGACCACGCGCAAGCCGGCGTCGCGGTCCGCGCTGTCGAGAGCGTCAAGCAATTCGACGCCGATCCGCACATTGATCGCGTTCAGACGCTCGGGCCGGTTCAGGATCAGCCGGCAAACCGGACCGTCGCGCTGTACGAGAAGATATTTATATTCCATGCTGATCTCTCGCCCCAATTTCCAAGCACTCGCTGAGAACGCTCGCGCCGTTAGCGGTTAGCTAGCCGGCGTTTCGATGACCGCGGCGAAGCCGCGCAGAGCCGCGGCGATAAACGCGCGCACCCGCGCCGGATCCTTCTTCCCGCGTTGTTCCGGCATGTCCGTATGGGTAAACGAGTCGACGCCCCACGGCTTTACTACCGCGATCGCCTCGGCGACGTTGTCGGCTGAAAGTCCGCCGGCCAGGATCACCGGAATGCGCGAGCGCTCGACGATCGTCCGGCTCACCGACCAGTCGTGGGTCTCGCCGCTGGCGCCGGCGAAGGGCCGTCCTTTCGCGCCGGAGTCGAGCATCAGGTAATCCGCGCACTCCTGATGGGCGTCGGCCTCTGCGATGGTCTCGCCGGCGCGAACCGCGATTGCCCTGAGCAGCCGCACCGGCGCGACGCGAGCGCGGATCCATGCGCAATCTTCCGGTTCGATCTCACGCGCGACCAGATGCACGACGTCGGGCCGAACCGCGTCGATCATCGCGCAAATCTCGTCGCGATCGTCGGAGAGCGACAGCGCGACGCCGCGTGATCGCGGGCGAATCGCCTCGAAGATCGCGCGTGCCGCCGCGGCGCCGATACCCTCGGGTACGAGGCCGGCCTCGGCCACAACCGCACCGATCAGATCGGCGCCCGCCTCTGCGGTCGCGACCGCGTCGGCGATCGAGGTCATGCTGTAGATTTGCACGGTCATCGCTGCTCGCTCCGGTCTCCCAATTGTCTTAATGCGCGACGCCCGGATAGCGGATTCGTTCTGCTCCGCTGGCCAGAATCGCGAAAACGGTTAAGCCAGCGGAATGACGGCGGTGACCACCGCGGCGGAGCCAATATAACGAGTTGTGTGCCCCTGGCCGGTGGTATCCTCGACCAGGCGCGCGTCGCCGGGTCCGAAGCGGCGCGTGGTGCCGTCGCCAAAGCCGATTTCGATCTCGCCGGAAATCAGAATGACGTACTGGCGGCGCGGCGCTGGATGCCAGTCGAGGAAGGTCCCGGCCGGCTGCTGAGCGAAAACGATATGCGCCGCGGTTTGTGGCTTGCGCAGGGTGGGGTGCTCGGCGAGGCTCTGTTCCTCGAGGTGCGATTTCCCATCGGGTCCGGTGTACATTCTGAAGATCGCCATGATGTCCCTCTGATTAGACGCAATGAACTCGCTATGTGGTCCGGTGGTGCGGCAGGATTTTGCGCGCATCTGGTCGCTGGACCCGAGCTTGCCGAAAAACGCCGCAGTCTGCAAAGTGAACCTTCGCCAAGCGCCCGGCCTGTCGAGTCCTAGACCGGCCGCGTCATCACGATACGCGATAACTCGCGGAAGCCCAGTCTGCGGTAAAACTGCCGAGCATCGCGATTGTGGCGCTCCACCTGCAATTCGAGGGCTTGAATCCCGAGCGATCGGCAATGCGTGCGGACTAAATCGAGCGCGCGCCGGCCCAGACCATGGCCGCGATATTCGGCGCGGATATAAAGGTCGGTGACGATGCCCTCGAGACCGCCGAATTCCAGGTCGTAGTTGAACGTCAGCACTACGTACCCGACCGCCATCGCCCTGTCGCGCATGATCCAGACGCGCCCGAGCGAGGGGCGCCGCAGCAGCGTCGCGAGCGCGGCCGATATCGCTGCCGACTGGAAGCGAATTCCATCGAAGCGGTAGTAGGCGCGAATCAGCGGCATAAGCTCGGCGGCATCCGAGCCCCGCGCGAGACGGCATTCGACCCGCTCGAGGCCGGCGAGTGCGCTCGACTGATTTTCGTTCAGGGCCATACGCGATGCGCAACTTCGGCCACCAGCCGCAGCTTGCGCTCTTGGGCGGCGAGGTCGATCGGATTGCCCTTGATACCCGAGGCGAAACCGCACTGCGGCGAGAGCGCCATCTGCTCGCGGGGAAAGTAGCGCGCGGCCTCGTCGATACGCCGGTTCAGCAAGTCCGGGGATTCGAGTTCCGGGTGCTTGGTGGAGACCAGGCCGAGCACGACAACCTTGTCGCGCGGAATGTCGGCGAGCGGCTCGAAACCACCTGAGCGGGGGTCGTCGTACTCGAGCAGGAAGGCGGAGAAGCGGTTGGCGCGACGGAACACCTCCTTCGAGATGCTTTCGTAGCCGCCTTTGCTGAGCCAGCGGCCGTCATTATTGCCGCGGCACAGATGAAGACCGAACGCGACGCCGGGCGCATCGGCCAGCGAATTCAGCAATTCGACGCCTTCGCCCAGCACGCGGGCCGGGTCGATTCCGTTGCGCTCGAAAACCACCTCCTGCGCCTTTGGATCGATCAGGATCGCGAGTTCAGGGGCGTCGATCTGGATGTATTCGCAGCCCAGCCTCGCCAATTCCGCGATTTCCGCCCGGATTACCTCGGCGCCGTCGGCGAATACTTCGAAGATATCGCGATAGGCATCGCGGGCCAGCTCTGCAGACCAGAACATCAGCAGCATCATCGGACTCGGGAGCGTGACCTTTACCGGCAAGGGCGAGCGGGCGCGGGCGTATGCGTATTCCTCCGACACCAGGGATCGGAGGCGGCGCAGCTTGCCCGTCACGGCGAGCCCGAGCGACAACTCGCTGACTTGCTCGTCGTTTTCATGCCAGGGTTTGGTGATACTGAGGTCGCGCGTGAGGCCTTCGGTCGCTTCCAGCAGTGAGCCGAGGAAGCTGGCCCGGCGTTGCTCGCCATCGCTGACTACGTCGATACCGGCACGCTGCTGCATCGCCAGCGCGTCATCGACCGCCCGATCCTCGATTTGCTTGAAAGCGGCGGTGCTGATTTCGCCGCGGCGCAGGGCATGGCGCGCGTCTCGCAAGGCAGCCGGCCTCAGCATCGAACCGATGGTCTGAGCGCGATAGAGGGTGGTGCTCATAGGCGGATCTCCACTACGCGAAGTTATTTCACAACAATCGGCATGCCTCCAAATCTTGCGACCGCCCTCGATTGCAGCAATCAGAACGAAAAAAGGCGGCCCCTGGCCGCCCACCGCAATCGCGCCGCCGAAGTCCCCTAATGCTTCGGCTCAATCCGCTTGCCGTAGGAAACCTCGCCTTTGTCGACCCGCAAACTGAATCCGCAGTCCGGATTGGTGCATGCCCACGCCTTGAAGATCACCGAAGCGCCTTCCTGGCCGTAATCAGAGAGTGGAATAAGGGTGCCATTGTTGCATTTCTGGCACTTCGGCAACTCCATCACCCGCGCCTCCTCGACCGACCCGTAGTCGGTCCCATGAAGCAACCTATCGAACGGGATTTGCTAAATCAAACGAGAATCGCGAGCTACGCCGACTTTGCGCTTTCGGAGTGAAATTTTCCCATCGCACCCTTGATGTTAGATTAGAGCGATGGACGCTCTGGCTCCCGCCTTTTTGATCCGCGAAGCACGGCTGGGCGACTACCTGCAACTGCTCAATCTTGCGCGCGAGCTGGATTCGATTAACCTGCCGACCGACGCCCGGGGGATGCGCGCGGCTATCGCCAGTTCGATGCGGGCCTTTGGCGGACGCATCCGCGAGCGCTCAC
>DATEGX010000286.1:0-3887 GCA_035279875.1 Binataceae bacterium (SeqCode)
AGCGTCTGAGCGCTGCGCGCGCGGGAACGCGGATAATGTACCTCAGGCGCTTTGATCGTACGCGCCTGGCGCGGATGACCGTCGCGGAGTTGATGACCGCGACTGGCCAGGGAGAGCGTGCGCGGCGATGTTTCTGGTATCCCCTGGCGATCGCGACTTTGAACGAGGACCCGGAGCGTGCCTCGGCCGCTTTGCTCGCAGAGGTGATGAAGCGGGCATTTTTCTCGCGGCGCGCCGACTCGGCCTTTCTCTATTCGACAGTCGGGCTGAGCGATCTGTATTGCTCGGCAGCGCGCGAGTATATCGAGAAACGCGAAGGCGTGGTCGCCTGCCGCGCGATTGCCGACGGCTTGGAACTTGATCAGGGCGCAATTTCCGCCGTGCGGCTGCGCGACGGCCGGCGGTTGCGAGCCGCCAACTTTGTCTTGGCGGTGCCTCCCGAGCAGTTGCTCAAGCTGTTGCCCGAAGGTGCGACCGCCGACACCTACTTCGCGCGGATTGCCGAACTGCAGAGCTCACCGATTATCTGCGTGCACGTCTGGCTCGATCGCGAAGTTACGCGGTCCGCCTTCATCGGCTTCCTCGGCACGTCCACCCAATGGCTATTCAACAAGCGCCGGATTTTTTCACAGTACGGCGCACGACATCCGGGTTACCTGAGCTTTGTAATCAGCGGTGCGCGCAAGCTGGTTGACCTTTCGAATGACGAGTTGCTCGCGCTGGTTATGAACGACCTCGGCACGATGATACCGGCGGCGCGGCAGGCGAATCTGATGCGAGCGCTGGTGCTCAAGGAAAAGCATGCGACGATCGCGCCCGATCCCGCCTCGGACGTGATCCGGCCGCCGGTGGAAACTCCGATTGCGAATCTTTTCCTCGCTGGGGATTGGATCCGCACGCAGCTACCCGCGACCATTGAGAGCGCTGTGATTGCCGGACGGTCCGCTGCAGCGGCGATTGCCGCGCGCGTCGGCGCTGCGTTATGAGGGTCGGATGGCGGCAGTCGCGCTGGTAACCGGGGCAAACGGCTTCGTCGGATGCCACGTTGTGCGGGCCCTGGTCGCGCGAGGCAGTCACGTGCGCGCGCTGGTGCGGGAGGGTGCCGATCTGCGAGGGCTCGAAGGCGTCGATTGCGAACTCGCCTACGGCGACCTGCGCGATCGAGCCGCTGTCGAGCGAGCGGTGGTGGGATGCGATGAGGTCTACCACGTGGCGGCCGATTATCGGCTGTGGGTGATCGACGAGGCGCCGATGTACGCGGCCAACGTCGAGGGCACCCGCAACGTCATAAGCGCCGCCGCTGCGGCCCATGTCAGACGCGTCGTGCACACCAGCACGGTCGGGGCGCTGGGTATCGGCACTGGCGGCATCGGTCGTGAGGATACGCCAGTCGCAATTGACCAGATGGTCGGCCCCTACAAACGTTCCAAGTTCCTCGCGCAGCAGGAAGCGCTCAAGGCCGCGGCAGAAGGGATTCCTATCGTGATCGTCAACCCTTCGACGCCGATTGGACCTTACGATTACAAGCCGACGCCTACTGGCAGAATTATTGTCGATTTTCTCAACCGGCGGATGCCCGCCTATGTCGAAACTGGTCTCAACCTGGTCGGCGTCGAAGATTGTGCGCGCGGCCATCTGTTGGCGGCTGAACGGGGACGAATTGGCGAGAAGTATATTCTGGGCGGTGAAAATCTGACGTTGAAGGAGATGCTGCGGCGGCTTTCGCGGCTCTCCGCACTACCGGCTCCGCGTGTCAGGATTCCTTTTGCGGTCGCGCTCGGCTTTGCCTACGGGGCCGAGGCGGTGGCGCGTACCGTCACCCATCGGCCACCACGTGCGAGCCTGACCGAGGTCCGGATGGCGCGCAAGAAAATGTTTTTCGACTCGACCAAGGCGCGCGACGAACTGCGTTACGAAGCCGGCCCGGTCGACGATGCACTGCGGAGTGCGATCGATTTTTTTCGGCGCGCCGGGATCGCCCGTGCGGCTGCTGCCTGATCCGGCATGCATCTGTTGCTATCGACCATCGCGCTGCGCCCGTATGTTTTCGTCTTCCTCGGCGCATTCCTGTTCATCTCAATCGTGAATTACGGGCTCCGAACCACGGTGCTGTTCACTTTGCTCACCTATGGTGTGGCGCTGATCTGTGAATGGAGTTCGGTGCGTAACGGCTTCCCGTTCGGTCTTTATCATTACGTCGAGGCGACCCGTGGGCGCGAGATTTGGGTCGCCGGTATCCCACTCATCGACTCGCTCTCCTTCACCTTTCTGGCCTTTGCCAGCTATGCGGCGGCGCTGCTGTTATGCTCACCGCTTTACCGCCGCGGGATCGACCTGCGGCTGCTCGACACCTGGCGCATCCGGCGTTCGCTGCGAGTCTGGCTGATGGCGGCGCTTCTAATGGTCATGATCGACCTTGTGATGGATCCGCTGAGCGTGCTGGGCGACCGCTGGTTTCTCGGTCGGATTTTCTGGTATGACCCGCCGGGCCCGCATTTTGGGGTCCCGATCAGCAATTATCTCGGATGGTACTTCGTCGCCGCGATAAGTATCGGGATTTTCCAGATGCTGGATTGGCGGCTCAACCGAGATGCTGGCCGGCCGTTTGGAACGCTGCCGAATTTTCCGTCGCGCGCCTTGCTCGGGCCGTTGCTGTACGCCGGGATCGTTTGCTTCGGCATTACGATGTTATTCGCAATTCGCGCACTGACGATCGGCTGGGCGAGCGTTTTTGTCTTCCTGCCATTCGTGGCGATGGCGCTGCATACGATTACGCGCCCCGAGGTTTACCAGAATGTCGATGCGATCGCCTCCCATCTGGCGGATTTCCCGTTCGATGGCGATGGTTTCGAAGAGGTTAGGGCGCCGAACAGCAGTGGTCAGCGGTCGTTTTCGCGTCAGACGACGCGCGCACCACGCGCCAGGCTCAACTGATGCGTGGCAAAATCGCTTCGAGGGTTGACGCGAGCGAACTCGCGGCCAAGCGCAGATTGCGCAGCAGATGAACGACGCCACCGATCATCCTGGGATGGGTGATGAGCGCTTTTGCGGCAGCGAGTGCTCGCACCTCGCCGTTTTCGTCAGCGAGCGCGGCGCCGACCACGTCCTCAGAGGCGGTGTCGAGGATAGTGCGCAGACATACGAAGGGCAGCCCGCGGCGTTGCGCTTCAAACGCAATCGCGGCGCTCTCCATATCAACCGTAATGGCGCCGCTCTCCGTATGTGCGCGGCGCTTGTCGGCGCTCGTCGTGAGCGCACGCCGCGAAGTCATCATCGCGCCTGCCGTATAATCGATTTGCGCGGCCTCCAGTGCGGTGGCCAGGCGCACGAAGTACTCAGAGGGGATGTCGAGGATCTGCTCGGGCTGGAAGTCATCGTCGCTGCGCCGGGTTATGAGACGCTGGCCCAATACGGGATGGCCGACTGCGAGATTGTCGCGGAGCGCGCCGGCTACGCCCGAAATTATCACCAGCTCGGCCGCAGGCAGCGAGTCCATGGCGCGCCCCGCGGCGAGGCGCGATCGGCGCATCCCGATTCCGCTAGCCACCAGCGTCACCGGCACTCCGGAAATCTTTCCCTGCTGGCCGCGCACGGCGGCATCGGGGAGGGCACTCGCCTCCGTCAAACGCGCAATTATCGGATGAACTTCAGCGGCGAAGGCATGGAAGAGCAGAATCACGGCGGTGCCATCGCGGCGGGCGGATCGCCGCTAAGCGACGATCCGGGACTGCACCGGCGAGTAGCTTGAGCGTGGCTCACGGCGTTCGCCAACATGACGCAGGCGACTTCCAGAATCAAACGGGTCGCATACCCGACCTTGGCGCCGCCAGCGCACCAGCGAACCTGAGTCGGGCCGAAGGCCTCAGCGCGCGTGGCCGCTCGCTGGT
>DATEGX010000287.1:0-4526 GCA_035279875.1 Binataceae bacterium (SeqCode)
AGCCTGATCCGCGTGCCGCTGCAGTCGGGCACGATCCCGCACGAGGTGCTGGGCCATTTTGGGGCCGGCAAGGTGGTCTTGAGGCCGGCGTCCGAGGGCACCGGAGTCATCGCCGCCGGTGGTGTGCGGGCGGTGGTTGAATTAGCCGGGATCCGCAATATCCTGACCAAGCGCCTGGGCTCGTCGAATCCGCACAACCTGGTCAAAGCTACGCTCGAGGCGTTGGGCGAGCTGCGCAGTCGCGATGACGTGGTCAAGTTGCGCGGCGTTGCGACGGAAGCGCCGGTGGCGCCAGCCGCGTAGGGATCGGACCGAGGTGATGTAGCGTGGACGAGACGATTCGAATCAAGCTGGTGCGCAGTCCGATCGGCACCAAGCAGCGGGTCCGGGAAACTTTGAAGGGTCTGGGGCTGGGCAAGCTCGGCACCAGCCGCACGCTGAAGCGGACGCCGGCGGTGCTCGGAATGATCCGGCGAGTGCCGCATCTGGTCCGCGAGATCAAGGAGTAGGCGGCGAGGTTATGAAACTTAATGAGCTCAGACCGGCTCCGGGATCGACCAAACGTAAGAAGCGCATTGGCCGCGGAATCGGCTCAGGGCATGGCAAGACGGCCGGCCGCGGGCATAAGGGACGCGGCTCGCGTTCAGGCGGTAATACTCCGCCGAGTTACGAAGGTGGACAGATGCCGTTGCAGCGGCGCCTGCCCAAGCGCGGTTTCAGGCGTCTGGTCAAGAATGCCGCCAGACGGCGTGAATTCGAGCAGATTAACCTGCGCAGTCTGGCTGCCTTCGCCGAAGATCAGACGATCGATCCGGCGCTGCTCGCCGACCGCGGCCTGATTTCGGCCGGGCGGAAGCTCAAGGTGCTCGGCGATGGTGAGCTGAAGGCGCCTCTGACGGTCAGGGCGCACGCGTTTTCCAAAGGCGCGCGCGACAAGATCGCCGCGTCGGGCGGGCGCGCTGAACTAATCGAGGGCTCGGAAAGGCTGAATGCTTGAGGGGTTTTCCAATGCTTCGCGCATCCCGGAATTGCGCCGGCGGCTGTTGTTCACGGCTGCGATGCTGGCGGTGTACCGGATTGGCGTGGCGGTTCCCACCCCGGGAATCGATGGGCAGGCCCTGCAAGATCTCCTGTCGCACATTTCTAATACGCTGTTTGGCTGGATAAACCTGTTTTCCGGCGGTGGATTGGAGCGGTTCTCGGTCTTTGCGCTGGGAATAATGCCCTATATTTCGGTTGCGATTATTCTCGACCTGCTCAAGATTGGCTGGCCCTATCTCGACGAACTCTACAAGGAAGGCGAGGCCGGCCGGCGTAAGATTTCCCAGTATACGAGGTATGGAACGGTCGGTCTGGCGCTGGTTCAGGGCCTGATGATCGCGATCGGTCTTGAGAATTACGGTGCTGGCGGAGGTCAGGGCGCTACTCCGCTGGTCTATCATCCTGGACCCGGATTTCTCTTCATGACGGTGATTACCGTCACTGCCGGCACTATCTTCGTCATGTGGATTGGCGAGCAGATCACCGAACGCGGAATCGGCAATGGGATCTCGCTGATAATCATGGCAGGGATCGTTGCGCGGCTACCGAGCGCGTTGGGGACTACCGTCGAATTTGTCAAACAGGGCGAGATGAGCCTGTTCGTCCTGATCCTGATCATCACCATCGCAATCCTGGTTACGGGCGGAATCGTCTATGTCGAGACCGGCCAGCGGCGCATCCCAATCCAGTATGCGCGGCGAGTGGTCGGACGGCGCGTCTACGGCGGCCAATCGAGCCACCTGCCGCTGAAGATCAACACCTCGGGCGTCATCCCGCCGATTTTCGCCTCGTCTTTGCTGGTTTTTCCGGCGACTATCGCGGCCTTTCTGCCGTCGCTCAAAAACTACTCGGCCTATCTTACCCCCGGCGGGTTGATATATAATTTAATCTACGTCGCGCTGATTATCTTCTTTTGTTACTTCTATACGGCGGTGACGTTCAATCCGGTCGACGTTGCCGATAATCTCAAGAAATACGGCGGCTTCATACCGGGAATCAGGCCCGGACGTTTCACGGCCGATTATATCGATCGGGTTCTATCGCGAATTACCTTGGGCGGCGCGATCTACGTGAGCGCGGTCTGCGTTTTGCCGACCCTCCTGATTCAGCGCTTCAACGTACCGTTCTATTTCGGCGGTACGGCTTTGTTGATCGTGGTGGGTGTCGCGCTCGATACGATGGCCCAGATCCAGACGCATCTGATTGCGCGCAATTACGAAGGCTTCATGCGGCGCGGCCGTAAGAGCCGTCCTGGAGGTTGATTGGTGCGGCTGGTGCTCTTAGGACCACCGGGGGCCGGTAAGGGCACCCAGGCGAGAATGCTCGAGCAAAAGCTCATGGCGCCGCAGATTGCGAGCGGCGATCTGCTCAGGGCAGCGGTACGGGAACACACCCGGTTGGGCATCGAGGCGAAGTCCTTCATGGACAAGGGCGCATTGGTGCCGGACGAGCTGGTGCTGGGAATGATCAATGAGCGGATGGGACAAGCCGACGCGAAGCGTGGATTTATCCTCGACGGCTTCCCGCGAACCGTGCCGCAGGCCGAAGCGCTGGCCAAAATGCTCCAGAGTCGTGGCGAGAAACTCGACCATGTGGTGGCGATAATCGTGCCCGACGAGGAGATCGTCAAGCGGATATCGGGCCGGCGCACCTGTCGCGGATGCGGCGAGATGTATCACGCAATCTATGATCCGCCGCGGAAGTCGAACGTTTGCAATAAGTGCAATGGCGAGTTGTATCAGCGCGAAGATGACGCCGAGGGTACCGTGCGGGCGCGGCTCGACGTCTATGCTTCTGCGACGCGTCCCCTGCTTGATCATTACGAGCGGCTGGGGTTGCTGGCGAAGGTTCAGGGGACCGGACGGCCGGAGGAAATCGAGCGGCGTATTTTGAGCGCTTTGAGCGTCAACTGACCGCTGCACGAGGAACCAAGGTGATAACGCTCAAACGGCCAGACGAAATCGCCCTGATGCGGACGGCGAGCCGAATCGTCGCGGAGACGCTCGACGAATTGGTCGCGGCGGCGCGGCCGGGCGTTACGACCTTGGAACTGGACCGGCTGGCGGAGCATCTGACGCTTAAGAAAGGTGCGCGGCCGGCATTCAAAGGCTACCGTCCGCACGATGTCGAATACCGCCATAGTTTGTGTGTATCGATCAACAGCGAAATCGTGCATGGCATACCGTCGGCCAAGCGCAAGCTCAGGGAAGGTGACATCGTCGGCCTAGATTTTGGAGTTTGCTACGAAGGCTATTTTGGCGATGCCGCGCGGACGATCGCGATTGGCAGCGTCTCCGAGACTGCTCGACGGCTGATGAAAGTCACGCGCGAGGCGCTTTATGCCGGAATCGAGCAGGCTCGCGTTGGCAACCGGATAAGCGATATTGGCCGGGCGGTGCAGCGCGTGGCGGAAGATGCGGGCTACTCGGTCGTCACCGATTTCGCCGGTCATGGCATCGGCCGCAAGCTTCACGAAGATCCCCAGGTGCCAAATTACTTCCGGGCCGGGATGCCGAATCCGCGCCTGCAGGAAGGGATGGTTCTGGCGATTGAACCGATGATTAACGAGGGTACGGCGGAATTGGAGATTCTCGACGATGGTTGGACCGCGGTTACAGCCGACGGCAAGCTCTCGGCGCATTTCGAGCATTCCATCGCGATAACCACTTCCGGCCCGGAGATCCTGAGCGAGTTGAATCACCATGTCTAAGGGCGACGCGATCGAAGTGAGCGGGATGGTGCTGGAGGCGCTCCCGAACGCGATGTTCCGGGTGTCGCTGGAAAACGGCCATCGGGTACTGGCGCATATCTCGGGCAAAATGCGCATGCATTACATCAAAATTCTGCCGGGTGACAAGGTTACCGTGGAACTGTCGCCCTATGATCTTACCCGCGGGCGTATCACGTATCGGATGCGCTAGAGGAACGGGGTTATGAAAGTCCGCGCTTCGGTGAAGAAAATTTGCAAGAACTGCAAGGTGGTGCGCCGCCAGGGCGTGGTTCGAATCCTTTGTTCGAACGCGCGTCATAAGCAGCGCCAGGGCTAGGGAGGAGTTCCGATGGCACGCGTAGCGGGTGTCGAACTGCCCAGAAATAAGCGGATGGAAATAGCGCTCACCTATATCTACGGTTTGGGCCGCCCCACCGCGCTCAGGATTCTTCAGCAGGCCAAAGTGGATCCCGGCCGTAACAGCGACGAACTCACGGCTGACGAGCAGGTGAGAATCCGCCAGGTGCTCGACCAGGACTACAAGGTCGAAGGCGACCTGCGGCGCGACGTTCAGCAATCGATTAAGCGGCTGATGGATCTGGGCTGCTATCGCGGCATCAGGCATCGCCGCGGACTACCGGTGCGAGGCCAGCGGACCCACACCAACGCGCGCACACGGAAGGGACCGCGCAAAGTCGTGGCCGGCAAGAAGCAGGCGCCGCCGAAAGGCTAAGCGGTTCCAACTTTCAATCGGAGCTACTCGAGGTAATTCGAA
>DATEGX010000288.1:0-10876 GCA_035279875.1 Binataceae bacterium (SeqCode)
GCCGCGCACAAATCGTCCCGCGAGGAAGTGGCATTTTGCGATGGAATCAAACTATCATCCGGAGATGTACGGCACTGATGATGGAGGCTTCGGCTTATGAAGTTCATGTATTTCTTTTTGCCCACTCTACCGGCGAGCACCGACGAGCGCCGCGCCAACCGCCCGATCGGCAATCGTACCGAATACTGGCAGCGGATGATCGATGAGGTGGTCGATGTTGCGCGGTTAGCCGAAGACTCCGGCTTTGATGCGGTGTGCTTCCCCGAGCACCATTTGCATAGCGAAGGGCTCGAAATCGGCGGACTGCCGACCCTCTATCAGCACGTCATTCACAATACCAAGCACATCAAGGTCGGCCCGATCGGCTATGTACTGCCCGGATGGAACCCGCTGCGGTTGGCGCTCGAGATCGCCTGGCTCGATCAACTGACCAAGGGCCGCACCTTCGTCGGCTTCGCCCGCGGCTATCAGACCCGGTGGTTGAACCAGATGGCGCAGAAGATCCACGTAAGCGCCACCACCAGCGACAAGAGTGAAACCGATCGCATCAACCGCGAGGCCTTCGAGGAAGTCTTTCGCATTCTGAAGCTGTGCTGGGGCGACGAGCCTTTTCGCTTCAAGGGCAAGTATTACGAATATCCTTATCCTTACGAAGAAGGCACACCGTGGCTGGCGCATGAATGGACGCGCGAGTTTGGCGGACCGGGCGAACTCGACGAACTCGGCCGGATCAAGGCCCTTAACGTGGTGCCGAAACCCTACCAGAAGCCGCATCCCCCCCTGTTTCAGGCGTTTTCGATCAGCGAGGAAACCGTGCGCTGGTGCGCGCGCGAACAGATCACGCCGACCATCCTGATTTCACAGCCGGACAAGGTCCGCGCGCTGGTCGAAGCCTACCGCGAAGAGTCGCGCAAGGCCGGCCGCGTATTGGATCTCGGTCAGGGCGTCGGCGCGCTGCACGCGATGTACTTCGCCAACAACGTTGAGAATGCCCGCAAGCTCGCCCGCGAAGGAATCTGCGGAACCGCGTTTGCGAAATTTTTCTACCATTTCGGTTTCTTCGAAGCCTGGCGCGAACCCGAAGATGACCAGCGCTACCCGGGCAGAATGCTGCCCCAATCCGAGTGCACTATCGAGCGGATGGAGCGCGCCAAGTTTACCTACACCGGCACGGTCGACGACGTGCGGCGTGAATTCGACGCGATGGTCGAGAATATTCATCCCGAATGGTACGTCTGGCAGGGCGATCAAGGCCTGCTGCCGATCGACCTGGTCAAACAACAGATTCAGACCTTCGGCAAGGAGTTTATCCCCCGTTACAAGTGAGCCCGAGGTTCGTAGGCTCTCGAGAAACTCGCGCAGGAACGATGAAGAAAGCGCTCGACGACATAAGGGTGGTTGAATACGCCGAGATGGTCTCCGGGCCGATGTGCGGCAAAATGTTCTCCGACATGGGTGCCGAAGTCATCAAGATTGAACCACCCGGCCGCGGCGACGAGTCGCGGGGCCATCCGCCATTCCCCGATGACGTGCCGCATCCAGAAAAAAGCGGCATGTTCCTCTATCTCAACACCGGCAAGAAAAGCGTGACGCTCGACCCGGCTGCGCCCAGCGGTGCGGCGATCTTCAAGCGCCTGATCACCGGGGCGGACCTCCTGATCGAGAATCACGCCCCGGGTTTTCTCGACCGCGCCGGGCTTGGTTACGATTCACTTCACGCGCTCAACCCGCGTCTGATCGTTGTTTCGATAACTCCATTCGGTCAAAGCGGTCCGTATCGCGATTGGAAGGGCTCCGACCTGGTCGAATGGGCGATGAGCCTGACCGGTTACAACACGCCGACCTTGGTCGATGACGAGGAGCGCGAGAATCCGCTGCGCGCGCCCGGCCATGCCGCCGAAATGATGGGCGCTACCAATGCCGCCGCCAGCGCGATGATGGCATTGTTCCATCGGGATCTGACCGGCGAAGGCCAATGGGTCGACGCGCCATGCTGGCAGGCCACGGTCAACACCGCGAAAATCGAAATGGCGGCGCATAGCTACGTCGGAATTCCTTTCAGCCGGCTGCGGGCCAAGGTGCAGGTCGGACTCGAGCCGCTGCCGTGCCGCGACGGTTATGTCTATACGCTTTGGGCCGCGGACGCGCATTTCCAGGCGCTCAAGCAATTGCTGGGTAATCCGCCGGGACTCGACACCGAGTTGTTCGACACCCTCGCCGGACGGCACGAGCACGACGACGCGTTGCGCGCGATCGTGCGCGAAGAACTGGTCAAGCACGACATGGAATATCTGGTGACGGAGGGACAACGGCTCGGCCTGACGATTGGACCGGTTCATACCGTGCCGCAGGCCGCCAACCATCCGCACCTTGCAGCGCGCGAGGCGTTCGTCGAGGTCGATCATCCGGTGGCGGGCCGCTTCAGGTATCCTCACCACCTGGTTTCGCTCACCGCGACCCCGCCCGCTCCCGTCAGGGCTCCGTTACTGGGCGAGCATAACAGCGAAATCCTCGAGGGGTTGGGAATCTCGCGCGAGCAGCAGCAAGGACTCCGCGCCGCCGGCGTGATCTAACGGAGAGCATTCGGGTCCGCATTGGAGAACATGATGGGACGTCTGCCGCTGGAAGGAATCCGGGTTACCGACTTCAGTTGGATCATCAACGGTCCGCAAATCGCGCAATGGCTCGCCGCGATGGGCGCCGAAGTAATCAAGATAGAATCGCAGGTATATATCGACATAAGCCGCACTAATCCGGCCGGGGTGGCGGATCGCAAGGTCGGGCCGAACCGCAATGGCTTCTTTCACATGCTCAACTACGGCAAGAAGGCCATCAATCTGAACCTGCGCACACCCAAGGGCTACGAGCTGGCCTGCGAACTGATCAAAAAAAGTGACTTCGTGCTCGAATGCTTTCCGCGCCCTGCCGCTGAGAAGCTCGGTCTGACCTACGAGAAAATGAAGGCGGTGAAGGACGATATCATCATGGTGTCGGTTTCACTTCTGGGCAAAACCGGCACTGAACCGTCGTCGTGGGTCGGATGGGGACCGATGGCCTGCTGCTTTATCGGGATGTTCGACGCGCAGGGTTATCCCGGAGGTGCGCCGCGCCAGACCGGCGGCACCTGGCCCGACTATGCGATCGCATCGTCGGTGGTCTTCCATGCGCTCGCCGCGCTACACCATCGCAATCGCACCGGCGAAGGCCAGTGGATCGACGCGAGCATGGGCGAAACCGTCATCGGCCAGATGAACGAATGGTTCATGGACTACTTCATGAATGGCCGCGACCGCGGGAAGTTGGGTAATCGCGACGACCGGATGGCTCCGCATAACACCTATCATTGCGCCGGCGAGGACAAATGGATCGCGATCGCAGTGAGTAACGACACGGAATGGCACGCGCTATGCCGCGTGATGGGCCATCCGGCATGGGCACACGCGGCGAAATTCGCCGACCAGTTCGGCCGCTGGACCAATCGCGATGAAATCGACGGTTGTCTGCGGGAATGGACCCGCACCCGCGACCATCTCGAGCTTGCCGCGGAGCTGCAAAAGGCCGGAGTTCCCGCCGGACCGGTGCTCGACAGCGTCGAGTTGCACAAAGATCAGCATCTGTGGGAATGGGGCTATTGGTGGAAGATGGAGCATCACGAGGTCGGTGAGCGGATTATGCCCGGAATGCCGGTGAAAATGAGTAACGTGCCGAGCATGAACTACTCTCTTCCGCCCGATGTCGGAGAGCATAACCAGGAGATATTTGGCGGCTTGCTCGGCCTGAGTGACGCGGAAATCAAAATGCTGATGGAGAGCAAGGTCATTTACTGAGCCTGTCAAGTATCGCGCCGAGCCTGGAGGATAGCCGGCGGCTCGTCGCTCAGCGAAAATTGTTAGCGGTTGGCGGATTTAACGAGGAGTAACTGATGTACTCACTCAAAGACCAGGCATGTGTCAGCGGGGTAGGCGAATCCGCCTTCAGCCGCGGTTCAGGCAAGACCGAGCTTCGCCTGATGCTCGAGGCCTCGACCAGCGCAATTGCCGACGCCGGTCTCAAGCCCCACGATATCGACGGCATAATCGGACCGCCGCTTGGCGCCACCGCCGAGCATTTCGCGGCCAACCTCGGAATCGAAGACCTGCGCTACGCAACCACGGTTCATATGGGCGGTGCGAGCCCGGTCGTGTCGTTGCAGAGCGCGGCGCTGGCGGTGGCCTGCGGAATCGCCAATCACGTGCTGATTCCCTGCGGATGGAATGGCTACTCGTCAAATCCGGTGCGGGGCGGTGGCGCCCGCGCTGAAACCGGCGAGCGGCCGATTCCGGCGCCGAATCCCTTGGCCAATACGATTGGCGCTTACTACCTGCCCTACGGCGCGACCGTGCCCGTGCAATGGTACGCCTGGCTCGCGACCCGGCATCTGAAGACCTACGGTACGCCGTTCGAGGCGATGGGCGCGGTGGCCGTGGCCGAGCGCAAGCATGCCCAGCTCAACTACAAGGCGATGATGCGCGGGCGGCCGCTTACGCTCGACGACTATCTGGCAGCGCGATGGGTTTCCTATCCTTTCCGGCTTTACGATTGCTGCCTCGAAACCGACGCAGCCTGCGCGATCGTCGTGAGTTCAGCGGAACGGGCGCGCGATTTGCGCAAGCCGCCGGTTTATATCGCGGGCGTCGCTGAAGGCCATCCTTATCCTGCCGACGATATTCCGGCGCGTCCGGATCCGTTCGTGATCGGACTCAGCTTCGCCGCACCCAAGGCCTTCGCGATGGCCGGTGTGACTCACAAAGATATCGATTTTCTCGAGGTCTACGATTGTTTCACCTACGTTGTGATGCTGCAGATCGAGGCCATGGGCTTCTGCAAGCGCGGTGAGGTGAAGGATTTTGTTCGAGACGGGCGTATCGAGCTGGGCGGTGAATTGCCGCTGAACACCCATGGCGGCCTGTTGTCCGAGGCCCATGTGTGGGGCACCAACCATATCGTCGAGGCCACTCGCCAGTTGCGTCGTGAATGCGGTCCGCGGCAGGTCAAGGATGCCGAAGTCGGGCTGGTCACGGGCTGGGGGGATTTTGGTGACGGCGGACTCGCGATCCTGAGGAGATAACCAGGTGGCAGACGCGAAATCTTACAAGTTGCCGCTGCCGCATGCGGGCGGAATGTCCGCTGAGTTCTACAGCTTTTGCAAAAATCATGAGCTGCGCTTCCAGCGCTGTACCGATTGCGCGGCCTGGCGTCATATACCACGCGACATGTGCGCAAAATGCGGCTCTTACAATTGGGAATGGGCGCGCTCGTCGGGCAAGGGCAAGTTGTTTTCATGGACGACCGCAATTCAGCCGATGATGCCGCAATTTGCCGATAAGGTGCCCTACAGCCCGGCGATTGTGGAACTCGAGGAAGGGGTGCGGATGGTTACCTGGGTGAGTGACCTGAAACCCGACGATCTCGCGCTGGGCATCCCGCTCGAGGTTGCTTTCGACGATGTCACCCCCGACGTTTCCCTGCCCAAGTTCCGGCGTGCGGGGTAACCCCTGCGATTGACGGTTTTCTGATTAGACCTGGTCGTCTTGACGATGCGGAAGCTATCGCCGATGTACATCTCGAGGCGCGCCGCGCGGCCATGCCGTGGCTGCCGGTGCTCCATTCACGCGAGGAGACGATCGCTTATTTTGCCGGCCAGGTCTTGCTCCAGCAGGAAGTTTTCGTCGCCGAGATTGAACAATCGGTGGCCGGATTTATGGCGCTTGAAGGCGACGTCATCGATCACTTATACGTCGCGCCCGCGTTCCAAGCGTCGGGAATCGGTGGCAATCTTGTGGCATTGGCCAAGCAATTGCGCGCAGAGGGCCTGAAGCTGTGGACTTTTACGCGCAACGCTCGCGCGCGCCGCTTCTACGAAGCTCTTGGTTTTGAGCCTGCGCAATTCACCGACGGTGCACGCAACGAAGAGCACGAACCCGACGTGCTGTATATATGGTCACCGAGCCCATCGAGCGGTGGTCCGTGAATCCTGAAATGACGCGCCGGGGGCAATGGCTGTTACTCGAACTGCTCAACTGTTCGATTCGCGCTCACCGCTTTTCTACCAATTTTGACCACCATCGCCACTCTTTGGTGTAGACCTTAGGCCGAATTGTCCCAGTTTCCCCGGGTTCGACCGTCCCCGCCAGAATCGCTCTCGCGCCAATCTGCGGATTACCTCGCAACCGATGCTTTGGCCTAATCCAGTTAGAATCAATCTACTCGGCTATGTTTAAGCAGAATTCTAACGACAAGAGTGCTCAGAGACACAGTTGGTCATCTCAGAATAATTTCGAAGTTATTTCCGCATGTATTCGACACGAGTTTACCCAAATCAAAAGCCGGGAATTCCGTATCGAGTCGACAGGACTAGAGCTTTGCAGAATCCGTAGCTGCCATTTTCGCTCTGGTTTTGGGTTCAGGCTGAAGCAAACTTGAGAAAAGTGAACTACTAATAAGTTTCTCATTGCCTAGCATAAGCCGAATGTGATTGAGTACGGCTGGCCATACGTCGGACCGGATAGAAAGGAAGTCCGCGGATGCTGTCTGCCGCGATTGAAGCCGGACCGTTCGAACTTCTGCGATCTCTCAGCGCTTATCCTCTGCAGCGAACACTCTCCCTTCGACTGTGCGATTGCGGTCGACAACTCCCTCCGGAGTGCGCGCGGCGCATTCAGGACTTCACAAAGGAGGTGATGATCGTCATGGACGGCTAGGGGGGCCTGTGCCGGTCAGAGCCCGGCACGCCAATCTGGTCCAGCGGGACGGAGAGAACTTTCGCAGCCAAAGAGGAACGAGCGCATGAACGCAGTCAGTTTCTTGTCGCGACCATCGCTTCGCACTTTCATGGTGATTTCGACGGTCGCACTCGGATTGTTTGCCGTGAATTCGGCTGGTGCGGGCGACGGAGGCGGAAAATTCACGCTCTCCGGCAACTCACGGGTGGTGGTCGGCGGAGTCGGGCGCTTCGGCGCGGCTGTCGACCTGACCTCCAACTGCGACAATCAAATCCTGTCCGATTGTATCAACAACTTCACGTTCTCGACTTCGGATGTGGACTTCACGCCAAAGGGCACCCTGACGGTGTCTGACATTACGACCCTTTCGACCGACTATAACTTTGGCGCTGGCAATTGCGGCCAGGAGTCGCCGCGCATTGAGATACGCTCCGGCACCAGCGTACTCGTCTGCGCGCCGCTAGGCTCGGCTCCCACCTTTACGAACTGTTCCTTGGGCTGGTTGAACACCGGGAACTGGGCGAATACCGCCGATACTACGATACGCTGGGACAATCGCTGTGTTGGCATCCAAAACCTCGACTGGAGCGGAGTTCTGTCCAACTACGGCAGCCAAACGGTCACCGAGATCGACGTAATGCTCGACGGCGGCGAGCTTTTCCCGCAAGGTCAGGACTTGACCATCGACAATTTCACGGTCAACCAGTCGGTTTTGGATCTCTTTTAAAAACTCAGGCGCCAATCTTCCAGCTTGCACGGGAGCGGCCGCGCCAGCCGCTCCCGCTGCTTGCGCACATGAATTAGTGTGCACAAAAAGGGCCGCTAGCCGGGGGTAGACCGAACATTCGGGTCACCAGACGCCTTTTGATCGGAGTGGCTCCCGGCACTGTCCGAAATAGGGACAGCGGCTCATTCAAGGTAGCCCATAAAACGCGTCACTCATGTTGAGGTTTTCGCGCTCAATCACATTTTGCCAAGCGCCCAAAAACTGTGAATCACCGCGATGGTGACTGCCAGAAGCAAAACACCAATGCTGACCAGCGGTGCCGGCACCCTGACGGAAAATAGAATCAGCAGAGCCAGAATCAGATCCCAGAGGACTACGACCACACCGGCGATTAAGAGATCCTTCCCGGCTACGCTGTTGGCGGCGTACCAGATTTCGGGACTAGACAGGGTCTTGGGGGTTCTGAAACCGTAGTAGCGGTTCGGGCCGACCCTTTCCAAAATCAGCGGAATGCTCACGACGATGAGCACAATCGCCGCCACAAAAGTGACGAAAATTGGCGGCCAGATCATCGGTGCGGCATTTGACAGTGCCATAGGGTCGTCAAAAAAGAAGGGTCGGGGCTCGAAAACCGCTGGACCGAGTTGCGGTTAAATTCGGGCGGCTAATAGAACCATTTGCTCTTTTCCCAGGAGAAGATCTCCAGGGTATTCACTACTCCCAGCAGTTTTCGGTGCTGACCGCAATCGGCGAAAACGGCCGAGAAAGGAGTCCCGAAAACAAAAGCGAAGGCAACGGCGAGAACTCCCGCCGCTGCCGGCATCCTGCCTGAAGCGACGATCCTGGCACGAACCATGGCGCTTACCCCACCAACAGCATCTCGTAGGGTGACATTAGTATTCAAATAGGTAAAACGCTATCTATCAGTACATAAAGACTTAACCGGAACGGCATTAGTCAGCCGAGCATGGATTGACTGAATGAAGGCAAGACTTGCCGGGCCGTTGAGCCAGGGTCAGAGAGTCGCACCTCCGCCCCCCTAGCGATCTGGCCCACGTGTGCACGAAAGGCAACAACGAGTCTCGCCCCGCTTGCGATGCGGATTCAACGTCTTAGACCGGGATCCGCCACGCGGGTTTTCGAGGACCGAACCGGGGAGGTGATGAGCGCTATGAGCAGTGCCGGCTGATCCGGGGGATATCGATTTCGATCGCGCTTGTGGCCGGCGGGAGAAATCGCCGGTCGAGCTTTGCAATTGGGTTTTCCTGACAGACGAGGAGACTATGAAGAAGCGAGCCATCTTAACGTTGGTCGTGGCAGAACTTGCTGTGGTCTGTTTCGCTTTCGGAGCAGCCCATGCCGCCTGCACGGCTATTCCCGAGGCATCGTTCTCAATCGACGGCATCAGCGGTTTGAACGCGGAAGTGATAAATTCGCCATCGCCGGTAACTGGCGTGGTGGACGCGACCGGCTGCGACCTGGGGGTCTACTTCTCCCCCGGCAAGAGCGGGTCGGTAGCGAATGCCACCGTCTTCGGGGCGAAGCTGGCGGGTATTGTCAACAACGGGGCCGATGTCAGCATTGAGGGCAACTCGGTCTACCAGATTGGCGACAATCCCCTCGACGGTGCTCAGTATGGGCTGGCTATCTATGTCGACGGGTTGAATTCACCGGCTTCAGGCAACGTGACTCATAACATAGTCTGGAATTTCCAGAAGAACGGCATCACGATAAAGGCCGCGAACTCCGACGTGGTTGGCAATACCGTGATAGGCGAAGGTCCCGTGAGCTACATCGCACAGAACGGTATCGAAGTTGGTGATGACGCAGAGACCGTGGTGAAGCACAACTATGTCTTTGGCATGTCGTACACCGGCCCCGACTTCACTTTCGCGACCGGAGTGCTTATTTTCGGCGGTCCCTGTTTTGGCACGCCTATTCAGGCGCATACGCTGATAACCGGCAATAATCTCTCGGGCAGTGATGTTGGGGTTGCATCGGCCAATTTGGCCGCTGGTTGCACTCAGTCGGTAAGCAGCGACACAAAAAACAAGATTACTTTTAATTTCATTCGAAACAACGGCATCTTCAATACTACCGGTGGACCGTTAACCGGAGCTGGCTCGGTTGGCCCTTATCAGGCGGGCGTTTCGGATCAGGGCAAGAAGGACCAGATCTTCGCCAACTCGATCTGCGGCATCGGCTACACGCCAGCGACGAGCACGCCGCCATATTTGTTCGCGGTCGACGATAGCATCGCGATAGACCCCGACGAGGCCCTTAATTTCTGCTTCAATTGATCGGGTCTAAGCCGAAGCTCCCGCGAGCACAGCCGGAATCGCCGCAAGGCCCTTCCGGCTTTTTTTGTGGGTCTGACGGGGTTCGGGGCATCCCCAGAAGAAATCTTCTTTTACAAGCTGCTACACGGGTTGGTTGAGCGACGGAAACTGGGCGGATTCTTCCGATACCACGCTCCGCTGGGATGATCATCGCAACGGCACGTCCAGCCATGATTGGGCCGGCGTTTTAGGTACTTACCGCAGCCAAGCGGTGACGGCGGTTGAACTGGTCGCCGATTCGGGGCGGGGGCTCGAAAATCGCAGGGCCGAACTGCGGTTAAATTCGGGCGGCTAATAGAACCATTTGCTCTTTTCCCACGAGAAGATCTCGAGGGTATTCACCACTCCCAGCAGTTTCGGTGCGGAACGCTTGGCATCATCTATGGTTTTGCCGGCCAGGTAGTAGTTCATCTCCTCATAGCGAACCTTGCCGATCGGCACGCCCTCCGAGTCCTTGCACTCGCAGCTCTCGATCTTCCCGTAACCGGTATACGTCGCGGTCTGGTAGCCACCGCGCTCCTGCCAGGTCAAATGCCCAAGATTGTCGATTTCGCGCTCGTGAAGGAGGCGAGCCCAATCCTCGCAAAATGATGGGAATTTGGCCGCTGCGTTCTCATAAAGCAGGCGGGCGGCTGGATCGGCGGGGAGAATTCGATCGATTACCGCATGAACCTGAGTAGTGAGCGCGGCTTCCGCCGGACCGGAGGGATGCGGGATCGTGGCCGCGGCAATCGTATCAGACGGCTTCCCAGGTGCCACGGCGGTCCCCGGAACGGGGACTACGGCCCCAGCCGTGACGGTCGGGGTAGTGAGTGGAGGCGGTCCCGGAAGAGCCGCAGCCGTGGCGGCGCCGGACTTGAGAATCGTCGCGGCCCCGGGCGTCAATGGGACGCTGGCCGCCTGCGGCCCGGCGTCAGCCGTGACGCTCGAAGGCGGAGAGCCCGGACTTGGCGATGAATCGGCGAAAACGGCCGAGAAAGGAGTCCCGAAAGCAAAAGCGAAGGCAACGGCGAGAACTCCCGCCGCTGCCGGCATCCTGCCTGAAGCGA
>DATEGX010000289.1:0-5573 GCA_035279875.1 Binataceae bacterium (SeqCode)
GCTTTGCGCGCCGCTCGTTCAGCGTAAGCTGCGGATCATTGAAGACCGCGAGGACATGGTCGACACCGATTTTGACGACCCCCATCGGATCGGATGGCGGCGGCGGTGCGCCGCTCGAGAGACCGGTTGTCAGCGTCATCAAAAGCGCGACCAAAACGAGCGGAACCATCGCCGTCGCGGGTTTGCCGATTGTTATCCGCGGCTTTCGCATAAACTTAAAATAATACTTTAGATTAGTTGTAGTCGAGGATAATCTAAAGTGACACATTAGATAATTGTGTCAACCGGCCGCGACCCGTGGAATCTGACTCAGGGCGGCCGGATTCTCCAGGCTCGAGACGTCTCCCGGTTCCTTGCCCAGATGCACCGCGCGGACCACTCGCCGCATGATCTTGGCGTTGCGGGTGCGCGGCAGATCCGGCACGAAGTAGACCTCTTGCGGACGCAGCGGTTTGCCGAGCACCTCGGCAACCTTATCCGCGATGGCGCCGGCGAATCGGGTTGAGGCGTCGTAGCCGGGTAGCAGCACTACGAAGAGTACCGGTGCCTCGCCCTTGGTCGCATGAGGCACGCCGATCGCGGCCGATTCCTTGACGCCCGCGCATTGCCCGGCGGCGGCTTCGAGTTCCGCGGGCCCGAGCCGTTTACCCGCGATCTTCAGGGTATCGTCGGAGCGGCCGAGCAGGAACCAGTGGCCGTCGCGATCGTTCAATGCCCAATCGCCGTGGACCCAGACGTTTTCGAAGCGGCTCCAGTAGGTTTCGAGATAGCGCTCACGGTCATGCCAGAAGCCGTCGGTCATGCCCGGCCATTGATTGAGCACGGCGAGTTCACCGACCGAATCCACCACCGCCTTGCCGGTCTCGTCGAGAGCGACCGTCTCGATACCCGGCACAGGGGTATTGAAGCCGCAGGGTTTGATCGGGCGGAAAACCGTGCATCCGAGCAGCCCGCCGGCAATTTCGGTACCGCCCGAGTAGTTGATAATTGGGCACCGGCGTCGTCCGACATTTTCAAAAAACCACATATAGGCTTCGGGATTCCATACCTCGCCGGTAGAGCCCAGAATCCGCAGCGACGACAGGTCGTGAGCGGAAATCGGCTTGGTACCCGACGAAATAAGAGCGCGGACCAGCGTGGGCGAGATGCCCAAATGGCTAATCCGATGGCGCTCGACCATGCTCCAGATGCGGCCGGGGTCGGGATAATCCGGTGCACCTTCGTAGAGAAACGCAGTCGCGCCCAGCGTCAGTGCGCCGATAATCAGCCATGGCCCCATCATCCAGCCCATATCGGTGAACCAGAACATCACCTCGCCGGCGCGCAGGTCGAACAGATGAGCCATGTCCTGCGCCCCTTTTAGTGGAAATCCGGCATGGTAATGAACCGTCCCCTTGGGCCGCCCGGTGGTGCCGGAGGTGTAGATGAGCATGAAGGGGTCCATGCTATTCATCTGCTCGCCGGGCGCGTCATTCGTGCTGCCGCCGGCGGCAATCGCCTCATCCCAATTGACGACTCGCTCGGCGCGAAAGCCGCGATTCATGCGACGCACTGCCAGGATGGTCTCGACGCATCCGGCCATTTGAGCGGCCTGACGGGCCGTTTCGCCGAGCGGCACGGCTTGTCCACGGCGGTAAAAGGCATCGGCGGTAATCACCATTTTGGCGTTCGAGTCGCGCAGCCTGACGGCGGCCGCTTCGGCGCCGTAACCGGAGAAAATCGGCACGAAAATCGCCCCAATCTGCGCAATCGCGAGCGCGGCAACCGCCGTTTCGGGCAGCATCGGCATGAACAACCCGACCCGGTCGCCGCGTTTGATGTCCAGGCGCCGCAAGGCATTCGCGGCGCGCTGGATTTCGATCGCCAGTTCCGCGAATGAAAGACGCACGACGGCGCCATCTTCGCCCTCCCAGATGATCGCGGGTTGGCTCGCGCGCGCGGTCTTGAGATGCCGAAAAACGGCGTTGTGCGTCAGGTTGAGCTTGCCGCCGGGGAACCATCGCGGCCATTGGGGACCGCCTTCACGGTCGGCGACGCGAGCAAATGGCACGAACCATTCGACGCCGATTTCGGCCAAGGTGGCGCGCCAGAAGGTCTCAGGTTCAGCGACGCTGCGGCGGTAAAATTCCGCGTAGGCTGTGCCCGGATGCTCGAAGTCCAGCGCGATACCCATCGCGCGCATCACGCCCTCGATATGGCTTCCACGGATATAATCAGCGGCCGGATGCCACACCGGCGCGGCGCGGCCGAGTTCGTAACTCTCTTCCATTGTGGACCACCCCGTCGGCGATTATCGCATGAAACATAGGACGACCAGAGGGTCTTTCGAGAGGGATACGATCTCCGCCAACGCGTTGCGCTCCGGGCCCGGCTGGGAAAAGATCAAGGCGGGGCGCAACCAGTCAGCGCCGAGGGGGACGGGTCTATCGCCGCAGTGGCCGTCCGATCGATAGCCAATGGAGCCGCGCGCAGCGATTCCATACGCGGCTCCTTTGTGCTCCGCCAGCGGCTGCTCGAGGCGCCGCCGCTCTATCTTGCGACTGGCGCGATAGTCGTTGGCGACGCACTCGGCAATCTTCATCTGTTCGTTCCTTTTGCGCTTGCGATTGGACTGTCGCTGACCGCCGCCCTGCTGTTCCTGACGCGTCGTGCGGCATCGGGAATCGTATTCGCGATGCTGGCGATTGTGGCGGCAGCAACGCTGCCCGTGCGGGGGCTGCTTGCACCCGAGTTTTCTGCGCAATCCGTCCGACGCTTCGCCGACGGCGCGGAGCTAACGATGGAAGGGCGAATCGTGCGAGCGCCCACCAACGAGCAGGGAGGCCGCACTTATCTATACGTAAGCGCGGCGCGTGCGGGATTGGCGGCCTCGAGGATGGCGCCCGCTCACGGACTGGTCCGAATTACGGCCCTTGGCACGCACTTTCGTATCGGTGACGAAATCCGCGTGACGGGGCGAATCCGCTTCCCGCGCAATGACGGCGATCCGGGCGAATTCGATTACCGGGCGTGGCTGATGCGTCAGGGGATCGCGGCCACCATTTTCGCGGCAAGTTCCGAGCCGGCCGCAACGCCATCGATCGTTATCCTGGGCCATCGTGAGGTTTTCCCAGGCTCGGAAATCGAAGCGGTACGCGACCGTATCGGCGAATTTATCGACGCGACGCTCGGATACCCCGAGAACGCCGAGATGCGCGCGCTCATAATCGGCGACCGCGGCGGTATCGACGAGCGTTTGCGCGAGCCCTTTGCGCTGACCGGGATGGCCCATCTTCTCGTGATTTCCGGACTGCATCTGGGCTTCGTGGCAGCAGCCGCGTTTCTCTCAGCGCGCGTGATCATGGGCTTTTTCCCAACGTTGATGGCGCTTGGCTACGCCAACAAAGCGGGCGCTATCTTCGCGGCCCTGGCAGTATCTGCCTACGCCTCGATTGCCGGCGGCCACGTTTCGACTATCCGCGCGCTGGTGATGGTGCTGGCCTACGCACTGGCGGTGCTGATCGATCGATCGCGCGAACTGCTGGCGAGCCTGGCGCTGGCAGCGTTGGTCATCTGTTTTGCGATTCCCGGCTCGACGGCCGACATTGGCTTTCAGCTTTCGTTCGCCTCGGTGCTGGTGATTCTGCTTGGTATGCGGCGCTTCACGGCGTGGTGGCGATGGCGTTACGCCAATCCGCTTGCCGCCGAGATTCAGCGATCGCGTCTCAACCGAGTCGCAGAATGGGGTTGTGGCTACCTCGCGGTATCATTTTGGGCGATGCTCGGCACCGCGCCGCTTACGGCGTTTCATTTTAACCAATTCTCATTGATAGGGGTCGTCGCCAACGCCGTGGTGGTGCCGATCATGGGGCTCGGCGCGGTGGTCGCAGGGTTGATCGCCGCGCTGGCCAGCTTTGTCTACCTGCCGGTGGCGCGTGACCTCCTGGTCGCCGCGGGCAAACTAGCGGAGGCGGGAACCTATCTGGCGCGATGGTTTGCGGGATGGCCGCTGGCATGGGCTCGTACGTTCACGCCCACAGCGCTCGAACTCGCGATTGCGTATGGCTTTCTGCTGCTCTGGCTGACCGCCCCACTCGCAGGCGATGAATTTTTGCAACTGATTCGCGTCGGTCGTCGGCGTCCTGCGTATGACTTTGTGCCGACCGCTACCCGCTGGCGCGCGACCGGTGCCACGATTCTGATTGCAGTGCTCGCGCTCGACGCCGGATGGTGGACCTATCAGCGCTTCTTCAACCCGGCCTTGCGAGTAACGTTCCTCTCGGTGGGCGAAGGTGACGCCGCGGTGGTGCGGTTCCCCGGCTCGCGAGTGATGCTGATCGATGGCGGTGGAGCATTTCGCGGAACCTTCGATCCGGGCGAGCGCCTGGTTGCGCCCTATCTCTGGTCGAACAAAATCATGCACGTGGACTACATCGCACTGAGCCATCCGGACCGCGATCACTTCGGGGGGCTGACCTTTATCGTCCGCAATTTCGCTCCGTCGCAATTCTGGACCGGGGGCGCGAGCAGCGACGATGAAAGTTACTCCGACTTGATTGAGGCGGTCAGGACGGCCGGAGTGCGGCAGCGGATATGCGATTCGGCGAACCCTCCCATGACGATCGGCGGGGTGAACGTCCGCTGCCTTGGACCGCTGCGCGACACGCCCGAGATCAAGCACAACAATTCCTCGATGGTTCTGCGGATCGCGCAGGGTAGAAGTGTTTTCCTCTTTACCGGCGACCTCGAGGCCAAAGGCGAACGGGAGCTGATCCATTCAGGCGCAACCCTGCGTGCGGCGATTCTGAAGGTGCCGCATCATGGCAGCGCGACCTCCTCGAGTCCCGAATTCATCGAAGCCGTGCATCCGGCGGTCGCGATCTTTTCGTTGGGCTACCTCAACCAGTTTCATTTCCCGGCGGCGCAGGTCCTCGCCCGCTATCGGGAGAATGGGGTCAAGCTCTTTCGCACCGATGACGACGGCGCGGTTAGTGTCGAAGCGGGGCGCGATACCATCCGGCTCGAAACCTTCCGCGGCGATACGTTGGTGCTGCCGGCGCGCTGAGGTTCCATCGTCCTGCCCGAGAACAATTCGATTGGCTTCAGGTAGGAAGTCTCTAAAGCTTCGATAAAGCGCTATTCAAAAGCTTCATAGCGCGTTTGAACGAAAAGTTCGGAAGACTTTGAATCGCTTCCGGAACGATGCAGAGAAATATCGCCAGACTGCGCATGAGCGCTCGTCCCGCAATCGCATGCAGCGGTAGAATGGCGCTTCTCTTCAACGTGGGGTACTTATGATGTCACAGAACGAAGCTGTCAAAAAACTGGCCGACGCGTTTTCTTCAATGACGTTCGACCAGCTGGGGGAAGCGGCTGAAGCGCTCCACGCCCTGAAATCTCTTGGCGTCAAAGAGGCGGATAAGGCAATCGTAGGCTTGAAAGCAATTACCGAGATTCTCAGCGATTCCTGAATCGCATATCAATGGACGCCACTCAACAGTTGGCGCCAGTACCGCGGCTTCGCGCGGTTGACGGTCGCGGGTGGGCTGTGAAAAACTTCCGCCTGGAAGGCCGTGCGCGGATGCGCCGTCGCC
>DATEGX010000290.1:0-2073 GCA_035279875.1 Binataceae bacterium (SeqCode)
CTCGGACGCGGACAAGGAAGTTGTTCTGATGGGCTGGGTTCACCGCCGCCGAGATCTGGGCCAGCTTATCTTCATCGACGTGCGGGACCGCGCCGGCATTGCTCAGATCGTCTTCAACAAAGAGCTTCATCCCGAAGCACATGCCAGGGCGGAAGAGCTGCGCTCGGAATTCGTGGTGGCCGTCGAAGGCCGCGTGCTGCGCCGCCAGAAACCGAATCGCGAAATTCCCACGGGCGACGTGGAAGTGCTGGCCACGCGCCTGCACATCCTGAACAACGCGAAAACGCCACCCTTTCAAATCGAGGACGAAGTGACCGCGAGCGAGGAGACGCGCCTCCGCTACCGCTATCTCGACCTGCGCCGCCCTCGCCCGCACCGCAATATCGAGCTGCGCCATCGCGTGATCCTCGAAATCCGCAAGGCGCTCGACGAGCTTGGCTTTCTCGAAATCGAGACGCCCATGCTCACGCGCTCGACGCCGGAAGGCGCGCGCGATTATCTCGTCCCGAGCCGCGTCCATCATGGCCAGTTCTACGCGCTGCCGCAATCGCCGCAGATATTCAAGCAGATTCTGATGATCTCCGGCATGGACCGCTATTTCCAGATCGCCCGCTGCTTCCGCGACGAAGACTTGCGCGCCGACCGCCAGCCCGAGTTCACGCAGCTCGATCTCGAGATGTCGTTCCCGCGCCAGCAGGATATTTTCGAGACCATCGAGCGCGTGATGGAGCGCGCCTGCGCCGTCGCCGGCATTCAGGCGAAGGGGCCGTTTCGCCAGCTCGACTACAAGGAAGCGCTGCGCCGCTACGGCTCGGACAAGCCCGACCTGCGCTTTGGAATGGAACTGCGCGACGTGACTGCATTTTTCGAGCCCGCTCGCGCCACGCTCCGCATCGAAGGCAGCGTGCAGGCGCTCGTTGCGCCGGGTGCCGCGGCGTGGCCGCGCAAGCAGCTCGACGATCTCGCCGAATTCGCCAAATCGGCCGGCGCTTGCGGCATCTACACGGTGAAGGTCACGCCCGAGGGTATTGCGTCGCCGCTCGAGAAAAATCTTGGTGCGGAAACGCTGAAGAAACTAGCCGAAGCGGTTAGCGCCAAACCGGGCGACCTGATCGTCGCGACCGCCGCCAGGGAGCAGGTTCCGCATGGCGATGCGTCTCTTGCCGTCGCGGGGCAACTGCGCCTGTATCTCGGCGACAAGCTTAATCTGATTGATCGCGGCAAGTGGGAATTCCTCTGGATTACGGGCTTTGCGCTGTTCGAATGGAGCGAGACGGAAAAACGATGGGTGAGCGCGCAGCATCCCTTCACAGGCATCGTTGAAGAGGATCTCGGCAAACTGGAAACGGCACCGTGGGAGTGCCGCTCGAAAGGTTACGACCTGGTGCTGAACGGCGCCGAGCTTGGCTCCGGCAGCATCCGAATCCACCGCCAGGACGTGCAGGCGCGTATGTTCAAGGCGCTTGGCCTGAGCGAAGAACAGGCCAGGCAACGGTTCGGCTTCTTTCTCGATGCGCTCACGTACGGCACGCCGCCTCATGGCGGCATCGCTCTGGGGATCGACCGCACCGTCGCCCTGCTCGCCGGGGAAAAATCGATTCGCGAGGTCATCGTTTTTCCGAAAACCACCGCCGCCCAAGACTTGATGGCCGAGTCTCCCTCCGAGGTCGATGCGGCTCAGCTCGACGAACTGGGAATCGCAACTAAGGGCAGCACGAAAGCATGATGTCTAAGTAGTCTGAAAATTGGAATCGGCCGATGTCGAAGATACGTATACTCGCGGAAAACGTCGCCAACAAGATCGCGGCGGGAGAGGTGGTCGAGCGGCCCGCCTCGGTGGTGAAGGAGCTGCTTGAAAACGCGCTCGACGCAGGCGCGCGCTCCATCCGCGTCGAGGTGGAATCGGGCGGCAAGCGCCTCATTCGCGTCACCGACGACGGCTGCGGCATGAACCACGACGACGCGCTGCTGGCCTTCGAACGGCACGCCACCTCGAAGCTTCGTACCGCAGACGACCTGCTTTCGATCGCGACACTCGGCTTTCGCGGCGAAGCCCTGCCCTCGATTGCCGCC
>DATEGX010000291.1:0-2625 GCA_035279875.1 Binataceae bacterium (SeqCode)
CCGACTCGGTTCGCCGAGAACTGCTTCGCGTGGTTCTCCGGTCCGCGGTTCGGTCTCTATTGTGGAGACACGAATCGGTACGTCCATGAGTCGGAGGAGGCCAAGAGAAGATGTGTATGCATTGGGCGCCAGAACACAAGCGTTGGCCGACATCCGCGCCGCGCTCGGTCGGAACGGTCACCGGCATCCGTCTTCGATCGCCGCCATCGCTGAATCTTGGATGCCCGGCAGGACCGACGCGGATTGCGTCTACGGCTACGATGCATGGCACGCGCCGCTGGCTGGATGCCGCCGCGTCAGTAAATGGGCTGGCCGAAGGATTTGCGCTCTAGCTGAACTCGCCGCGGATATAGTCCTTGGTGTATTGTTCGCGCGGACTCTCGAAGATCTCCGGGGTCGCACCGTATTCGACCATATAGCCGGTGCGGCCGCCCGCCGTGGTATCGACGTAAAGAAACGCAGTCATATCAGCGACGCGTCGCGCCTGCTGCAGGTTATGCGTGACTATCGCGATGGTGTATTTCTTTTTCAGCTCCTGCATCAGTTCCTCGATCCGATGGGTGGCGATCGGGTCGAGCGCCGAGCACGGCTCGTCCATCAGAAGCACCGCGGGCTCGGTCGCGATCGCGCGCGCGATACACAAACGCTGCTGCTGGCCGCCGGAGAGCGAGAGTCCGCTGGAATGGAGCTTGTCCTTGACCTCGTCCCAGAGCGCGGCCGAGCGAAGCGCGTGCTCGACCTTCTGTTCGACGTTGCCCTTAAAGCGATTGAGCCGCAGGCCGAAGGCGACGTTGCGGTGAATGCTCATCGCAAACGGATTGGGCTGCTGAAACACCATCCCGATATGCCTGCGAACCGCCACCGGATCGACCCTGGTGGCGTAAATGTCCTGGCCGCGGAAGAAGATTTGACCCTTGAAGCGGAACCCCCGGACCAGGTCGTTCATCCGGTTGAGGCAGCGGAGCGCAGTGCTCTTGCCGCATCCGGAAGGTCCGATAAAGGCGGTAATGGTACCCTTCTTGATATTCAGGGCTACGTCACGCAGCGCCTTGAACTTCCCGTAATGGAGTTCGCTGATGTTGCAATCGATTACAGTTCCGTTGGCGGCGCCGTTGGTAAGTGCCGGTGATGCGGCCATATTCTCCTCAACGATTGTAATGTCTGGCCAAGGTCTGTCCGGCCAGATAAGCGATAAGGACCAGTAAAACTAGCACTAAAGCGGCCGACCATGCGAGGGCGATCTGATTGTCGAAGGGCGAGCCGGAAAAGTTGTAAATCAGCACTGCGAGCGAAGCCGTCGGCTTCATCAGTTCGTGGAGATTCTTGGGCAGAAAAAAAGGATGGCTGCGGCTGATCCAGAACTCGCTGAAGAGCGAGGTAAACAGCAGCGGCGCGGTCTCGCCCGCCGCGCGCGCCACCGCCAGCATCACGCCGGTCAGGATACCCGGAACAGCGGTCGGCAATACTACTCGCGTGACCACCTGAGTCGGAGTCGCGCCCATCCCGACGGCGGCCTCACGCATCCGGTTTGGCACCCGCTTGATCGCGTCTTCGGCGGTCAGCAGGACCGTGGGGAGCATCAGCAGGGCCAGCGCGACTCCGGCGGCTGGAGCCGAAAATCCACCGGTCACCAGCACCACCACGGCGAATGCGAAAACCCCGGCAAGGATCGAGGGCAGCCCGGTCAGCACCTTGGCGGCGAAGCGCACCGTAGTCGTAATCTGCGAATCGGGCCCGAACTCGGCGGTATAGACCGCAGCCATGATCCCGACCGGCACGCTTATCATCGTGGCGATCAGCACCAGCACCAAGGTGCCGAAAATCGCGTTGCCGATGCCGCCGCCCGGCATCATCGCTGCCGGGGGTAATTCGGTCAACGTGGCCATGGTGAGGTTGGCGCCGCCCTTCTTGACCAGCAGATACAGCACCGAAACCAGCGGAAACAACGCCGCGATAGTCGCGCCGCCGGTCAGCAGGCTCATCACATAGCTGAACAGCAGGCGGGGTTGGCGCAGCGAGCGTTCGAGTTGCGGAAGGTCGATTTCCGGCTCCGCGGGCGGTGCGTCGGGCGCCATCAGCGCAGTCCCTTCAGGGCAGCGTCGGCGCGCTGGAGGATGATCGTGCCGATGATATTGACGATTAGTGTTATGCCCAACAGCACCAGGGCAGCGTACATCAGGGCGCCAACCTCGACCGTCCCGGCTTCGGGAAAATGATTCGCCAGCAGGGCGGCCAGCGTATTGGCCGGCGAAAACAGCGACCAGCTCAAAACGTTCGCATTTCCCGCGAGCATCGCGAGTGCCATGGTTTCGCCCAGCGCGCGGCCGAAGCCGAGAATAATCGCGCCGAAGATGCCCGTCGCCGCGGTAGGCAAAAAGACCGCCAGGATCGCCTCCCAGCGCGTCGCGCCCATGCCGAAGGCGGCTTCGCGAATCTTGGAGGGCACCGAAACCAGGGCATCGCGCGAGATTGCCGAGATAGTTGGCAAGACCATTATCGCCAGCACGATCGAGGCGGGTAACAGGCCGGGGCCGCTGAGCGGGGTGTCGAAAATCGGAATCCAGCCGAGCCGGGTGTGCAGCCAATCGGCGACCGGACGGACCATCGGGATCACGACGAAAATCC
>DATEGX010000292.1:0-2652 GCA_035279875.1 Binataceae bacterium (SeqCode)
GCGGGAGTCGCCGACCAATTTCGCGGCGCCCGACGCCCGATTGTAGGACCTGGTCAAGCCAACGCTCAGATCGAGGGCAGCAAGATTTATTCGAAGGAGCTGATGCAGCGCCTCGGCATTCCGACGGCGCGATTTGCGCGGGTGGAGAGTATTGAGGATGGGCTGGCGGCGCTGGTGCAGTTTGATTACCCGGTGGTGGTCAAGGCGGACGGCTTGGCGGCGGGCAAGGGCGTGATCATCGCGCAGGACCGCAGTGAGGCGCAGGCCGCGGTGCGAACGCTGGGCCCGCGGCTGATCGTCGAAGAATTTCTCAAGGGCGAAGAAGTCAGCTTCATTGTTCTGTGCGACGGTAAAACCGGGCTGCCGCTCGAAGCGACCCAGGATCACAAGACCGTTGGCGATGGCGACACGGGTCCGAACACCGGCGGCATGGGAGCGTACTGCGACGGCCGCATTCTCGCTCCGGCCGACGCAGAGAAGGTGATGGCCACGGTGATCAATCCGGTCATCGAGGCGACGGGATTCACCGGCTTCCTCTACGCCGGGTTGATGATGACCCAGGCGGGTCCGAAGGTGCTCGAGTTCAACGTACGGATGGGCGATCCTGAAACGCAACCGCTGATGCATCGCATGGAAGACGGCTTCGGCGAAGCACTGCTGCGTGCCGCGACGGGAACGTTGAAAGGAGCACAGCTTCACTGGAAAGCCGAGCCCTCGGTCTGCGTGGTGATGGCGGCGGCGGGATATCCGGGGCAGGTGCGGACTGGCGACGCGATCAGCGGAATCGAGAACTGCGGCGCAGTGGTTTTCCAAGCCGGGACTCGGATAGGGGCGAAGGGGCTCGAGACCGCGGGCGGGCGGGTGCTGGGGGTGACGGCGTCGGGCAAGGACCTGCGCGCGGCCGTCGATAACACCTACGCAGCGGTCGAAAAGATCCACTTCGACGGCATGCATTACCGGCGCGACATCGGCCGCAAGGGATTGAGAAGGTGGTAGGGACGGGCAGATTCGAACTGCCGACCTGTCGCTTAGGAGGCGACCGCTCTATCCATCTGAGCTACGTCCCCAACGCCACGATTGTAGCAGTCCGATGAGCGCCAATGGCGACCATTCCGATGGAGATAACGCCCTTTCGCTGTAGCCGAATTGCACCCCAGGCCGGGGTGTGCTATTCGTAGGTGTTCACCCCCATGGCTTATGTAATTGCGGAACCCTGCATCGGCACCAAAGACACGGCGTGCGTGGACGCCTGCCCGGTCGATTGCATCCATCCTAAAAAAGACGAACCGAATTTCGATAAGGAAGAACTGATCTACATCGATCCGGTCGAGTGCATCGATTGCGGCGCGTGTGTGCCGGTGTGCCCGGTCTCGGCCATCTTCGCCATCGACGACCTGCCCGAAAAGTGGACCGAATTCGCGCAGCGCAACGCTAAGTATTTCGGCCGCTGAAAAACTTCTCTACCTCCTTGCGCGCAGTGGTGAACCGGTAGGGCGGCAAGCTGTCGAAAAAAATCTGGCCGTAGCGCGTCTTGGTGATGCGGTTATCGAGCAGCGCCAACACGCCGCGATCCGTGCGGCTGCGGATCAGGCGTCCGAAGCCCTGCTTTAACGCAATGGCAGCCTGCGGGACCTGATACTGATGGAACGCATCCCCGCCGTCGTTCTTGATCGCCGCGATGCGCGCTTCCACCACCGGATCGCTGGGAACCGCGAAAGGCAGCTTGTCGATGATGACGCAGCTCAACTGCTCGCCGGGAACGTCGACGCCTTGCCAGAACGACGACGTCGCGAACAGAACCGCGTGCGGGGTCGAGCGGAATTCCTCCAGCAGCGCGCTGCGCGGGCCGGTGCCCTGCATCAGGGTTTGAAACGGCACGTCGAGCGAGACGCGATCGTAGATCAGACGCATCTGCTGGTAGCTGGTGAACAGCACGAAGGCGCGGCCCTGGCTGTGGTTGAGGAGCTCGATGATCTCCTCAGCAGCCGCGTTGACGAAGCCGGGATTGCGGGGATCGGGCAGATTTTGCGGGACGTACAACAGGGCCTGGCGGAAATAATCGAAGTGACTGGGAACGACCAAGGTGCGCGCGGCGCGCAGGCCGAGCCGTTCCTTGGTGTAGTCGAACGCTCCCGAGACGGCGAGAGTGGCCGAGGTAAGCACCACGCTGTCGACAGAATCGAACAGCCGCTCATCCAGAATTTGCGAGACATCGATGGGAGTGGCCTGCAGGAAGGTGCCGCGGCCGCGGCGCTCGATCCAATACACGTAACTGCGGTCGCGGGATTCCATCCAGAATTCAAGGCGCCGGGCGAGATCGCGCGCGCGGGCGACCAGCAGTAGCGATTCTTCCGGCGGGGCTTTGAGCAGATCGAGTTGCAGGGCGATCAGCTCGAGCACGCGCAACGCGTCGCGATAAGTCTCCTCGTTCTTCTCCAGAAACGCATCGTGCGAACGGAAGCCCGTGCGGCCTTCATTGCCTGCGAACAGCCCAAAGAACCGCGCAGCGCAATCGCCCACGGTGATCAGAGTGCGGTCGAGCTCCTGTGAGCCGAATTGTTTGCGATGCGACAGGGCGGAGACGTCGCGCGCGAGCTCCTCGAACTGATAGCTGGAAACCGAGACGCCGAAGTATTGGCCGGCGACATCTTC
>DATEGX010000293.1:0-5582 GCA_035279875.1 Binataceae bacterium (SeqCode)
CACACTCGGCGCAATCGGAACTTTGTCGCTTGCGAAAATCAAACCGACCGCGACCTCCCAGCGCCCGGGTCGCGCTCGACCGTAACCGGTCTTTTGGGGCATGCTGAACCCTGCGAGCGATTTGATGAAGCGGAAACACAACAGCAGCGGCATTAAACGGCGGCGGTAAGCGATGAGCGACGCGCGAAGTAAACCGGTTCCGACCCCCGACGAGTTGACCCGGCCCTTTTGGGAAGGAGTTAGCCAGCGCCAGTTGGTGCTCCAGCGATGCAGCGGGTGCGGCTACTACAATCATCCGCCGCGCAATTTCTGCGACGCCTGCCTGTCGCAGGATCTGCGCTTCGAACCCGTCAGCGGACGCGGCACGATCTATACGTTTACCGTGATGCATCAGCGCGACGTTGCGGGTTTCGAAAACGAATCGCCGTTTATCAATATAGTCGTCGAACTGGCGGAGCAGCCGATGCTCCTGATGGTTTCGAACCTCGCCATTTCCGAACGCGAGCGGGTACGGATTGGTGCGGCGGTGGTGGCCGAATTCGAGGACCGCGGCAACGGCACAATCGTGCCGCAATTCAGAATCCTCTGAGGATGTGAACGGAGTACTGACGATGTGGTCGGGACGAGGCAAAACCGCAATCGTGGGAATCGGCTATTCCGAAATAACCCGGAGGCCGCAGAAGCCGCTGGGGCTGTTGGCGGTCGATGCCTGCCGTGCCGCCCTCGAGGATGCCGGGTTGGCTGCCGCGCAAATCGACGGTCTCAGCACCTATCCGGAATCACCCTTCGCTGGCGCGGGTAATCGCGACGGCGAGGACGTCGTCAGCGTGATGTACGTGGTCAACCATTTGCCGCTGGCACCGGATATCCGATGGTACGCGCAGATCGAGACCGGCATGATCGCCAGTCCGATTATCGAAGCGGCCAATGCGCTGATCGCCGGGGCCTGCGACTACGTGCTGGTTTGGCGCGCATTGCATCGCCCACGCGCTCGCGCCGGGGGCGGCTCGGGCAGTGGTCCGCTGCGGGCATCGGGCGACGCGCAATTCATGGCACCGTGGGGCTGCAGCACGATCATCCAATGGCATGCGCTAGCATGGCAGCGCTATATGCATCGCTACGGCGCCACTCGCGACGCCTTGGCGGCGCTGGCTTTGAACAGCCGGCGCAACGCGAATCGCAATTCTCGCGCGTTCTTTTATCGCGAGCCGATGTCGCGCGAGGATTACTTCAATTCGCGCTGGATCGCCGAGCCGATGTGCCTCTATGACTGCGACGTTCCGGTCGACGGCTGCGTTGCGCTGATCGTGACCAGCTCCGAGCGTGCGCGCGATTTGAAGAACCCGCCGGCCTATATCGCCGGTTACGGCCAGAACACGGCGCCGCGCCGCACCCTGCTCCACTATGCGCTCGATGACTACATGGAATGCGGGGGCTCGCTGGCGCGCAAGCTATGGGCCTCAGCCGGTCTTGGCCCTGGCGACATGGATGCCGCGCAACTCTACGATGGCTTCAACCCTTCGACGCTTTACTGGATCGAAGCAGCCGGCTTCTGCAAGGCGGGTGAGGGAAGTGCGTTCGTGCAGGATGGACGGATCGCCCTCGAGGGTGAACTGCCGATCAACACGTTCGGCGGCAGCCTGAGCGAGGGACGGATGCACGGCATGGGACATATCGCCGAAGCCGTGCGCCAGGTCAGCGACCGCGCCGGCGAGCGTCAATTGCCGCGCGCCGAGGCCATCTGCGCGATCGACGGTTCGCCGATGCTCCGTGGCAGCGGACTGGTGGTGACCCGTTCACCATAATGGAGCCATGCCGATGACCACTTACCTCTACGAGGTTCTCGAGCGCCTGATCGGGTTTGATACCGTCAGTTCGCATTCCGACGTACCCGCGATGGAGTACCTGGCCAGCCAGATCGCGGACCACGGTTTTAAAACCTCGCTCCACCGATTCGAGATAAGCGGCGTACCGCAGGCCAACCTGATTGCATGGTCGGGGCCGCCCGCTCCGGGTGGCCTGATAATCACCGGGCACCTCGATACCGTGCCGGTGGAAGGCCAACCGGGATGGGAGCGCGAACCGTTCAAAATGGAAATCGCGGACGATCGGATCTACGGGCGAGGCAGTTCCGATATGAAGGGATTTCTCGCGCAGTGTGCCGACTGCGCGCGCACGCTCGATCGCAATCGGCTCAAGCGCCCGCTCGTATTTGTTTTCACGGCAGACGAGGAGGTTGGAATGCTCGGCGCCCGGAGCGTCGCGCCCGCTCTGGCGGAAATTCTCGGCGACGTGCCGCGGCCCGACCTCGCCTGGATTGGCGAGCCGACATCCTATGACGTGCTGCACGCGCATAAGAGTATCTGTGCATTCGAGATCCGCGTGCGCGGCCGTGGCGGCCATAGCGGCGCGCCCGATCAGGGGGTTAACGCGATCGCCGTGATGGGCAAGGTGCTCGACGTGATCGGACGCTTCCAGGCAGAACTGCGTGATCAGCGCAGCGCTGAGTTCGCTGAAGTTTTCCCCGAGTCGCCCCATGACGTGATGAATTTCGGCACGATCAATGGCGGCATTGCGACCAATGTTATCGCCGAGCAATGCGCGCTGCGGATGACCTATCGCTCCTTGCCTGGGGTCGATCCGCTCGCGCTTTATGAAGAGGTGAAGCGCCGCATCGCCGCGATCGACACGCATGACTATGCGTCGAACAAATTTGCAGCCAGCATCGAGGTCGCCACGCCATTCGCCGCCCCGTCGATGTTCTCACCGCGCGGCACCGCGCTCGAGCAGGTCTTGTTCGCTGTAACTGGCAATACCGCCGCACGCGGCGCGCAATTCGCTACCGACGGCGCGTGGTTCGCGGGCGCCGGCATCAACTGCCTGATCTGCGGCCCGGGCGATTACGCGCAGGCTCATCAGCCCAACGAGTCAATCCGCCGCGAACCGTTCGAGCGCGGTCCGGCGCTTATCGCGGACGTGATTCAGCGGATGTGCGCTTAGGCTCGGCACGGAGCAATCGTTCATTCAACGGAGTCGGCCCATGGAATTCGGAACCCTGATTCTGCCGAAACCTCAGCGGGCAATCGAAGATACCCGTTACGCCGAGGAGCGTGGCTTCACGCAGGCGTGGTTTCCCGACTCGCACATGATCTACGGCGACGTTTACGCGTGCATGGCGTTGGCGGCTGCCAACACGCGGCGCATCCGGCTGGGTACTGGAATTTCGGTCGCCTCCAATCGAATCGCGCCGGTAACCGCCCATTCGATTGCAACCATCAACGAACTTGCGCCCGGACGCGTCACCCTCGGTTTCGGGACTGGCCATACCGGACGCCGCGTGATGGGTTTGCCGCCGGTCAAGTTCGAAGAATTTCGCGAGCAGGCTCGCGTCATTCACGATTTGCTGAAGCCCGGCGAAGCGACTTACCAAGCCGAAGGCCTGAGCCGTAAAATCCGCTTCCTGCACCGCGACCGCCGCTTCATTAACCTGGACGACGCGATTCCGCTCTATGTCGCGGCCAACGCCCCTAAAGCGTTGCGGCTCGCCGGCGAATATGGCGACGGCCTCATAACCGGCCGGATTACCGACCCGGAGCGCATGGACGCGATCTTCAAGACAGTCCGCGACGGCGCCAGCGCCGTCGGTCGAACGTTGATCGGCGGACGGATTCCGTGCGTCACTCAGCAGCGACGCGGCCGTGATCCGTCGCTAGGCTGCCGCACCCCGCAGGAAATCGAGCACGATACGGCTGAATTCGTCGGGCCGCTCGAAATACACCGAGTGGCCGGCGCCGGGAACCTTGACGAAACGCGCGTGCGGAATCCGCCGCGCCATCAATTCCATTGTCGTTGCTGGAGTGAGGGCATCCTCTTCTCCGACCAGCAACAGCGTGGGAATCCGCTTGCCGATGATCTGATCGACCGAATGACGCATCGCCATCAATTTGGTCAGCAGGTCGGACGGTACATTCACGTTGAGGCCGCTGATTTGCTGATAGAGAAAGCATTTGGCTGGCTCGCGCTTGGGGAAATCGGCAGAGTACGCGCGCTGGAGAATGATGGAGAGGCGATTCTGGCTGGCGTCGCGCAGCGACTTCATCGCGTTCGCGACCTCAGCGTCGTCGATTCCGGCAGTCGTGTCGCAAAGCGCCAGCGCACTGACCCGGTCGGGGTACTTGCTGGCGAAGCCAAGCGAAGTCCATCCGCCCATAGACTGTGAAACCAGCGCGGTTCGCGTGATTCCAAGATGGTCGAGCAATTGCCGCAGGTCCTCGATAAAGGCTTCAGCTCCGGGGCCACCGGTCACGTCGCGCGACGCGCCGAATCCGCGATGGTCGAACGTAACGCAGCGGAAATGCTGCGATAACGTCGGCATTTGCTGCCACCAGCTCAGATGACTGCCACCGCCGCCGTGGGCGAATACCACAGCCGGTCCCTCACCGTGGACTTCGTAGTAGAGTTGGATTCCGTTGATGCTGGCTAGCGGCATGTTGCCCTCCGCGGTCAAGAGATTGGCTGCCTGAATAGCGCGACAAATCTCTTACGATGTCAACCGCTGGACCGGTCGCGGTTGGTCACCTACGAGCGCTCCGGAGTCCAGGAAAGAGCAATGGCTTTAGGCTAGCGCGAGAAGATTAAGAAGCGGAGCGGGGGCAGGAGATGCATGCGGCGCACTGAAGATGAAAAAACACGGTGCTTAGAGGCGCGGCGGCGGCGAGCCTCATCGAGCAGTATCGATTAGCACTGGCCCTGGCTCGCAAAGTAAGGCCGACCGATGTTGGGGACGTTCCCCATTGCACCCCCGCCCGCACCATTGGTCGCGTGGCAAATAGCTATCTGGCTGGAATTGGAACCAATTACCACGGGGACACCATCTGCGCGGGTGGGAACATTTGCCAAAAATACATTATTGAAACGGATGTATGATCCCCAACCGCCACCGCCACATCGACCAGGACCGCCGTCATTTTGAGCGAGTGCATTAGGTTTGGCGTGATCAAACTGGATCTGGCCACTTTCCATCGTGATACTTCCGTAAGCGTTGCACGCATTCTCAGAAGCTATGATGGGCACGGTAATATGCGTCATATATTCAATGTGATCGCTAATCAGCCGTGTCGAACCACCATCATCGACCACTGCGGGTCCAGTAAGTCCGTCGAGTGAAGAAGCGACAACGTTGAACTCGCAGCTATCGTTCTGGATGCCCTGGTTGCTATTGAACAAGACGCCGGCTTCAAACGAGATCTGCTCACCCGCATCTTTCAACGGACGGCCGCAATATAGATCGACCTTGCAGTCCCAAATGGATGTTCCCAGGAAATGATTGAGCCAGGAGCCGCTGCGTACCTCATAGCCGTGTGTAAAGCCGTGTATGTTGTACTGCCTATACGTGGTCGACGGTGTATAACTCGCTATTCCAATCGTGTCAGTCGCGCGCCCTGGCCCGACAATCTGAATGCTCTCGAAACGCGCAACATTGCCAGTGTACGCCCCGTATACCAGTGGCTTTAAAGTGATGGCTATCTGGCCCCTTTGGAGGCCGGTAAAGTCCAGAGTCGCACCGGCGTAGCTCGAAATGC
>DATEGX010000294.1:0-22946 GCA_035279875.1 Binataceae bacterium (SeqCode)
CGATGGTGGGCGCGCGATTGCGGTCCATCAGTCCACATCCGGGTGGCGGCGTGACGTCGCCTGCGGGAAGCCGTTGAAGAAAGTCGATCCATCGCGAGCGCGGACTCAAAAGCTCGCGTCGCTGTCTCGCAAGGTTGACCGCGAGCAATTCGCGCGGCCATTGCGCGCCGGGACCGGTCTGCGCGAATTCCTTGATTCCCTGCCTGACGTACTCGCGGCGCATGATCTGCGTGAACTCGCCCAGCGCATTGCCGAAGCCCGCCGCGGCGGGCGGCTGTGCCTGCTGATGATGGGCGCTCATCCGCTAAAAGTCGGGCTGGGACCGCTTATCTGCGATCTGATTCGTGGCGGGGTGGTAGGGGCACTCGCTACCAACGGCGCGGCCATCATCCACGATTTCGAACTAGCCTTCGCCGGGCGCACCTCCGAGGATGTTGGCGCAGGTCTAACCGACGGCAGTTTTGGCATGGCCGAGGAGACAGGAGCTTTCCTCAATGGGGCCGCCGCAACAGCCGCACGAGAGGGGATTGGACTCGGCGAAGCGGTTGGTCGAGAGATCGTGAAGGCGCGCCTGAGGTTCCGTACCAGCAGCGTCTTTGCCTGTGCCTATGAGAGCGGAGTTCCGGCGACCGTTCACGTCACCCTTGGCGCCGATATCATTCATATGCATCCTGCTGCCGACGGAGCCGCGATCGGAGCCGCAACCATGGCGGATTTCCACCGCCTGGTAGGGGTAATTTCCGGGCTCTCGCGCGGAGTCGTACTAAATCTCGGATCCGCGGTTGTGATGCCCGAAGTTTTCCTGAAGGCGCTCAATCTCGCGCGCAACCTCGGCGGCAAAGTGAACGGGTTTACCGCTGCCGACATGGATTTTATCCGCAATTACCGCCCACGGGTGAACGTGGTCGAGCGGCCGACTCAAGGTGGCGGTCGCGGGATCGTCCTGACCGGCCATCACGAAATCATGTTGCCGTTGCTGGCCGCGGCGGTGCTCGAGGAGTTGGCCCGGCGTCCCGGGCGAGCATCGTCGCGCAGGCGATCGGTTGGTTAGAGCCTCGGCTACCCGGACTAAAGAAAACGCCAACCGCTTCGCCCCGGCTGTATACTTTCCGCCATTCCGCATCGCAGAATAACGACTAATCACGGCCCCGATGTTGACTCCTGCTTCACGCCGGCGCGCGCCAATCGCTATCCTGACCGACTTCGGCTATCGCGACCACTACGTCGGCGCTATGAAGGGTGTGATTTCGTCTATCGCGCCGGCGGCGACGATTGTCGATATCACCCACGGAATTCCGCCGCAGCAGATTATCGCTGGCGCGCTCGGGTTGCGCGAATGCGTCGAATTCTTCCCCCGGGGCACCGTCTTTCTCGCTGTCGTCGATCCCGGTGTTGGGACCAATCGCTTGCCGATCGCGCTAGAGACGCGCAATGGGATGCGGATGGTCGGGCCGGACAACGGCTTGCTATGGCCGGCTGCGGAACGGGCAAAAATTAAAGCGATTGTTGAACTTCGAGCGAGCCGCTATCGCCTGCCCGACGTGAGCGCTACCTTTCACGGCCGCGACCTTTTTGCCCCGGCCGCCGCATGGTTGTGGCGCGGGTTGGCGCTTCGCCAGCTAGGACCGCCGCTCGATGCGATAGTGCGCCTCGAGCCAGAAGTTGGAGTGGTCGAGACTAAGGAAAAGCTCAGCGGCTCGGTTATCTACGTCGACTCCTTCGGCAATCTCGTAACGAATATCAGCCGCGCGAGGGTGGAACGATTTGCCGAGCGCTTTCGCGGGTGTAGGCTATCGTTCAGAGTTAGGAGCCGCGCTTCGCTGAAACTATACAAGGCTTATGGTGACGCGCCGCCCGGCGTTCCGCTCGCGATCTTCGGTAGTTTTGGCTTGCTCGAGATCGCGGTGCGCGACGGCAGCGCCGCGGCGTACTTCACAGTGAAGCCCGGCGCGCCAGTCGTGGTCCGGGCCGAACGCCAGCCTTCTACTCGGCATTAGCTTTTTATGGATGATTTTTCAGCCCATTCGAATGTTTCGCCGGTCTTGACCGATATTCCGCGCTTCGAGCATCACGCCGAGCCGATTTCCGTTCAGCGTGAGCGGGCGCGCCAACCGGTTCGTATCGGGCCGCTCAACGTTGCGCTCTTCCTGTTGACGATGCTGACGACCACGATGGCGGGCGCTTATGCGGCCGGTGCGCCCGTCGAGTTAGGAGTGCCGGCCAGCCTGACCAACCTCGCGGCAGGGCTCTCGTTCTCGATTCCGATGATGCTCATCCTGTTCGCGCACGAGATGGGGCACTATCTGACCGCGCGCCGCTATGGAATCGATTCTTCCTTGCCATATTTCCTGCCGGCGCCATATCCTTCGCTGTTTTTTGTCGGCACCTTCGGCGCTTTCATCAGGATGCGTGCGCCCGCGCGCACCCGCCGCGAGATGTTCGATATCGGTGCCGCGGGCCCTTGGGCCGGGTTCGTGGTTGCCTTGGCCGCGATCGTGATCGGCCTCACCCGCTCGCAGGTGACGCCGCTCGATACTTCACAAGGCGGAATGTTCCTAGGCAACTCGATGTCATTCTGGCTCATCTCGCGAGTGGTCCTCGGGGTCGACCCGAACACTGTGAACGTCAATCTTCATCCGATTGCGGTGGCTGGCTGGCTTGGCCTTTTGGTCACCGCCATCAACCTGCTGCCGGTTGGACAACTAGACGGCGGACACGTGGTCTACTCACTTCTCGGCGGACGGCTGCATCGGGTCGTTTCACGCCTGGCATGGATAGGCTGCGGCCTGATGGTGGTGGTGCCTTACTTGTTCCACCTGAATTTCTGGGCCGGATGGCTGTTGTGGTTCGTGCTGTTGATTGTCCTCGGTCTTGGACATCCGGCGACGATGGATACCGAAATGCCACTCAGAGGGTCGCGCAAGCTTGCAGCGTGGGCCACGATCGGGCTGTTCATCGTGACCTTCACCCCGGTGCCGATAATGCTGATACCGCCGAGCGGCCTGCCGCCGGGGCAAAACCACGGGCAGTCGTATAGCGTGATTCATCATGGCGGGGCGGCTAATCGGGCGCTTCATTGGCCCATTTCAAGGACATGATCGTGAGCGACCGGCCGAGCTGGGATCAGTACTTCATGACCATAACGCGCGAAGTGGCCGAGCGCTCGACATGTTTACGTGCCAGGGTCGGCGCCGTCATCGTTCGCGACCGTAGCATTCTCGCCACCGGCTACAACGGTGCGCCGGCCGGCCTGCCGCATTGCCTCGACATTGGCTGCCTGATCTATGAGTCACGAACGCCGGACGGCGAAATCGAGCAGAATTGCTACCGGACGATTCACGCCGAGATCAACGCGATCACCCAGGCCGCCCGCAACGGCAGCGCGATTCGCGACGCGGATATCTACGTCACCCATACGCCGTGCATCCATTGCCTCAAGGTGTTGATCAACACCGGGGTCCGCACGGTCTATTACGAGAAGGAATACAAACTGCATACGGTGTCGGACCTGCTGGGCCACGCGCGTATCAAGCTGATGCAGGTCAAGCCGGAGGCTGCCGATGGCTCCCGATGACAGTGCCTACCATGCTTGCGGAATCTGCGCGCTAATCGAGCGGGTGCGCGCCGGAAACTTCGCCGATTACGTTGCCGAGTTGCCGCGTAGCTGGCTGATTCTCGGCGATGCCCAGTTCTATCGAGGTTACTGCGTGCTCTTCGCCAAGCGCCACGTGACCGAACTGCACGCCATGCCGCGCGGCGAAGCTCATGAATTGCTCGATGAATTGCTTGCGGTTGGACGCAGCCTGGCTGAAATATTGAAGCCGCTGAAGCTCAACTACGAATGTCTCGGCAATCAGGAGCCGCATGTACATTGGCACGTTTTTCCGCGCTATGCCGAGGACCCGCTGAGACAGGCGCCGATTTGGGTCCGTCCGGAGGCCGAACGTAAAGTATCGCTTGAAGATTCAGCGCGGCGGCAACTAATCGCCGGAATTCGCGCCGAATTGTTACGCCGGTTACCCGCCGCACGGGTCGTCTAAATCTGCGCTGCGGTGAAAAAAGCCCATTTTGCTTGCGGTTTTTACCGATGTTTCACGTGAAACATCGGTGTCGCTTCGGCGGAAGAGCCACGATCATCGGAATAGTAGCCTTGGCTACGCTCGTGCTAGTCGCCTGTCGGGCGGCCAAGCCCTTGCCCGAGCAGGGCAGCTACGCCGAGCAGCTGTACACCGAGCGTTGTGGCGGATGTCATCGCGCTTACAACCCCTCCTCGATGACCGCCTCGATGTGGCAAACGCAGGTCGAAGCGATGCAGATCAAGATAGCGCAGGCCGGTCAGCCTCCGCTTTCGAGCGAGGAGCGGGTCGCAATAGTGAATTATCTGGAGCGCAACGCGGGCACCCACTGATGCGTAACCGGTCGGTCGACTTTTGTGCTAGGTAGGATTCGGATTCGAGAAGCGGCGGAAATTGATTTGTTCGGGCGCGGATATCGGAGTGTCGAGAGAGCGAGACTACGCGCCATAGATACCACCGCGTAAGGAGCAGACGAATGAAAATCGCCACTTTCACTCAGGCAGGCAATACCCGTATCGGGGTGGTGGTGGACCAGCAAATCGCCGACGTTGCAGCGGCCGCGCCCGAACTGCCGCGCGAGATGATCGCGTTGCTGACAGCCGGTCCTGAAGCGATGGATCGGGTGCGCAAGGCCGCACATAACGCGCCGCGCTTCGCGCTGTCCCAGGTCAAGCTTGAAGCTCCGGTTCAGCATCCGCCGGAGTTCCTCGCGATCGGTCTCAATTATGCCGACCACGTGGCCGAAACCGGCCGCGAGAAACCGCAATTCCCCCTGTTCTTCAACAAACAGGTGAGTTGCGTCAACGGCCCTTATGATCCAATTCATCTTCCGCGAGTTTCAACCGCCCTCGACTACGAGGGCGAACTCGGGTTCGTAATCGGCCGCCGCTGCCGCCATGTGCCGCGCGACCGCGCGCATGAAGTGATAGCCGGGTATCTGATTGTCAACGACGTGAGCGTGCGCGATTGGCAGCGGCGCGCGGCGACGATGACCTTGGGCAAGTCGTTCGACACGCACGGCCCGACCGGGCCCTGGCTGGTTACCCCGGAGGAGTTAGGCGACCCGCACACGCTCGATTTGCGCACCCTGGTCAATGGCGAGGAGCGGCAGCATTCGAATACCAAGATGCTGTTTTTCAACTGCTTCGAGCAGGTCGAGACGCTGTCCACCGTCTTCACGCTGCAGCCTGGTACGGTGATTTCGACTGGCACGCCGGCCGGCGTCGCGGCGGTGATGAAGCCGCCGAAATGGCTCAAGGCGGGCGACGTGGTGCGCGTCGAAATCGAACGGATTGGCTATATCGAAAACCGCGTGGTCGACGAGCCGGCGGAGACTACGCGAATTTGAAGCGTTACTTTAGCTTTAACCCGGACTGACCACCGTCATAGAGTATTCGCCCGTGCTCGATCCGGGCGAATTCGGTGAGCGGATGCGGCGCCAGCTTGCCATCGGGCATGATGTGGCGCACTTCCCATCCCCGCACCGTCATGTGGTCGGAGATGATCCGCCGGTGGCATCGCCACCACAGTCCCTCCGAGCACATGATTGCGCTGCGGCGGACCATCGCGAGACCGATTAGCTCCTGCAATCCAGCGGCGAATTCGGCCCCGTCCGCGTAGTCGGCGTACGAACGGAAGGCGGCCACCTCCCACGCGCTATGCGGCGAGTCCACCAACTTGGAGCGACGCCTTCCCCCGAGCGCCTTTTGCCACGAATACCCGATGCCCGACGATTCAACTGATACTTTAAGTTGGTCCTGATTGAAGTGCGGCCAGCGGCGCGAGCTTGGAAACGATCGCACGTCGGCCAGCAGCGCAATCTCATGCTGGCGTAGTAGCGCCAAGAAGGCTTCCATCGGATGAGTGGAATGGCCAATGGTATACAGGACGGGTTTATCTTGGCCTGAGATTTTTGCGGTCCGGGGCATGATCCGCCTGGTCCCGGGGGTGGCCGGAGAGGAGTCAGAGCGCCAGCGCGACCGCCCCGGTAATCATCAACACGCCGCTTACGCGCGCAATCGCACGACCGAAGGGCGCGACTTTTTCGATCAGCACCAGCCCGCTCAGAACCGCCACCCAAAGCAAATTCATCACGCCGAAAACGAACAACAGCCCCATTAGAATCCAGCAGCATCCCAGGCAGAAAGAGCCGTGCTTGATGCCCATCGTCAATGCGCCGCTCGCACCGCCGCGCCATTCGGTCATGAAAAATCCAATCGGCGAGCGGCAATGACCGAGGCAGGCATTCTTCAGCGGCGTCAGTTGATAGATTCCCGCCAGCGCCAACAGAATCGCGCCGATTATCGGCGTGGCGCGTGTTGGTCCGTAGAGCAGGGAAGCCTTATCGAGCGCGAGCTGACCGGCGGTGGCGAAGGCGCTGAAGACCGTCCAGACCAATAAGTAGCCGCCCGCGAACAGCCAGATGGCGTAGCCGGGTGTATCGGCACGGCCGCGCGCAATCCGAGCGTAGCTTAGGACCATCGGAGACGCACTCGGCAGCATCATCGCGACCATCATCACCGCCCACATCATGAAAATGATCCAGGCGTCGGCCCACCGAGGAGGCAATGCGGCCAGTAAATGCGCGGCCGGCGACCCGAAATCCGCTGGTGCCATCGGCATCCGCACCAGGTAAAGCCATGCGAGCGCTGAAATCGCTGCGAGCGCCGTGCCGATGGTCAAGCGATCGCGCCAGAGCATTTTGGCCATGACTGAGCCACTGGCCACTCGAGTGGTTTCGGTCTCAGATTCGACGTTCATTCGAGATTGCGAAGCATCTCTAGCAGACGTCCGAAGTTGGTCCGAGATGGCACTCGGGGTTGTCCATCCTCTGGAAGAGGCGATTCGGCGCGCCGAATCGTTGCGGCCTCAGGAATTTGACCAGCTAATCGGCGAGAAATGGCCGTTGCGGCCTGAATTGTCAAAGGTCATCGCATGATCCTTGAAGTGGCTCGGCCCGGCCTTGGCCGCGGCCAGCCTTTGCGAGAACGGGTGGCCGACGTTCTCGAGCCATACGACCTGGTTACGCGCACCGATCACGCCTTCGATCGTGACGTCGGAAATTCCAGGAATCGACAGTATGAATTTCCTGCCATCGGAGCGAAAATCGATCTGCGCGGTCTTGGTCGGCAGGCGATGAGCGATCATGCCTCCCATCAGAGAGTGCGGTCCGCCCGCATTGCCGGTGAAAATGGCTTCGAGCGCCGCACGCTGAGCGTCGTTGGCGCGGCTATCGACGTAAACGGCGAGAGTGCCTCCGCCCTTGGACATCTCAGCGGGCGTGGTCAAGGCCTGCACCGCATTGAGTCCGGACAGGTCGGCACTCCCGTAAGTGCCTCGAGCTATATGAGTAGCCAGCACGACATCGCAATGGCCTTCGGTCGGCCGGGCTTGCGCATTAGAGAGCAGGCAAGGGCAAAGCAGGGTGCAGTTGCACGACTCGAAGTATTCGCCATCGATCCGCCAGCTTTGGTTGCTCATCGATCCTCCGGACGCGCGTTCGTGCGAATATAGCGTGCCGGCCGCGCGCAGGTTCGACTATAGATCGCGCACGAATCAAGCTGAAGGTCTGGGAGATGTCAGATGGCCGAAGATCGATTCGCCACCGCTACGAGCTCTTCAGCCGGAGGCTTCTTCCAGCAAATCGTTGCGGATTGCCTCAAAGTCAGTGACGTCCAGGCCGAGGGTCTCGAGCATGAAGTTCTCGATCCCGCCGCTTTCGTCGATTAACGAGAAAATCGGCTGCAACTGACGCTCACTCAGTGGCATTTTGGGGAAAGTAGTGTTGCTGGCCAGAAAATCCGCGACGATCAGATCCCGACTGACGCCCAGCAGTTCCAGCAGCATCGCGGCGCCGACTCCGGTGCGGTCGCGTCCCGCCGAGCAATGAAATACCAGGGGATAGACTTCCCGCTCCGCCAACAGCTTGAAGAACGACTGCCAGCCGCTGCGGAACTCGGTTACGATCACCAAGTGCTCGTCGCCGGGCTTTGTATCGATCTTGTGAAAGCCGTCCTCACGAAACCATGGATCGCCGATCGGAATATGCTCCCATCGGACCCCCGATTCGAGAAATTCGGCGCGCGGCGGGCCTAAATGGCGGACCTCGAGCCGGCTCTGCAGTGTGACCAGGGTACGCAACCGAATCGCCGCCAGCGGATGCGGCGTTTCCTCGGGAATCTCGGCAAGATGCGCAGAGCGGTAGATTTTGTCGCGTCGGACGATACGGCCGTCCGCCACCGGATGACCGCCGAGATCGCGAAAATTGCGGCCGCCGATACGCCGCAATAAATCGAAATCAACCACCACACGCGGCGTCTCGTGAAGCTTATCTTTTGGGTCTATTCCACGTGACAAACGACTTGAACCTCGAGCTAGGGGACCCTGGGCCGAGACGTTCAGCTACCCAATTTTACCGCCGAGCCACGATTCACGAAAGCGCCGGTGGAAGGAAGTGGGGGATCTCTAACGGTGCGCATCCAATGGTGCGCGCTTGCGCGGCTGGCCCGGCGGGAAGGGGCTCGCACGGCGAATGCGTGCCCGAATGTTCGCCCGATCGAGCAAACGGAAGACCGCATTGCGCACCAACTCGAGCACCCATAGCAGACTCAAGCCAAGGGCGATCGCTGCGCCATGGATAACTTCAGTTACAAGTTCCAAGCCGTGGAGATATTCAGTGCCAGGATCCGGCGACGGTTCAGCGCTTTGAGGTTGCTCAGGCATTGCGCTTTCAGGCTACGGGGTGCGGACACGGAGCGCAAGTTCGTCCCGGAAACTTCAATCGCCAGTAAACTTGGTAACGCGCTTCGCTTTTTATTCGCCTAAAAATATACGCAATAGCTAGTCAAGAAGTAGAGAGGTTTCTCTTGACACGCGAGCCTCAGTGGGTCAGGGTGGGGTCCAGTGGAACGCAGTGGGATAATATGGAAGAGCCAAGCGCGGCCACCTAAGGCTTAGAGTGGGGAAAGCGCTTTGGGTTTCAACGGTAGCTTTGACCTCGTGATCGATGACAAGGGCCGGATAAGCATTCCGTCCAAGTTTGGCAAGGAATTGCAGAGCAACGGTCATGAGAGTCTCTATATCACAAACTTCGTCCAAAGCGACGAGTACTGTTTGCTGCTTTTTCCGGCAAAACACTGGGATACGTTTGCGGCAAAGTTCCATTCCCATCGCACCATGGATGACCGCGCGCAACTGATCGAGACCTTCTTTCTGGCGGGGGCGCACGAGGTTCCGATTGATCGCCAGGGACGGATCCTGATCCCGCAGAAGTTGCGGGAGTTTGCCGGCATCGAACGCGAAGTCATCCTGACGGGCAAGAATGATCGGATGGAATTGTGGGAGCAGGGGCGCTTCAAGAAGATTTGGAACTTGGCATTGGAGATGGTGCGGAATCGTCAATACCGCGACAGCGCTGATATCTAATTCCATTGGCGCAGGATGAAGGGGAGATGCGCTTGGAGGGTGACCAAGGCTTGAGCGCGGCGAGCCGCCAACATGTGGCGGTGATGGCTGAGGAGGTGGTGGGGCTCGTCCGCGCTGCCAAGCCTATGATGATTGTCGACGCGACGATTGGCACTGGCGGTCACGCCGAGCGGATGCTACGCGAGACTGAGGCCAGGCTGCTCGGCATCGATCGCGATGCGACGGCGCTGCGGTTCGCGGCGGATCGGCTCGCTCCTTTTGGCTCGCGCGTAACCCTGCGGCATGCCGACTTTCGCGAACTCGAGCAACTGCTCGATCAATGCACCGGCCCCAGCGCTGGAGCGATCGTGGCCGATCTCGGCATGAGCAGCTTCGCGCTCGACGATCCATCGCGCGGGTTCACTTTCAGGGCCGACGGACCTCTCGACATGCGGATGGACCAGCGGCAGCAGCTACGTGCGTATGACATCGTTAACGAAGAACCCGAGGATGAACTCGCCCGCATCCTTCACGAGTATGGTGAGGAGCATGCCGCGCGCAGGATCGCTCGCGGAATAGTCGAGGCGCGCCGGCCGCGGCCGCTCGAGACCACCGGCGACCTTGCCGCGGTGATCGAAAGCGTGCTGGGCGGACGCCGCTTCGGAGCGATCAATCCGGCCACACGTACATTTCAAGCGCTACGCATCGCGGTCAACGGCGAAATTGAGAGCCTTGCGGCTCTGCTGGAGAAGGCGCCCGGACGGCTGGCGGCCGGCGGGAGGCTGATTGTCCTCGCCTATCATTCGCTGGAGGACCGGCCGGTCAAGCGGCGCTTTCGTGAACTGAGCAAGAGTGGGGAGTTTATCGGCATAACCCGCAAGGCGATGAGACCAAATGCCGAGGAAATGGCCAACAATCGTCGCTCGCGCAGCGCACGACTCAGATGTATCGAGCGGGTGGCGCATTGAACCGCCGTTCCAAGCCGACGGCCCAATCGTCGTGGATTATTCCGGCCTTGCTCGGGGTTGCGGTGGTGGCGGCGGGCTTCGCCACTCTGATGATCCGGCTGGAGGCGACCCAGGAGGGTTACCGCCTGTCGGCGCTTCGGCTCGAGCTGCGAACCCTCGAGCAGCAGAATCAGCGGTTGCGGCTCGAGGCCGCCGAACTCTCGTCGCACGAACGGCTGCGCGCACTCGCCCCCAGGTACGGGCTCAGGCCACCGGCCGCGGGGCAGATTGTGATGATGCGGTAACGGCGAAAGGTGAAAAACGCTTTCACACAGCGGCGTGCGCGAGTCGGCATGCTGACCGTCGTACTGGCGGGACTCTTCGTGCTGACGGGGATTCGTCTTTCTATAATCGTTTTGGTGGACGGACCTCGGCTGGTTTCGCTTGCTCATAATGAGCATACGTCGGAAATGGATCTGGCCGCGGTGCGTGGTCCGATTGTCGACCGCAATGGCACGCCTCTGGCGCTATCTGCCGAGACCCGTTCGATTTATTCACGTCCGCGAATCTTGCTGGAGAACAGTTCCCGGGCCGAGCGAGCGCGGATGGCGGCGCTGTTGGGTCTGAGCAGCGCGGAACTCGAATCCAGGCTTGGACGTGGTGCGCCGTTTGTCTGGCTGGCGCGCCATCTGGCATCCGACCAGGCCCGTGCGGTTGAGGAGCTTGGGCTGGAAGGCGTCGGAACAGTAAGCGAATACAAACGTTTCTACCCGGAGAGCAACCTGGCCGCGGCGGTGGTTGGGATGGCGGGGACGGACGGCCAGGGACTCTCCGGCGTCGAACTTCAGTATGACAAGTTGGTGCGCGGTGAGCCGGTTGTCCTGCGCTTCTACCATGACGCGCTGGGCCGTCCGATTCTGGACTCGCCAATGGAGTTGAAGAATCCCGAGCCTGGGGCGCGCCTGGTGTTGACGATCGATTCGTCGATCCAGTCCGAGGCGGAGAATTTTCTAGGTAACGAAATCAAGCAGAGCGGTGCGCGGCGGGGTTCGGCGGTGGTGCTCGATCCGTTCACTGGCGAAGTTTTAGCGCTCGCCAACGTCGGTTCGCGAAACGTCCGAGGAGGCGATCGTCTGCACGATGCGGCGGTGCAGGACGCCTTCGAACCGGGCTCGACCATGAAAGGGTTGCTGGGCTCGATCGCGCTCGAAGACCAGGTCATCAATACCTCGCGCGTTTTTTTCTGCGAGCAAGGCGAATGGCATCTTGCGGGGCGAACTATTCACGACGACAGCCCGCATGGATGGCTCAATCTTGGCGGGGTGATCGAGGTATCTTCCAATATTGGCGCCGCCAAAATCGCGCTCGCGCTGGGCGCGCAGCGTTTCGGGCAGGGGCTTTCCGCCTTTGGCTTGGGGCGCAAAACCGGAATCGACCTGCCGGGCGAGGCGCGCGGATTGCTCAGTGCGCCCACGAGTTGGCACGAAATCGATCTCGCCGATCACGGCTTCGGCCAGGGTGTAGCGGTCACTCCGATTCAACTCGCAACCGCTTACGCCGCGATCGCCAACGGTGGCGTGGTGATGCGTCCATACGTCGTGAAGGCGGCCTACGACGCCGAGGGTCACGAACTGCTCGAGCATACGCCGCAGGCCTTGCACAGGGCGATCTCGCCGACCGTCGCTCATACGATGAATATGCTGCTCCGCGGTGTGGTGAACGGACAGGACGGCACCGCTCACCTCGCGCAGGTGGCGGACTTCATGGTCGCAGGCAAGACCGGCACGGCGCAGATGGTGAATCCTGCAACCGGCACTTACTACCATGATCGTCTGGTTGCGTCTTTTGTCGGCTTCGTGCCGGCTGAAGATCCTAAACTTGTAGTCCTGGTCGTGCTCTACGACGTACCCAATGGCCATTTCGGCGGACTGGTTGCGGCACCGGTCTTCAGCGAGATCGCCTCGGCCGCGCTGCAGCGCATGGACGTCGCCCCGGCGCATCCCGCGCTGGAAACGGCAAGCCTGCTGCCTTTCGCTGGTGAGGGGAATGCCGCATCCGGCGTTGACGGCGGGCCGGATGGGGCGGATGGCGACGGTCTCGCGTCACAAGCCAGGAATGTTGAAGCGGTCACCGCTGGATCTCCGATGGGTCCCCGAACGCCGGATTTTCACGGATTGAGTCTTCGCGGGGCTCTCGCGCTTGCGCGAGAGCGAAAACTCGCGATTGAAGTGCAAGGCAGCGGCTATGTGGTCAGGCAGCTCCCGGCGGCGGGGAGTGTTGCGACCGGTGGCGCGGTACGAATCGTGTTGGGCGAGCCCGGTGTCCGAAATGAGACGCTGGAAACGTCGGGGCGCGCGAGTTTGCGGGTTGCGTCGCGAACTTTCGACACACCGACGCTGCCCGAGGGGCGGCGTGGACGGGCTCTGCAATGAGGTTGGCGGAGCTAATCGCGGGCGTCGAAGTGGGCGCGGTTATCGGTGATGCGAACGCCGAAATCAGCGGACTCGCGTATGACTCGCGCAAGGTCAATCCCGGCGACCTGTTTTTTTCGACGGCGCGCAATCAAGCTCAGGAGCGCGCCAACCTTGAAGAAGCATTAAACCGTGGGGCGCGCGCATTGGTGGTGCGGCGGAGGGTGGATGAGGCGATGCGCCCCACGGTGACTATAATCGAGTGCGAGCGGCCACGCCGGCTGATGGGCGTGGCCGCGTCTCATTTTTACGGGGCCCCCAGCCGTCGGATGGATCTGATCGGGATAACCGGGACCAGCGGCAAGACCACAACTACTTATCTGCTTCGTTCGATTTTCGAGGCGGCCGGGATCAAATGCGGCATCGTCGGCACGATCGGAATCTTCCTGGGCGGTAGCAAGCTGCTGGGCGGACTCACGACGCCCGAGTCTATCGATTTCGAAGCTGCGCTTGCGACGATGGAGCGCGAACGGGTGACTTCCGTGGCGGCGGAAATTTCCTCGATCGGGCTCGAGGAGGGACGGGTCGACGAACTTAATTTCCGCGCCTGCATCTTCACTAACCTGGGCCGCGACCATCTGGACTATCACGGCACGATCGAGAATTATTTTGCCGCCAAGCTACGTCTCTTTACCGAACTGTTGTCCAAAAGTAAGTCCGTTGAACCCGTGGCAATCGTGCGCGGCGACGATCCATACGGTGCGCGCGTGCTCCAAGCGGTGCGCGTACCGAGGCTGAGTTTCGGTATGGATCGCGCCCTCGACGTTCATCCGGAAGACTACGCGGCTGGATTGGATGGAATCCGCGCGACGATCGTGGCCGGGGAGCGACGCTTCGAGGTTCGCTCGCCCCTGCTCGGCGAAATCAACCTGCTTAATATTCTCGGGGCTTCCGCCGTGTCGGTGGCCCTGGGCATCGAAACGGGCGCGGTGGTGGAGGGTGTGCGGCGATGCCCAGGGGCCCCCGGCAGGCTGGAGGCGGTACCTGCGGCGGGCGGCGTGAAAGTCCTGGTCGACTACGCGCATAAGCCCGATGCGCTCGAAGCGGTGCTCAGGGCGCTGCGCGCACTGGCTCCGCGACGGCTCATCTGCGTGTTCGGATGCGGCGGTGATCGCGATCGCGGCAAGCGCCCGATCATGGGCGAGATCGCCGGTCGCCTGGCTGACCTGCCGATACTGACTTCGGATAATCCGCGCAGCGAAGATCCGCTCGCGATTATTACAGAGGTCGAGGCGGGACTGGCAGCGACCACGCTTAAGCGACTTGAGCGACGTGCCGCAGGTAACGGCACAGGCTACGTGGTCGAACCCGATCGGCGTGCCGCAATCGCGCTTGCACTCGCGGTTGCGCGAGGCGGCGATATCGTCCTGATCGCGGGCAAGGGACATGAAGATTACCAACTGGTCGGCTCGCGCCGGCTTGATTTTGACGATCGCGCGGTAGTGCGGGAATTGGCGGGAGTGATGAGCGCCGGTTGATTTGGGGCGTCCGCCGTAGCGGTGCCGTGATTCGTGGTGGTGGGGACGGGACGAATTTGTGGTGATGCGAATTTCGGCCTCCAGAGCCGGTATGGCGGACGCCTGCCCGAAAATCCGTATCGGAAAGAGGATTGGTTGACAGACGCGTTCCAGGGGGAGCCTTCGAGCCGAAGGTGGCGGCGGCGGAGTAGTGGCGGTCGGCCGAAGGCTTGCCTTGGAACGCGAGGTCGAAACGCTGGCCCGGGTGAGTTGGCAAACGAGCGCGAGCGGCCAGCGTAGTGCGGTGCACGAAAAATTCGATCGCGCTCGTCCCATGGCCTTGCGCCGCCATCGTGAAGTGGCGACTCTAAGGGGCCATGCTGTACCTGTGGCTCTTCTCGCTGCATGGCCGCTACCAGGCTTTCAACGTTCTGCGTTACGAGACTTTCCGATCGGTGCTGGCGGGACTCGCCGCGCTGGTGATCTCGCTGGGCCTCGGACCAACGCTGATACATCGCTTTCGCGCGGCGCATATTGGTCAGACAATTCGCGAAGACGTTCCGCAGGCGCATCAGAAGAAGGCTGGAACGCCCACCATGGGCGGACTGCTGATTCTCGCCTCATGTATCGTGGTGACGTTACTGCTGGCGAATGTCGCCGATCCCTACGTTTGGGTCGCGCTCTTCGTTTCGGTCAGCTTCGGCGCGATCGGCTTCAGCGATGACTACCTGAAGCTCAAACGCGGCAAGGGCAATGGCCTCACCGAGTCGCAGAAACTGTTCTGGCAATTCGCCTGCGCATTTATTGCCGCGGTATGGTTGTTTGGAATTCTGCGCTTCTCCACCGATCTGACGGTGCCGTTTCTGAAACGGATTCATCCCAACCTGCATTGGTGGGGTTATATTCCGTTCGCGATGGCGGTAATCGTCTTTTCATCAAACGCGGTGAATCTGACCGACGGGCTCGACGGCCTGGCAATCGGTCCGGTGATGACGGTCGGTTTCTGCTACTGGACGTTCACTTATGTGGCCGGAAACCTGAAGTTCGCGCACTATTTGGATGTCCCGCACGTCGAGGGAGTAGGCGAGATCGCGATTTTCTGCGCCGCGCTGATCGCTTCCTCGATGGGCTTCCTCTGGTACAACGCATACCCGGCGTCGATGATGATGGGGGACGTCGGCGCGCTTTCACTGGGCGGGGCGCTTGGCACCGTCGCTTTGCTGGCCAAGCAGGAACTCGTGCTGCCGATCGCGGGCGGAGTGTTCGTGCTTGAAGCGGTGTCGGTGATACTCCAGCGCTATTACTACAAAATGACGCATCGGCGGATTTTCCGGATGGCACCCATTCATCATCATTTCGAGTTGGCTGGGTGGCCTGAAACAGTGGTCGTCACGCGGTTTTGGATAATCTCGATCGTTTGTGCATTGGTCGCCTTGAGCACGCTCAAGCTCAGATGAGCGGAGTGGCTGATGGAACTTCGCGGCAGGCGCGTGATGGTAATTGGACTGGGCGTCAGCGGCTCGGCGGTGGCGCGATTCCTCGCCGCGCGCGGCGCGTCATTGATTCTGACCGATCGTCGCGCTGAACTCGCGGCAGGCGACGTACCCCCCGCCGAACTGCGCCTCGGCGCGGAAGACCCAGCCTGGCTCGAAGGCGTAGAGCTGGTGGTTGTGAGTCCGGGCGTCGCACTTTCGACCGGCCTGGTGCGGGCGGCACTAGCTGCGCGGCTTCCGGTCGTCGGCGAACTGGAGCTGGCGGGTCGTTTCATCGATTTCCCGATCATCGCGATCACCGGCACCAACGGCAAGAGCACCGTAACCACGCTGATCGGTGAAATTCTAAAGCTGAGCGGGCGAAATGTCTTCGTGGGCGGAAATCTCGGCACGCCGCTGATCGAAGCAGCCGGGCGCGATTTCGAAATCGGAGTGGTTGAAGTCTCGAGCTACCAGCTCGAGACGATCGAGACCTTCAGGCCCAAAGTCGCGGTTCATCTCAATCTCACTGAGGACCACCTGGATCGATACCAAGACCTTGCGGAATACGGTCGTGCCAAGGCTCGCATTTTCGAAAATCAGGGTGCCGATGACTGGGCGATTCTCAATCGCGACGACGCTGCAGTCTGGCGGCTGCACAATCGGATGCGTGCGCGCGTATTGAGCTTCGGCCTCAGCGGCACCGAAGCAAAACCCGCAATCTGGGGCGATGCTGTGCTTTGTTTCGAGGTCGAGAGCAGACGCGGAACCATTCGCATGGATGAATTCAGATTGCCGGGTGCGTTTAATCGCACCAACGCGATGGCGGCGGCGGGTGCCGCGCTCGCGATAGGCATCGAACCTGGGTTGATAGGGCAGGCCATGGCTACGTTTCGCGGCCTCCCTCATCGATTGGAATTCGTCCGCGAAAAGAACAGGGTCACTTATCTGGACGATTCCAAGGGCACCAATGTCGGCGCCGTGGCCACAGCGCTCGCCGCCGTGAGCGCGCCGGTTATCCTGATCGCCGGCGGAGTCGACAAGGGCGGTTCGTATGCGCCGCTGCGCGAACCGTTGAGAGATAAATGCAGACTGCTGGTGCTATATGGTGCCGCACGAGAAGCCATCCGGGTGGCGGTGACTGGCAGTGTCCCGATCAAATGTGTCGAGACGCTGAGCGAAGCCGTGAAGACCGCGGCCGCAGCATCGCGCCCCGGAGATACGGTGCTGTTGTCGCCGGCCTGCTCGAGTTTCGATCAATTCAAGGACTATGCGGAGCGCGGGCGTGTATTTCAGGAGCTGGTTCGCGCGCTTTGAGGGTGTTCGATGGCGCCGGCCGGATCCGTGGCTCTATCTTCCGGCGGCGGCACTGCTCGCGCTCGGCCTGCTGATGGTGTTGAACACCACTTATTTCCTTGGTCAGGCCAAGACCGGTGACGCCTTCCATTTCTTCAAGGCCCACTTGGGACACATCGCCGCCGGACTTCTAGCGTGTATTGTGCTCTCGCAATTTTCATTGGCTGCGCTCAAGCGGATGGTGATTCCGCTGGCGTTGGTTTCATGCGCGCTGTTGGTCGCCACCTGGATTCCCGGCCTTGGAGTGATGCGCGGCGGGGCGCGCCGATGGGTCCGACTCGGACCGATCCTGGCCGAACCGTCCGAACTCGTGAAGCTGGCGATAGTTTTTTTCCTGGCGGACTTCCTCTCGCGGCGCGAGGAACGGATGCGAGACGCCAAAGCTGGACCTCTAGCGGCTCTGGTTATTGTCGCGCCGCTTATTCTCCTGTTACTGAAGCAGCCGGATTTCGGCAGCACCGTGATGGTGGTCCTGTTGGTCTTCGCGATGCTGTTCGCGGCGGGCGCACGTCCACTTCACCTCGGTGTAGCGGGCGGTGTGGCGCTGACGGGACTCGCAATCCAGGCAGTGGCAAAACCCTACCGAATGAGGCGATTCGCAGCATTCGTGGATCCCTGGCGATCAGCGCGCGGGGCCGGCTTCCAATTGATCCAGTCCTTCATCGCCCTTGGCGAAGGGGGCAAATGGGGCCAGGGGCTGGGCGCTGGACGGCAAAAGATGTTCTATCTTCCGCAAGCCCATACAGATTTCGTTTTCGCGATCATCACCGACGATTTCGGCCTGATCGGAGCACTGCTGGTAATCGCGCTGTTCGTGATGATCCTGGTCCGCGGCATGCGTATTGCCCACGAGGAGCCGGACCCGTTCGCGAGCCTGTTGGCCGCCGGACTGACCTCGCTGTTGGCCTTGCAGGCGTTGATCAATATTGCGGTGGTTATTGGCCTGGTACCCACCAAAGGGCTGCCGCTGCCGTTCTTGAGCTATGGCGGGACGGCGATCGTGATGGCCTTAGCGGAATTGGGCACGCTGCTCGCACTTTCGCGCCGGCCGGCGATTGCACCGTGATACGTGTGATTATCGCAGGTGGAGGGACTGGTGGTCATTTGTTCCCGGCCGTCGCAGTCGGGGAGCAGATCCGGCGGGAATGCTCTGACGCAGAAATCCTTCATGTCGGTGCGACTAACGGAATGGAGGCAAGATGGTTTCCGACGAGCGGGCTTCGCTACGAATTGTTCCCGGTGAGCGGCTTTACCGGTAAAGATCCGTTGAGGCGGCTTCGCGCACTGCGCGAGTTCCTCTCAGCGGTCGGCCGCGCGAGCCGATTGGTGCGAAGTTTCCATCCGGATTTGGTGGTGAGTGCGGGAGGATATGCGTCGGCGCCGATGGCGGTGGCGGCGATCGTCCGTCGCACGCCCTTGGTCCTATTGGAGCAGAATACCCGGCCGGGCTTAGCCAATCGGGTTCTGTGGCGCTTTGCGCGGAAAGTGTGCGTGGGTTTCTCCGAGGCGGCCGCCGCCTTCGCGACAACCAAGGTCGAAGTCACAGGTAATCCGGTGCGCTTTACAGCGATCCCTGGACCCGCCAAGCGCCCGGCCTGTCCATTTCAAATCCTTGTTTTAGGCGGGTCCACCGGTGCTCACAGACTTAACGTCGGAGTCCTAAAAGCCTTCACTATTCTCGGAAAAACTGTTATAAAATTGACGATTGTTCATCAGACGGGAGAGGCGGACCGGGCGGTGGTCGAAGAGCGGTATCAAGAACTTTCGTGCAACGCTCGAGTATCGCCGTTTATCGATGATGTCGCGACCGCGCTCGCTCGTGCCGACCTCGTGATTGCCCGTTCGGGTGCGATGACGGTTTCCGAGCTTGCTCTGGCTGGCCGTCCGGCGATCTTCGTTCCGTATCCATTTCATCGTGACCGTCAGCAGGAGCATAACGCGGGTGTGATCGCGCGTTTGGGCGGTGCGACAATCATTCATGACGATGAACACCTTGGCGAAAATCTAGCCAGGGAGTTAGAACGACTGATCGCAAATCCTCAATGCCTGGTCGAGATGGGCCAGCGAGCGCATCAGGCTGCCATGCCCGATGCGGCCAAGCGTATTGCCCGTGTGTGCTTCGAGACAGCTAGGCCGGTCGAAGTTCGAGCGTGAGCGGCTGGGCGCGCAGCGAAATTCTGCGGCGCCAGCGCCGGCTTCATTTCGTCGGCATCGGCGGTGCGGGAATGAGCGGCATTGCCGAGTTGTGTCTGCGGCTAGGACTGGAAGTCAGCGGTTGCGATCTTAGCGTCAGTGCCACCGTCGCAAGACTGCAACAGCTTGGCATCCCGATCGACAATGGCCATCACCCTGGTCATCTCAGCGACGAGCTTGACGCCCTGGTGATTTCGTCGGCCGTGAAGTTCTCGAATCCCGAGGTTGCCGCCGCGCGCGCCATGAAGATTCCCGTGATTCCGCGCGCGGAAATGCTCGGCGAGTTACTGCGAATGGCGCGTCTCGGCGTGGCGATTGCTGGCACGCATGGAAAGACCACGACGACCTCGATGGCCGGGCTTATTTTAGAAGAGGCAGGGTTCGACCCGACGGTCGCGATTGGCGGAAACCTGCGCGCACGTGGCACCAACGTGCGCTTGGGGCGCGGCGATTTCATGGTGGCCGAGGCCGACGAGAGCGATGCGTCGTTTCTTCTGCTCCTGCCGACCATCGCGATCGTGACGAACATCGACGCCGAGCACTTGGACCATTACGGCACCATGGAGCGGGTGCGCGAAGCGTTCCTGAGCTTCATAAATCGGGTGCCGTTCTATGGGTTGGCTGTACTCGGCATCGATAATGTGAATGTGCGCGGTTTGTTACCGTTGGTGCGCAAGCCGTTCGTGACCTATGGTGTCGCGCCGGACGCTGATCTGCGTGCCGAAAACATTGTGATCGACGGCCTGGCGACCCGCTTTGAGGTAAAGAACAGGGGAGTAGCGCTCGGGCTCGTAACCGTTCCCACACCAGGTCATCACGTCGCAATGAACGCGCTGGCGGCGATCGCGGTCGCGCTCGAGCTGGGAATTGACTTTGAAACCGCTGCGCGCGCTCTGGCGGCATTTTCGGGAATTGTGCGGCGCTTTGAGATCAAAGGCGAAGCGGCCGGGCGCATCGTGCTGGATGACTATGGACATCATCCGCAGGAAGTGCGCGCGACTCTGCGGGCGGCACGGGCCGGCTTTAAGCGCCGTGTTGTGACGGTCTTCCAGCCACATCGCTACACCCGCCTGCGCGACCTTTTCGACGATTTTCTGACGGCCTTCGATGACGCCGACGTGCTTTACCTGATGGAGGTCTATGGTGCGGGCGAGGAGCCTATAGCCGATGTCAATGCGCGGCGGCTTTACGAGTCATTGCGCGGGCGGGGGCATCTCAACGTCCATTACCTGGGCGAGGAAAGCGAACCCGCTCTCAGGCTCGCGCGCGAAACCGTCGACGGTGACCTGGTGATCACGCTTGGCGCCGGCGACGTGTACAAAGTTGGCGAAGCTTTACTGTCCTTGTTGGGCGAAGCCGCGAAAGGTGATGAACGCGCTCGAAGATGAATTGCGCGCGCGCTTCGAGTCCCGGCTCGAATGCAATCGCTCGCTGGCCGACCTGACTTCGTTCAGGATCGGCGGTCCGGCGGATTATTTCGCCCAAGTCGAGAACGAAGCGGAGTTATCCGGCGCGCTACAAGCCGCCTATCGAAACGCGACCGCGGTCTTCAGCCTCGGGGCTGGGACCAATCTGTTGGTGAGCGATCGCGGCGTGCGTGGGCTGGTGCTGAAGTTGGGCACCGGCTTCTCGACCAGCACCATCGATGGTGTGAGCGTCAGTGCTGGCGGCGCGATGCAGTTTCGGGCACTCGTCGAAAGCGTGGTCGAGCGCGGCCTTAAGGGCCTCGAGTTCGGTGAAGGAATTCCCGGAACCGTTGGCGGTGGGCTGGTGATGAATGCCGGTGCGTTCGGAGGAGAGATCGCGCGGGTGGTGCGACTGGTACGCGGCGTTGAGCGCGAGGGCCATAGCCGGGCGCTGACTAATGACGAGATTGGATTTACGTACCGGCGGACAGCATTGCCGCTCGGCTTCACGATAACGCGGGTAGATTTCGAGCTTACGCACGGCGATCGCGACGCGCTGAGAGCGCGCGTGATGGAGATTCGCGCCAAGCGTGAATCGCGCCAGCCGGGTGACTTGCCCAATGCAGGCTCGATCTTCAAGAACCCGCCCGGCAATTTCGCCGGGCGCTTGCTCGAAGGCGCCGGGCTCAAAGGCGCGCGGATTGGCGGTGCAGCATTTTCATGTCAGCACGCCAACTTCATCGTCAACCTGGGCGATGCGCGAGCCGATGATGTACGTGCGCTGATCGAACTTGCGCGCACCAGGGTGAAAGAGACGACAGGAGTAGTGCTCGAGCCTGAAATAAGGTTGGTGGGCGACTGGTGACATAGCGGCGGACGTGGTGGTGGCGGTGGCGGCAGCAAAGAAGAAGAAGCGCAAAACCGGCAGCGATTGGAGTTGGCGGCTGGCCGGTATTGCGCTGTGCGCCTTTTTCGCGCTCGGCGTTATCGCCGGTCTCAGCCAGTCGGGTCGGATGCTCGCGCTTCGCATCGAGGCGCTCCTGAACCGCCTGCCTCATACCGGGCGGTCCGAACTGATTCCTGCCACCTACGAAACCTTCGCGCGGCCTCCCGCAATCGAACGTCCGGCGGGAACTATCGCCCTGGTCGAACGCGAAGATGGTTTCTACGAACTCGACAGCATGGGAAGCCTGCGGGGTCCAGTCTCGCTGGTCGGTGAAAATGACCTGCCAGTGCTGAGCGGCCCCGGCGTCGAGAGCTTAGGCGCGACCCAACTGCTCGAAATTGCCAGTCAACTTATTCGCGGCGAAGCCACCCTTTCCGAGATGATTTCCGAAATGCACGTCAAACTGGATGGTAGTGAGGAGTTATTCCTTGAATGGCCGCGGGTCGAGATAGAACTTGGGGCGGCTCAGATTGCCACAGAGATTGCTCGTGCCGCCCAGGTATTGAGCTTATGGCGCGGACGCCGCGAGCTAATCTCGCAAATTGACATGACGACGCCCGGCGAAGCGGTTGTGCGGCTAAAGGCGAGTATTGCCAACCACGCGTCCGGCGCAGAAGCGGAAACCGGCGGCAACGCATCCAGAACGGCGCGCATTGGCGCGCCTCGCACCCGGACGGCCCAAATGGCAAGCCGATGAGAAACGTGTTGACCGGACTCGATGTCGGCACGAGCAAAGTGTGCGCGCTTATTGCCGACTCGGTTTCCGAAAACGGCATCGCGGTCGTGGGCCAAGGCGTGGTGCCCTGCACCGGTCTGCGCAAGGGCGTTGTGGTCAATATCGAGGCCACCGTCGAGGCGATCCGTGGGGCGGTGGCTGAAGCGGAGAAGACCGCCGGCGCCCGCGTCGGAACAGCGGTGGTGGGGGTAGCGGGCGCGCATATTCGCGGGCTCAACAGCCATGGGATCGTGGCGGTACGCGGCGGCGAAGTCGGGCCGCGCGATGTCGATCGGGTGATCGATGCGGCTCGCGCGGTGGCGATCCCGTTGGATCGGCAGGTGCTGCACATCCTCGCACAACAGTTTGCAGTCGATGAGCAGGAGGGCGTGCGCGATCCGGTCGGGATGGCCGGTGTACGGCTCGAGGCGCGAATCCATATCGTGACGTCGGCCCAGAGTTACGGCCAGAACCTCAACAAGTGTTGCGAACGTTCCGGGATTA
>DATEGX010000295.1:0-3365 GCA_035279875.1 Binataceae bacterium (SeqCode)
ACACCGTCCTCGAGCGTGAGTGTGCCACGCTCGCGTACCCATTCGGAGAGCAGGTAAGACGGCAATCCAGCGTCGCAATGTTGAGCAACGTGGGCGCCGGCGTCGGAAAGCCCGATGAGCGTATTGGGCAACTGCATCAACTTGTGAACGATGTCTTTATTCACGTTGATGACTGAAAGGGTGATGCCCAGCTCGAGATTTTCGTCGAGGCCGAGATCGAGGATCGTGTCTTCCGGATCCTTGTGCAGTATCTCGGCGATTTCGGCGATACTGCGGTTCAGGAAGCGCTTGTTGCGCTCCTGCTCCGCCCGCACCACGTGAACACGGTCCCAGCGACCGCGAAATACCGCTTTCTGGACGCGATCTTTCAGTTCGTTCTTGAAGGCCTGCCGGAAATCGGGCGAGCTGAAGAGCGCCTTCTGTTCGTCCGCGCTCCGATTGAATACACCCTTCCACGAATCGAGCGCGGCGAAAATGAACGGATCGCGCAAGGTATAGTATTGCTGAATCGGACGCGGGGTGACCTGCGGCAGGATTTTGAGGCCGCGGGCGAGCAGCGGCTTAAGCCGCTCGATCGTATCTTCATGCACTTTGAGCGGGGTACCCGGCAGGTCGAGAATCGCCAGGAAGGTCACCGGCCGATTACTCTGCTCGGCGAGGTATACCAGCAGATCGAAGCCACTGTCGGACGGGCTTATGCTGGCGCCGCGACTCGGCAGAATTTCGATCACGCCGCGATCAAGCTCACGCATCACGCGGCAAAGCGCGCCCAGTTCATCGCGGCTGGCCATCCGGCTGGCCAGCGGGCGCCCCTGGAAGCCAATATGCTGGGGCGCGAGGCTGAGTGAAAATCCGTAGGCTCCGGCGAGCATCGCCTCGCGAAAGATCGAGGCCATTTGCGCCGTCTCTTCGGCGGTGGCCGCACGCTCGGCGGCCTGATCACCCAGAACATAGAAACGCAGCGCCGAAAGCGGCACCAGAAACGCCGTGTTGAGCGCAATACCATTGCGCTCCACCGCGCCCATGTATTCCGGGAAGCTCTCCCATTCCCACGAAACCCCGTTCATTAGAACGTCGTGCGGGAGCGCCTCGACGTTGACGAGGTCCCACGCCATCGTCGAGCGTTCGCGCGGGCGCACCGGTGCGACGCCGACGCCGCAGTTGCCCATCAGCAGGCTGGTGACTCCATGCCATGACGAGCAGGTCAGCAGCCGGTCCCATGATATCTGGGCGTCGTAATGAGTATGGATATCGATGAAGCCGGGCGCGGCGATCAGACCATCGGCGTTGATTTCGCGGCGGGCAGTGCCCGACACGTCGCCCATTCCGGCAATCCTGCCATCTTCGACGGCGATCGAACCGGAGTAGACTCTCGCGCCAGTGCCGTCGCAGATCCGCGCATTCTTAATCAGTAAATCGTATGACATCCGCGGTCCTCCTGATGCCCACCTGGGCATCGTCGATTCCGATACGATACTCGCCCATCGGCGCCCTGCCGTTTTCCGGCTGTTCCGAACGTAGGACCGCCGGCCGTTCAGGGATTTTTACTACCGGCTAGGAAACACCGGTACCGTTCAGTTTCAGAGTTCCTTGAAGGTCTTTTCGACCGTCGGCCAATCGACTATCGGAGTCAACCGACGCCGCGAGGCGATTCCACGGGCCATCGCCCCGCTGAAAGCGTTGAAGGTCAGCGAATGATCTTGAATATCCAGGATCAACACTACCTTGGCTTCCTCGTTCGAAACCCACGGTCCGGCCTTCAGTGTCACACCTTGCGGAAACCCGTTTTTCATCGCTCCGCTGATCAGCTCATGCATCTGCTTGAGCGATTCCTTGTTAGCGACGTTGAAATAAATTTCATCGAGGTAGAGGGGCATAGCTTCCTCCTGAGCCTGATCGTCAGTGGCTTTCCTCTTATACACGCAAACGCCCTGGAGTTGGTAACCGCGCGCGCAGCGTTGGCACGAGACGGACGAGCAAGTCAGGGCGGTGGAACTGTCAGCGTGTTTGGCGGGGCCGATGCAGGTGGGGCGCCGGCCAAAGTGCGTGAAAGCTGATCGATCTGGTCGCGCAGGCGCCGAGCCTGGGCGCTGTTTCCCTGCTTTATCAATTCCCGCTCCAGCGCCGCAGCGGATTGGTTGATTTGCTGAAGCTGCTGGCTAGCCGCGGCGCTATTGCGCGATCCATTGGCGGCGTACCAGTTTTGCATCGCATTGAGCTGTTGCTGTAACGCGGTCACGGCCGGGGCGGTCGCCGCGCCTGGAGGCAGACTCCCTGCGGCACCCATCGCACCCGTCATCGTCGCCAGCCCTGCATTAAAACCGGGCATCCGGCTGGCGACCAGCAGGTTCGCTTCCTGCTCGTTCGAGGCCCCGGGAATAGTTGCGCCTACCGGCGCGCGAAGGCTTATCGGATTCGTGCTGAGCAGCTCGAGACTCGGACCGTTGTCGTTGCGCAGAACCAGTATCGAGTCCTGAAGCACCAGGCGGACGTCTCCATGGTCAACGTCGATCGCGACCTGCGAGCTGCCATCCGGCTGCGGGTCGACACCGGCGACCGAGCCAATTGTCGCGCCGAGGTTGGTCACGGGATCGCCCGGTCCCAACCCATCGGCCGAGGTCAGCGTCGTGTTGAAGCGGTCCGGCGCGCAGCCGCACAATAACGCGCCAAAAATCGCGGCTACAACGAATAGCGGGGCGAGCTTTTTCATGAGGCCAGGGCCGGCCAATTTGCGTGCGCACTCGACGCCGCGGCGCCCGCTGATTTCAGGCAAAGGCGGGCATCACCTCGCGCGCGAACAATCCGATGCTGTCGTCGCTGTTCATATCGCCGAAGATAATCGTGAAAAAAGTGATCCCCTTCTTCACGCGCTCGCGTAGATGCTCGACCACCTGCGCGGGCGTACCCTTAATCCCGGTGCGCCAGAACGGCAGCCGCTGGGCGATCTTCCACTTGTTCTCGACCTCGGCTTCATTGGCTCCGATACAAACCAGAAGCTGCTCGGAAATATTGATCTGGTTGATGTCGCGGCCGACCGCCTGGCAATGCTCTTTGAGCACGTCGAGCTTGTGCTCGAAGCTGCGATAGCCGGCCGGGCAATTCCAGCGGTCCGCGTATTTGGCGACAATTCGAAGCATCACCTTCTCGCCGCTGCCGCCGATCGTGATCGGGGGATGAGGTTTCTGCACCGGCTTTGGGTTGTTGTAGGCCTCGGCGAGCTTATAGTGGCGTCCCTCGAAGCTCGAACGTTTTTCGGTCATCAGCAGCTTGAGGATTTGCACGCCTTCATCGAGCTGCCGGAGCCGCACTCCGGTGGATGGAAATTCGTAGCCGTAGCCGCGGTATTCCTCGTCCATCCAGCCGGC
>DATEGX010000296.1:0-7034 GCA_035279875.1 Binataceae bacterium (SeqCode)
TTCAGACAGGAGCGCGCCTCGGCCGATTATGCGAAGCGCGCTCCCTGATGTTTGCTCGATTTGGGAATTCGAAGGACTCAGAGTTTTATCGTATGCCAAGCAGGGGCGCGATCATCGAGTTGACCGCCGTCCCGACCGGATCCTGGTAGTATGGCTGGTTGCTACCGTACGCATTGTAATTGGGATTGTAGGAATATTGGCTCGGAGCTGGCGCGTAGTACGACGAAGGGGCGTTGTTGTAATACGCGGAGCCGTTGGCCTGGCGGCGCATACGGCGGTTGAGGTTCTGCATCGCGCCAGCGAGGCGGGCAGCTCCCCGGCTATCGCCGCGGGCGCGAAGGCGATTGATCTCGAGCGCCGTGATATCGCGCTGCCGAAGTAACCGGGAGTTCGGGGCGCCGTTGAGAAAGCTCGGCGGCTGATCTGAGTACGGTATCGCCGAGTCCTGATCCCAGCTTGAGTGGTTTGCCCAAGCCCACGGAGCGCGCTGGGAGTCGCGCCGGTCGTAGTCGTCCCAGTCATGATACCGTCGTTGGTTCCACGCGGCGGGCGGATTGTTCCAAACGGGCCGCCGGTCGCGATCCGGATGCCATTGGCGCCCGTAGCCGTCGTCCCAGTCATGATGGTCGCGCCATCCCTGATGCCATCCGTTGCCCTGGCTGTGCCACGAATTATTGTTGTGCCACGAATTATTGTAGTTGCCACCGCGCCCTTCGTCGTGTCGATGAGCCAGCGCGCTGGCTGGTATCGCGAGCATCACCACTCCCGCCACCGCCGATATTATGCGCTTGGAAAACATGGAGAATCCTCCTTGCCCGTTGGACGTAGCCGAGATGAGTTTCGTTTACGGTAACTCGGCTCGTCCCTTGTCCCGGAGGGTAGGAGCACGTGGCGTGCCGCCGAGTAGCGACGCGCAATCAAGCGTTTTTTCGATGATGGAGCGGACCCAAGCGACGACTTGAAATGTGACGGACGCGAGCGACTAACCCGGACGGGGCATCGCTGACTCGAATCGTCTGGCCGTACCTTAATGGATCTTAAGGCTAGAGGGTGTGCGCAAGCCGGCTCCCGGCGACTGAGCCGCGAGCACAGGAGCGGCCTCTTATCGACGGTCTATCCCGCTTGGGCAGTTGGTTGTGCTTTAGGGCACGGGGGCAGCCGCGAGTAGACCCGCGGCCTCGTCGTATCCAAGCATCAGATTGAGATTTTGAATGGCCTGTCCGGCCGCGCCCTTGCCGAGATTGTCGATCGCGCTTATCACGCAAAGCGTTTGCGATCGGCGTTCGAGCACGAAAGCGATCTCGCAAAAGTTGGTCGCCCGGACATTTCTCAATTCGGGCAGTTCGCCTGGCTTCAGGATTCGCACGAAGCGCGACTTGGCGAAACTCGCCTCAAACGCCGCGCGAACATCCTGTTCGGTCGTGCCTGCGCGCGGCCGCATGAAGATTGAGCTGAGAATGCCGCGGGTGACCGGCAGCAGGTGGGGCACAAACATGATCGCCACTTCGCGACCGAGGGCGAAGCCAATCTCCTGTTCCATTTCCGGAGCGTGGCGATGACTGCCGACTTTGTAAGCGCGGAAGTTCTCGTTGACTTCGGCGAATAATTGCTCGATCGCGGCCTGGCGGCGCGCTCCGGTAGTACCCGATTTCGCGTCGATCACGATCGACGACGGGTCTATCAGATCGCGGCGGATGAGCGGCAGGATCCCGAGTAATGCTCCGGTAGGATAGCATCCCGGATTGGCGACCAGGCGGGCTTCGCGGAGTTCGCGGCGATGGAATTCGCTGATGCCGTACACCGCCTCCTTGAGCATCGCAGGCGCTGGATGGTCGACGCCGTAGGTCTGACGGTATGCGGCCGGGTCTTTGAGGCGGAAATCAGCGGAAACGTCGATAACCTTGATACCGCTTTCGACACAAGCTGCGATAAGCTGCGCACCGACGCGCTCAGGCAGACAAGAGATCACGACCTCGGCGCGCCCGTTAATCGACTCCGGGCGCAGTTCCTCGAAGGGTGGCAGGTCGATGCCGGCCATATGCCGATAGACTTCGGCGACTTCACGTCCGGCGTAATGCTCGGAGGTCAGTACTGCAAGCTCGACGAATGGATGACCGGCCAGGATGCGCACGGCTTCGATGCCGGAATAGCCGGACGCGCCAAACACTGCGACCTTGACTTTCTCGTGTGAAGCCATTTCCGAATCCGCGCGCCTCCAAGAATTCCTGATATGTTTACCGGAATATCATGAATTCGAAAATCTCGCCAGTTGGGTGCGGGCCGCCGAGAACGCGTCAATCCACAGCGGTTAACGCTCAGAATCAGCCGATTTTTCCGGACTCGGAGGATCTTCGAACGGAGACTGATCCGATATACGCGCGGGTTGGGAACAGCTTGCTGACGGGGCTGATCAAAAGTTACGCGGTGGCCGGTACGATTGCGATTTTGCCCCCGATAGCGTTGGTCTCCATCAGGTGCTGCGCATGACCGAGTTCTTTGAGCGGTAACACCTTGCCGACTACCGGTTTGATCTGCCCGCTTTCGACAAAGCGCATCGCGTCCATCAGTTCGCCCTTGTTGCCGAGGTGCGAACCGAGATAGTTCTGCTGCTTGTTCCAAAGCAGCCGTATATCCATCGAGGCGTCGAAGCCGGAAGTGGCGCCACACGTGACGATAGTTCCGCCCCATTTAAGGCATTGCATGGAAACTGGCCAGGTATCGGAACCAGTGTGCTCGAAGACGATATCGGCGCGCCGTCCGCCGGTGAGTTTGCGAACTTCGCCAAGAATATCGTGCTTCTTGCGATGCAGGACAAACTCGGCGCCCAGCTCTTTGCACAGCTCGAGCTTGTCTTCGCTCGACGCCACCGCGATTGCGCGCGCGTTGTAAAGCTTGGCTACCTGGATTGCCATGACGCCCAAACCGCCGGCGGCACCCCATACTAGAACGAAATCGCCTGCCTGGATTCGCGCCCGTGTCACCAGCATCCGCCACACCGTGACCAATACCAGCGGGATCGTCGCCGCCTCCTCGAAGCTCAGGTTTCCGGGTTTGGGCAAAACGTTGACGGCTGGAACCTTGCAAAATTCGCCATGAGCGCCGTCCAGCGGGCCGGTCTGGAAGCCCCAAATCTTGAACTCGCGACAGAAAAACTCTTCCCCGCGCGTGCAATAATCACATTGACGGCAAGCGATTCCGCAGTGTACGACGACTTCATCGCCAATCTTGACGTTATGGACTTCGCTGCCAGCCTCGACGACCACGCCCGCCGCATCCGAGCCGGAGATATGCGGGAGAATGATCGACATGCCGGGTAGTCCGCGCCGCGCCCAGATGTCGTTGAAGTTGCACGCCGACGACCTGACTTTGATGACGACGTCGTTGGGGCCGGCCTTCGGGACCGGCGTGTCCTTGTACTGCAGAACTTCACAACCTCCGTTTCGTTCAAAAACTATCGCCTTCATTCGTCCTTCGTTCTCCGGCTGTGCGCGAATGCTTAGGGGGCCAAGCGAAACAGGGAATAGGTATAGGTTTTGCCGCTGGTTGACAACATCAATTAATAGCAGGCGTGTTGAGGCGAGCGTAGCCTGTTAGTCGCGGCGAAACTCGTTCAGGATCTAGTGATAAGCAATTTTCATTCCATTCGCAGTTGCTAGCCACGACAACCGATCGCGCCTAGAATAATGATGCCCAACGGGTGAAATATTGCGTTAGGACTGCCAATTCCATCACTTATGGTCAGGAGATTCATAAATGTTCGTTCTGGATAAGGGTGCCCGCTTTGTAATTCCGCGCACGGAAATGACCTACCCGGGTCACAGTATGAAACTGCATCAGAATGCTGCCGATGCGGATAAATGCCCGGTCGATCATGTCATGGCCGACTTCGAAGACGCGTGTCCGTATGAATTCAAAGGCGAGAAAAGCCGCAAAGTGATGGTCGAGGCCCTCAATACGCTCGATTTTGGTAACAAAGTCGTGACAATCCGGCCGAATAACATCCATTCGAAATTCTTCAGGGGGGACCTCGAAGCGGTCGTGCTCGGCGCTCCGAATCGATTCCACGGGATCATTTTGCCTAAGACGCGCGGCCCCGAAGAGATCCGGGAGACCTCGAAACTGCTCGACGATCTCGAGAAGCGCGCCGGCTGGAAATATCGAATCCAGATCGAATCTCTGGTCGAAACTCCTCAAGCCCTGATTAGATCATACGAGATCGCCACCGCTTCGGACCGGATGTGCGGGTTAATTTTTGGTATCGCCGATTTCGCCGCGAACTTAGGAGTGCGCGAGATCGTCGAGAATCAGAACCAGAATTTCCACTATGCCAAGCAATCGATGGTGGTAGCGGCCAAGGCGGCAGGTTTGCACGCGGTAGACAACGTCTACTTGCGTCTGTGGCGCAAAGAGGATTCGCCCGCACGAGTGACTGAGTTGCAGGCCGGATTGCGCGAGAGAAATCGAGGCGCCGCCAGCCTCGGCATGGATGGCACCTGGGTGATCCACCCGCAGCAGGCGCCGATTTGCAACGAATGCTATACCCCCAGCCGCGAGCAGGTCGACGAGGCGGTTCGTGTCATGCGGCTTTATCATGAGAAGGGCGGCGGCTCGATGGCTGACCCCAAGACGGGCGAGATGATCGACGAGGCGACCATAAAGATCGGTCTGATGGACCTTGCCAAGGGTGCGCAGGCCGGAATGGTCACGCAAGCCGATCTGCGCGAATGGGCGGAGAAAAGCCGGTCGATAACGGGCTACGACATACTGGAGTTCATGCGACGAGTGGCCTAAGATTGCCCCTCAATGCTAGGCCTTGACTGTCAGGACGCCGAGCTTAAGCATAAACTTGCAATTATAAGCTTTAATGATGCTATTTGTTGTAATCCGTCGAATGACGCGGTCTGTTGACAATAAAAATGCGCTAATGATAAATATGGCTGCGCTTCTCAAATTGAAACATGTGCTGAGGCGGGTCGAGAAAAGCGCGAGACCCGGATGGCTGGCAAAACGGGTGTCGCGGCACGCGGGCCGGAAGCAAGTTGGGCGCGTTGCAGGAGCAGTTTGAGATGAACCGGGCGGGTCCGGCTGGCGGACGCATGCCTCGCGAGTGATTTTAGGGCAGTCAGAGTGCCGAGGGGAGAAGATATGAAGAGGCCGAGTTGGAAAATATGGCCGGTGGGTCCGTTAGCGCTGTTGTTGGCTGTTCCGAGCTACGGCGCGACAGTCTGCGGAACCGCGCGCGACAGCAGCGGTCAGGCGACCTCTGGTGTGCAGGTCGTTGCCAAGGATGCCGGCGGAGCCGTACTCGGCCAAGGCACCAGCAGTAGCGATGGGAAATACGAGATTAGTGGCTTACCACAGGGCCCGATCAGCCTTTTCTGTGACCCCGGGTCGACGGGCTTCAAACCTGGTTCGGGAGCCTTGACCTTGACGGAGGCTGGTGGAGACGTGGATTGGCAGCTTTCCAATGCATCTCCCGCGGTTGCAGCACAGGTTGGCACGTGTAGCGCGGCCGCTGCGTGGACCGGCGGCGAAATCGCATCTCTGGCCGTGCTGGGCCTCGCTGGCGCCGGCCCTATCGCCGGAATCGTCGTGGGCGTTACCCAGGGGTCCGACAACAACAGACCGCCCACAACTGTTATTAAGCCGATTACGAATACTCAATAAACGACACACCGCGAAGGACAAAGGGGCGCGTCCGGACTACGGCGTGGCCTCGTACTTCATGATGAAACCGCCTTCGTTTCTGATCTTAGACGGCTGCGCCTTGTGGCCTGGTTCCCACCGCTGATTCCCTGTTTGGTCTTAAAGCGCCGCCGTCCGCGATAACCGCGGTGGCGGCGCTTTCCTCGCCCTCTCTACATAGTCGGTGGTCGACGCAAGGGAGGGCGCGGGGGCTGGACACGCCTACCGTATAGAGTCGGGTTGTTCGAATCACCAAAAACGGGGAAAGCTTCTAGCGGCAGCACCGTTCGTTTTCGCGGACGGAATTGCGACGATCCCGAGCCGGTGTCAATCCAGCGGTCTGATGACAAGTAGTTGGACGACAACCCGCATTGAATTTCTTAGATGGGCGCACTCGAACCCAGCTTGGACGGCTGTCAATTGTCCTAAAGATGAATTTTTGCCGAACTAAATTTCTCCTACGATCGTCCTACGCGATCCTCCCCGTCGCGGCATTGTTCCTTGTGCTCCTTCATGGATGCGCAACCGACACGATGCGGCTGGACGCCAACGGCGGCACACAAGGCGCGGCCGCTAAGCCGAACGACGTGCCGCAAGAGGGTCAGGAAAGTGCCCCTGACCTCGCGCGGCTGCAAGAGCTCTGGAACACGCGCCAGAATGGGTCGCAGAACAACGACTATCCTATCGGTCCGGGCGATATTCTGACCATCTCGGTGCCAGATATCGAACAGCTCTCGCAGCGGCGGGTCCGGGTCTCGACCCATGGAACTATTGAGCTTCCGCTGATCGGCACGATTCCTACCGGGGGGCTGAGTGAAGACGGGCTCGCGACCGAAATAGACAACAAGCTGCAAAAGTACATGTACAACCCCCAGGCCACGGTATTTGTCGATGAATACCGTAACCGCGAAGTCGCGGTCATTGGCGCCGTGAACCATCCCGGCCTGGTCCTTCTGAATAGCCCCGATGAAAGCTTGCTCGATGTGCTGACGCAGTCGGGAGGGTTGAGTGGTTCAGCTTCCAACGAAGTGATTTTGATTCCTTCTCGCCCGGGTACGGTTTCCATGTCCCAGCGGCTGGCTTCGGTCGTGAGCCGTCCGATGCCCGCAACCGGGCAGACGGTAAACGACGTATCAGACACCGCGACTGGCGGGGATGAGGTTCCTGGCGCGAAGGTCGCCGACGCAGGTGCGTCCGCAACCTCATGGAACGGCAGCGCAAGTAGTCGTTATACCGACCTTGCTGGTAGCTCGTCTGATGCTGCTCCTGGGGCTGCCGGGAATGATACAAGCCAGGTCGGTGAGGGTAGCGCTTCTTCTTCGGACGGACCGAATGGCGGATCGCAGACT
>DATEGX010000297.1:0-5185 GCA_035279875.1 Binataceae bacterium (SeqCode)
GCGTTGCAAGATCAGCATTTCGGCCTGGACGCGGCGTTGCGGCGAGTCAAGGATAACGACGACCAGTCGCTCGCACTCAAATCGGTCGCGGAAGGTGACGCCACGATCTCCGGTTTCGGTTATATCGCGGGGCACCTTGACCGGACGAACATCGACGACCTGGTAACCAGACTGAGTGTTCTGCCGACAAATGCATCAGCGGAGATGAACGACGTCCCGATTGGAGTCAGGGTGCCGATGTTGTTCCAGTACTCGGATGGTGCGCGCTTCGTGACCGAAGCGTGGCGGCGCGGGGGATGGACCGCTGTCGACCAGCTATATAGCGACCCGCCGCGATCGACTCAACAGCTCATGCAGCCCGACCTGTACTTCGACCGACCCTCGCCCCCGGCGCGAATCGAGCTGAGCGGTTATCAGGGCCTCCTTCAGGGGTGGAAGAAGGTAGACGACGACACCTATGGTGAACTGCTCTTGAAGCTGATCTTCGAGCAGCACCTTGCGCCTCACGCGCCCGCATTCGATACCCTTCCACAATGGGCGGGGGACCGCATCATCACACTCGAGCAGAATCAGCGGTTAACGCTGTTGTGGCTGATCGCTTTCCACGATGCGCCTGCCGCGCGGAAATTCGCGGAAAACTATCGGCTGATACTCGATCATCTGAAAGCTGAGCCGAATCCGCACCGGATCGAGGTCAACGGGCGGGTTGTATTTGTTGCGATCGGAGTTGGCGTGCAAAATTTCGCTTCACTCGCCAGCGCGGTATGGAAGGCGAGCAAGGTCTCCCCATCACCGCCGCCACATCCATCTGCAACGCCTCCTGCCGGGCATAATCACCCGATCGCGTCGCATGGCATCCCAAGTTACCGCGGACCGATTGCTCTCGAGACGGAATCCCGATTCGCAGCGTCGGTAGCGATTCTCAGCGGTTCGTGAGCGCTTTGACCTGCGCGGCCAGCAGCGCGCGGCTCTCATCCGATTGCCCGATGTGGGCTAGCTCCCGCGCTTCGTCCTGATCCTGATTCAAAGCGCGGACAACCGCCTCTGCCTGAATTCTCCGCTTGGTGTGGGCGTAGGCGAGCCGTCCATTGGCGGCCAGTCGTTTCGCGACTTCGATACAGCGGCTCTCCAGCCGCCCCGGCTCGACTATCTCATCAACGATACCGAGTTCGTGCGCGCGGTTGACGTCGAACAAGCCCGCTTCGAGCAGCGTCCAGCGCAGTTGTTGGTTGGTCAGGGCGAGTCTGGCGATTTCAAAGGCGCCACGCGGAAATCCCATCCCAATTGCGACCTCGTTCAAGCCGAATCGATGGTTTCCGCTCTGGGTGATACGAAAATCGCAGGCCAACGCTATGATCACACCTCCCGCGATGGCGTGGCTATTCACCATCGCGACGGTCGGCTTGGGTAGCGTCCACAGCATGAATATGCCGTCGTTTGAGGTCCCGGCCAGATTGCCGACCCGACTGGCGCCGCTCGACGCTTCTTTGAGATCGAGGCCGCCGGAAAAGAACCTGTCGTTGCCCGTCACGATCACCGCACGTACCCGATCATCTTCGCTTGCCGCTTTACATTGCTCGCCGAGAGCCTCGAGAAAATCTCCGCTAATCGCGTTGGCAGGCGGCCGGTTGAGTGCCAGAACACGAACTCCGTCGACAATATCTCGAGCCTCGACCAGCATAATTCTAAGCCTCCTGCCTGAGCGAAATTTCGTGGACTACCTGGCAACTCCTCTACGCGTCCCTGGGGCCATACGATGGTCACCGTGCAGGTGACCACTTATTCAACACGTACGGCTCGAGGTCCTCGTTACCGGAGCCATCGATAGTCGTTCCACAGTTCATGACCGATGCGCAGTCTAGACTTTCCGAAGCACAGCGAGCCATCGTCCATAGCATCGCGCAATCGGCCGTGTGAGCGAAAGATCGGAATAGGCCGCAATCATTTCGAATTTGCCGGACGCACGCGCCGCAAAATCGATCAGTGGCGGCGTGCTGTAGCGTACCGGAATAAGGTCGCGCGTGACGACGGTGCGATCGTCGAAATGGATGGTGCATTCAAGTTCGTAAATCGAGTGCATCGCCTGGTGCCAGGCGATCGGCCGATTGTACTCGCGGACCTCAACTCGCGCCTTGGGCGTTTGCACGGTGCGTTCACGCCAGAGTCGGCGCGCCGACAGGGGCTTGACGTCGTCGTGACGGTCGACATCGATGCAATATAATCCACCCCGTTTCAAGGCGGCAGCAACTGAATCGAAATGTGTGAGCAGGTCGCGGTTGCGCACCATGATCGGGAAGGTCTCTGACATAAAAAAGGCCGTGTCGAAGGGTCTTTCTGGAATGCGAAACTTCTCGATGCGCCGGCGATAGAAGCGGATGTCTCCAAGCACCCGCGATTCGAGGCGCCCGGCGGCGATCATGGTCGACGAGCGATCGATTCCCGCGACCGCGATGCCGTTGCGCGCGAAGATCTGACCGTGGGGAGAGTTGCCGCATGCGATGTCGAGGGCGCGTCGAACCGGCCTCTTCAGATGGCGGCGCCAGACGCGTTGGAGGAATCGGGCCTCCTTTTCGATATCGTCCGGCTCTTCCATATGCACAAGGCGGAAAATCTCAGGAAATTGATAGATGCTGGGCTCCATCCCGGAGCAGCTTAGCGACCGCGTCGTGCGGGGCAAAAGGCTAGCTTACGGCGACGGTCTTCACATCCGGCAGGCTATGGCCTTATGCTTGAGATAAGCGCGCGGGCGCATGATAATTGCGCGCTTTAACCAAGGGCCGTATCCGGCTGGTCAGGAGTAGAACTGATGAGTAAGCCGCTCGAGGGCATTAAGATTATTGAGATCGCGCAGGAGATCCAGGGACCTTTTTCGACCCTATTCCTCTGCGACCTGGGGGCCGAGATCACCAAGGTCGAAAACCGCGAGACCGGCGATCTCAGCCGCTGGCTTACCGCAGGCCTAATCGGCGGACCCAAGGTCAAGAACGCCGCCGTATCGCACTATTTCATCGCGATGAACCGCGGCAAGCGCAGTATCACGGTAGACCTTAAGAAGGCCGACGGAGTTGAAGTCATCCGGCGGCTCGCCAAGACTCACGACGTGATCCTGACCAATTACCGTCCAGGTGTGCTCGACCGGCTCGGCCTCAGCTACGACGAATTGCGCAAGGTGAACCCACGTCTCATTTATGCACAGGCAAGCTCATGGGGACCGAAGGGTCCATGGACCATGCGGCCCAGCCGCGACACCCTTGCGCAGGCGGCTAGCGGACTTATGTCGAAAACCGGAATGCCGACCGATCCGCCGTTAGCGGCTGGCGCGGCTATCGCGGACCAGGCCGGCGCATTGACCCTCGCTGGTGGGGTTTTGGCGGCGCTGTTTGCTCGCGAGCGCACCGGACAGGGACAACGGGTGGATGCTTCGATCTACGGCACGATGATCGCCGTGCAGGGATTTGAACTGAATTACGCATCGATGACCGGCGAGGAGCCGGAGCGCGCGGGCCGTGGTCATCCGTTCCTCCATGGAGTGTGGGGAGCGTTCCGCACCAAGGACGGTCATCTGTGTATCGCGGGAGTGGACGATCAGCGGTGGCCGCGCTTCTGCAAGATCATGGGTATCGAAGACGTCCAGAACGATCCGGAATGTGGCGACAACGCCACCCGCAACTTTCACGGCGCGAGAATCGAGGCAGTGCTTGACGGCATTTTCCCTCGCAAGACGACCGCCGAATGGCTCAAGGAACTCAACGACGCTGACATCCTTGCGACCGAGGTCGCGAGCCATCAGCAGGTGCTTGCGAGCGAACAGGCCCGTCTCAACGGCTATCTGATGGACCTCGATCATCCGGTGGCTGGCAAAATGACCGTTACGGGATGTCCGGTGTCGCTCAACGGTGAAGTCACCCACGAGGCGAAGCCGGTTGCCGAACATGGCCAGCACACCGAGGAAATCCTGCTTGAAGCAGGCTATTCCTGGGAGGAAATCGGCGCTCTGCGTGAAGGGGAAGTGGTTTAACCGCCCACGCGAGAATATGCACAGGCGGCCGGAACACGAAGCGATTCAGCGGAACGTACTCGTTGGACTCTCGCGACCGACGGGTTTAAGATTCGCCGCGCAATCACTCCCGCCGGCTGCCTCCGAGGCTGGTCCGGTAGACGTGAAGGCTCTGGGCGTGAAAGGGTTGAAATAATCGAACCGTGAGAAAGTCAGAGGAGGACCGCGATGGCCAAGTACACTTTCGTCGTGCTCACCAATGCGACGGCCGGCAAGGATGATGAGTTTAACCAATGGTACAATGGGCAGCATATTCCCGACGTTTTGAGCGTGCCGGGATTCGTTTGCGCTCAGCGCTTTCGGCTCGCCGAGACGCAGATGGGCGACAAGAACAAGCCCCACAAGTACCTCGCGTTGTATGAGATCGAGACCAATGATCTCCCCGCCGTGCTGAAGGAAATGCAGGCGCGGGGCGGCACCGCCGACATGGTGATGAGCGACGCAATCGACATGAAAAGTGTCGCGGCCTATATTTTCACCCCAGCCGCGGAAAAGGTGATGTCCAAGGACGTCGCCCACCCGCGTCGCGCGGCCTGATCCTCCCCAGGGCGGGAGACCGCCGCGGATTCGGATTGATTCCGCGCTCTCCCGCCGTTCATCGACTGCTGTCCGCACGGCGCGACAGGACCCTCGGCCGGCCGCTATAATCACACACGATGAAGGTCCTCGTCGTCGGAAAAGGCGGCCGCGAACACGCGCTTTGCTGGCGATTCAGCCAGAGTCAAAACGTATGGGGCCTCTTCTGTGCGTCCGGAAATCCCGGTATCGCCCGAACCGCCACCCAGGTGGATATCGCCCCAATCGATATTCAAGGACTCGCGGCTTTCGCCGAAGCCCAAAAAATCGATCTGACGGTAATTGGCCCCGAAGACCCGCTCGCGGCCGGGATTGTCGACGAATTCGACCGGCGCGGTCTGCCAATCTTCGGTCCGACCCGCGCCGCGACGATGCTCGAGGCGAGCAAGAGCTTCGCCAAAGCCATCATGCGCGAGGCCGGCGTATCAACGGCCCAATGCGAAATCTTCGACGATGCCGAGGCTGCGCGCCGTTACGTTATGGACAGCGGCCGTCCTCTGGTGGTCAAAGCCGACGGACTCGCTCTCGGCAAGGGCGTGACGGTTTGCGACA
>DATEGX010000298.1:0-4723 GCA_035279875.1 Binataceae bacterium (SeqCode)
TCCTCGAGCAATACAAGCATTCGCTCCGCCCGGATGCGCTCTACGGCGGCGTCGATTCAGCCGGATGGGACGCGGTAGTGCAGAGCAACCGGGTGGTAGTCGGCAGTCCGAAGACCGTCGTCAAGAAACTTCGTGAGGGCCTCGAAGTCCTGCGCCCGGGCATTCTCGGAGTCTGGACCAACGACGGGACGATCACGCACAAGGACACGATGCGCTGCCTTCAGCTCATGAAAGAGGAGGTAATCCCGGCGGTCCGCGAAATGGGCAAGGAACTGGGTTTGCCCGGACCCTTCGAACAAGCGCCGTAACTTTGCGACGATCATCGCCTCTGACTTTGATAGATGCGAGCGCTTCACGACAAGGAAGACAAATGGCTGCGAGCGCATTCGAGCAAAGGTCCGTGACCGTTGGTGGCGCACGGATACAGTATCTGACCGCCGGAACCGGCAAACCGCTGATATGGCTTCATGGCAGTGAAGGCAACCTGGGATGGTTGCCGCTGCACGAGGAACTGGCGCGCGGCTTCAAGGTTTACGTCCCAACCCATCCGGGATTTGCGGGCTCCGAGCGTCCGGACTGGCTCGAGTCGTTCCTCGACCTCTCGCGCTTTTATCTTTATATCGTGCAAGAGCTTGGCATCACACGTGCGGCGTTCACCGGACATTTCATTGGTGGCTGGCTGGCGGCTGAGATCGCCGTGATGTCTCCGCAAATCGTCGAACGTCTCTTGCTGGTTGACGCGGCGGGCGTGCGCCCGCGCAAAGGCGAAATCACGGATATTTTTCTGCACGGTGGCGAAGGCACCCGACGGCTTTCGTTCTTCGATACCAAGCAGGTTGCCAACTATGAGTTACTGTTCGGTAACAAGCCGACTCCCGAAGAGCGCGAGGCGCACGTGATTAATCGCGAGGCGGCGACGCGCTATTGCTGGAAGCCGTATATGCACGATCCATCTCTGCCGCCGCTTCTCGAACGGCTGCGCGATCTGCCGACGATGCTGGTATGGGGCCGCGAGGATCGCGTCGTCCCGGTCGAGTCGGGCGAACTCTATCGCAAGGCGATCGCCGGCGCGAATCTCGAGGTGATCGGCCAGTGCGGCCATTTCCCGCATCTGGAGAAGCCCGCCGAGTTTATGCGAATCGCTTCCAGTTTTCTTTCGAAGTAGCACTGCAGCAGAGCGTAATGGCTTTGTCTTAGCGCTGTATTGCAAGGTTGCCAGCTTCGGCGGCCTGCTTTCATTCTCGCTCGAGATCCGGAACGGATAACGCGGAGCCTACGCCCGGCGCAATTGTTCCTGGCGAAGGCTGAATCTCAGCTGGCAAAAGGGAGCATTCGATGGCGAAATTTTTTCTCCTGGAAAAAAGCGGGCGGATTGCAACGCTCAGGTTCAACCGTCCAGAAAAGCGCAATCCGCTCAACGAAGAGACTTTGCTCGAACTAGAAGGCCTGCTTCACCAGGTGCGCGATGATCCTGAGATCCGCGTGATGATCTTCACCGGATCGGGCAACACCTTTTCCGCCGGCGCAGATCTGTCCCAGACTCGGGGAATTGCCGACCAAGCCGAACGCCAGCGGGTCTTCGCCCAATATCGCAAGCGGCGCGGCCGCCTCGTCGGACGGGTGCTCGAGGTGCTGGTGAACATGGAACCGGTCACGATCGCGGCGATCAACGGCTACGCGGTCGGCGGTGGATGGGCGCTCGCTCTCGGATGCGACCTCAAAATCGCCGTCGAAGGAGCCCAGTTCTGGTTCCCCGAGGTCGACCTGGGCGTACCCCTGAGCGCTGACTCTACCGCGCTCCTGGCCGCGCATGTTGGGCCTACCCGCGCCAAGGAAATCATCATGACTTGCCGGCACTATACCGCAGAAGAACTGCTGCCAATGGGCTTGTTGAATCGCATCGTGAAAAGGGATGAGCTTGATCGCGCGACGGGCGAGTTGGCAGCGAGCCTCGCCGACAAGAATCAGACGGCGGTGCTTGGCTCCAAGTTGATCGTCAACGCGGTAGCCACCGGCAAGGCGGCGGTGCTTCCCGACCTGATATTGGAGCGTTCCTGAGGCTCTTCCGCCGCGAAGGACCGCACAGTGAGCGGTGATGCTTTCGATCCGGCGCACTATAGCAGCGAGGAGATCCTGCGCGATGGCGGATCGATTCATGTCCGTGCGATCCGGCCGGACGATCGTGAACGCCTGCTACGTCATTTCAAGGAACTCAGCGAGCAATCGCGGTACTACCGGTTCTTCGGACTGAAGCGCGCGCTCAGCGAATCCGAGTTAGCGCGATTCACCGATCTAGATTTCGTCGATCACGTCGGACTCGTCGCAACGCTTTGGCATGACGGCGAGGAGCGCTTTATCGGGGTGGCCCGTTACGTGCGCGGAGCCGATCGGTCGCGCGCGGAAGTCGCCTTCGCCGTGGTCGACGACCATCACGGACGCGGTATCGCACCCGTGCTGCTCGAGCATCTGAGCCACATCGCGCGTGCTAGCGGAATCACTGAGTTCGAGGCCGACGTGCTTGGCGACAACAACCGGATGCTCGAGGTGTTCGGCAAAAGCGGTTTTCGGGTGAAGCGTGCGAATTCGGCCGGGGTCATCCACGTGGCCTTTCCAACCGCGCAGACCGAAGAATTCGTCGCCGCGAGCCAGGCGCGCGAACGCACCGCCGCTGCTCATAGCGTCGAGTGGATTCTTCGACCCAAATCGGTCGCGGTAATCGGAGCTTCGCGCGACCGCGCGAAGGTTGGCGGCGCGATTCTGGCTAATCTGCGCGAGCGCGGGTTCACCGGTGCACTTTATCCGGTGAATCGCCAAAGCGCTGAGGTCATGGGACTGAAATCGTTTGACTCGCTCGAAGCGATTGGCAAGTCCGTCGATCTCGCGATCATCGCGGTACCGGCAGCATCGGTCGAGAAGGAAATCGCGAGCTGCGCTCATGCCGGCGTTCGCGCTGTCGTGGTGATCACGTCGGGATTTGCCGAGACCGGCGAGTCTGGACGCGAAGCCGAGTCGCGTATTCGTCAACTGGTGCGGCACAGCGGGATGCGAATGGTCGGTCCGAATTGCATGGGCGTGATTAATACCGATCCGCTCGTGCAACTCGACGCAACGTTCTCGCCGGTGGCGCCGCCACGCGGAAATATCGGGATGTTCTCGCAGAGCGGTGCGCTTGGAATCGCGATTTTCGATCATCTGCGCCGCCGCAACCTGGGCCTTTCGAGCTTCGTCTCGGCAGGCAACCGCGCCGATGTGTCGAACAATGATCTGCTGGCCTACTGGGCGGGCGACCCCGACACCGCACTTATTGCGCTCTACCTGGAAAGCGTTGGCAATCCGCGCAAGTTTGCTCGACTGGCGCGCGCGACCGCGATGCTGAAACCGATCGTGGCTGTCAAGTCCGGGCGCTCGGTCGCCGGAACACGCGCCGCGTCGAGTCATTCGGCCTCGCTTGCCAATCGCGACCTTGCCGTCAATGCCTTGTTCGAACAAGCCGGCGTGATCCGCACCGAGACCCTCGAAGCGCTTTTCGACGTGGTCGCGATGCTTTCAACACAACCCTTGCCCGCAGGTCCCCGGGTTGGAGTGGTAAGCAACGCGGGCGGACCTGCGGTGCTTTTCGCCGACGCATGCGACGCGCAGGGCCTTTCGCTGCCGGACCTGGGCGACGAAACTCTGGCGGCGCTCAAATTGCGGACACCGGCAAATTCCGTAGTCGCGAACCCGCTCGACATGACCGCGATGGCGGCGCCGCAAGACTTTGAGCACGCAATTGCCCTGGTCGGGAACGATCCCAACACTGATTCGCTGGTCGTAATGTACGCGCCGCCGATCCTTGCGCAGCCGCTCGAGGCCGCGGCGGCAATTGCGCGCGGCGCCGCTGCCGTGCCGGCCCACAAACCGGTCCTATCGGTTTTTCTTTCGAGCGGAAGCGTCCCAGGGGAGCTCGGCACCGGCGCCCGCGGGTCCATCCCTGCCTACAGCTTTCCCGAAAATCCGGCGATCGCGCTCGGGGCGGCATGGCGCTATAGCCGCTGGCGCTCACGGCCACCTGGCCATGCGCATTCTTTAGACCGCTTCGGCGCCGAGATCATCAGGGCCGTGGTGGACCAAGCGAAGGCAGAAGCTGATCTCCCGCGTTGGTTGTCACGGGAGGAAATCACGACGATATTGCGCGCGGCTCAAATTACCGTCGCACAGCCCGAAGAGACCGGCGCACCCGGGGAAGGGCCTGGCCGGGACCAGAGGCTTGGCGGCATCCGGATGTTCGGCGGCGTCACGACCGACCCAACCTTCGGTCCGCTGGTGCTATGCGGATACGGCGGACCAAACGCTGACCTCCTCAGCGACGTCGTTTTCCGGCTGCCTCCCGTGACCGACGTGGACGCGGCACAGATGATCGCTTCGTTGAGGGCGGACCGGATACTCGACGGGTATCGAGGCGCGCAGCCCGGAGATCGTGAAGCGCTGATTGCACTTTTAATGCGGGTCTCCGCGATGATCGAGGTCATCCCCGAAATGAGCGAGCTGGAGCTGGATCCGGTGAGCGTGCTCCCGCCAGGCAAGGGTGCCATCGTTCTCGCCGCCAGGATGCGCCTCGAATCTCCTCGTCGAGTGGACGATTGAGCGATTGAGCATCGCTCGGGCCGTCGCTTCGGCCGGCCGCCATACGCGCCGAGTCTGTGCTTTCAGGAACTGGGAACTAGTCGGGGACCGGCGCCGAGAC
>DATEGX010000299.1:0-3115 GCA_035279875.1 Binataceae bacterium (SeqCode)
CGAAGAGTGCCGGCAAGCCCAAGAGACCATGGTTCATTCTGGGTTTCGTCGCAGCCGCGGCGCTGGTTACGTGGATCCCTGCTCTCAAGCCGTCAGGCCATGCCGTTTTCGTCGCTGCCCAACGAACTTTAGTTGTTACGCTGTTTTTGATTGGTTCGGGACTCAGCCGGCAAGCCTTGCGAGTGGTCGGTCGAAGACCGCTAATACAGGGTTTTCTGCTCTGGATCGTGATGGGCACCGGAACGCTCGGTGCAATCTTGCTCGGCTGGATCGGCTAACCGTGCCACATCCCTTAGCGCGGCGCCGAAACCACACCCGAGGTCATCAATCCGACGTGACATTCGGGCTGCGCGCACGCCATCGCGGGAGGTCGACGACCTGTGCGATCGCTCTCCAACGTGAGGCCGATGGAAGCTTTTTTTCTTATCGCATGATCAGATTGAGTCCAGCGGGGGTGGTGTACCGACGGTCGTCGTTATATTCCTTCGGCGCTTGCTCGTTGACATAGTAGGCCCGGCCATTTGCGGGCTCGCTCGCAAACGAGGCGTGTTTGTGCTGCAGGTCCCAAAATACTTCAACATCAAGCGCCGCCGTGTCGATGATTCCGACGCCCGGAACATCTATTTTGAGCGGGAAAATCCCCAAGATTTTCCACGGCTGGTTCTTGGTGTCTTCCATTTCCTCCCATAAGGGATATGCGAAATGGCTATCGGCATACATCACTCGCTTACCATAGCAGTAGCTAGCTCTTTTTGACGGGATCTTCGTGATTCCGAGCACATCGACGTCGCGGACCTGCCAAGTCCCCCACTTTGGAGTTGGCCAGCCAAGCGGCATGTCAACCTCCGCCGGAAACGGTGCGGTGGGTGGCTGCACATCGACCAGCGCGAGCATCTTGCGGTGTCCGATATAGTCGACGTTCAGTTCGGTGATATTGGAATCGAATCCATTGTGGAAATCTTCGAAGGTGGCATCCATTCCGCCTGTCTGCGAGCATCGGGCGCTGGTCGAGATCGTCTGATAGCGACGCAAAGAAGGTAGAAAGACGAATTCATCTTCCGGCCGCTCAGGATCCGCATAGTTAACTGTCAAGAAGGTCGTGTACCTATCCTGCTCGGGTTCAAGCGTCATAAACCATTCGGTAAAATATCGGGCGCTTGGGCCAGGCGGTTCGACCGGCGCGTTTGAATCCGTGTTGTAGCTGAGCTGGCGCTTGACCGCCAGGTAAGCCTGGCAGTTGTAGTTGCCGGAGCTATCGATTGCGCATCCAGAGCCATAGGTGTCCACCGTCAGATGAGGAATGTACCGGTACCAGACATTCGCCAGAGTCTTCCAACCCTTATGGGGTTCAGCCGGGCTCGGGAATGGTATTCCTCCATGATAATTTGCGAGGGACAAACCTCCATTGGGAAGTTCAACCAGCCGCACCTGCTGGGCATACTGTTCGGTGGCCGCCATGTAATTCTTGGGCAACGGATGGATGATGGTCGGTCCGACTTCGATTCGTACATCTGGCGGCATCTTCCAGAAATATTTGCCCTCGAACAGGGCGGCCATCCCCTCGGGCATAAAGGATTGGTACTGTCGCCAGTTGGCCGTCGTGATCACAGTTCCTGGTGCTATTGCCTCGGCCGCGCCATCTGCTTTGCCTGATTGCGGACCGTTGTCGGATGCCCGGCAAACCGGCACACAAAGCAAAACGCAGATTGCGACCGCGAAGATAATTCGCTGCATGTTTTCCCAGATTTCTCCGCTTACCCTTAGTTTACAGTATTCACTCGAGCTGATGGCCGGCGAAAAGGAAGGAAATCGCCGGGCATGCCGGTGTCGGAGACGATACCAATAGCTATATCGAAAATTACTCTTTTCTCCGACGAGTCGACAAATCGCGGTGCTGCAACCCATTCGCTAGCGCAATTGGAACGACGGTCCCATGAAGCCGACCGTGCTGCTCCACTCGACCCCGCTCCGTGGACCAAAAGAGTGCGCTCGCGCCATGAAGCCACCGTCGACCAGCATCGCGGTCCCGGTAATCCAGGCGGACTCGTCACTGGCGAGGAACAACGCCATATTGGCGATATCCTCAGGTTGGCCCGCGCGGCGAATCGGCTGCGAATTCGCCAGAACTTCCTCCCCGCGGGAACTCATAGTACCACCGATCGGGGTATGAATGCCGCCGGGGCAAATGCAGTTAACGCGTATCTTGTCTTTCGCCAGTTCAACTGCCGCGCAGTGCGTGAGGTTGATTACCCCGGCCTTAGCCGCGCTGTAGACCAACGGCCCGAATCCCCCTTGCATTCCCGCGATCGAGGCGGTTGATATAATCGATCCGCCGCCAGCCTTTCGCATCTCGGGAATCGAATGCTTGATTCCCAGGAACACGCCTCGCAACAGAACCGCATGGGTCCGGTCCCAACTCTCGGCCGTGATTTCCTCGAGCGGTCCCAACGCGCCAACAAAGCCGGCATTGTTGAAGGTAACATCCAACCGGCCATACTCCGCGACTGCGCGCGCGATTAGTTCCCTGATGTCCGTTTCGACCGACACGTCGGCCTTCTGAAAAACCGCTGACCCACCGTTTTCCTTGCACGCGCGAACCGTCTGCTCGCCTCCCTCCTGGTTCAGGTCAGCTACCACCACCATGGCACCTTCGCCAGCGAAGCGGATCGCCGTCTCGCGGCCCATTCCACTGGCGGCACCGGTGATAACCGCGACCTTGCGGTCGAGTCTGCCCATACGACTATCCTCGCGATCTAATAGAAACCGTGACCAGGGAGGTGGACACTTTAAATTCGTTAGGCAATTTGCTTGGTGTAGGTCGCCAAATCGAAATAATCGCGCCACGCGGTGATCTGACCAGCGTCGTTGAGCTCGAAAACCCCCGCCACGGGAATCGCGGCGCTCTTGCCATTTTTCATCCGGATCGTGTCGACCCTTTCATTGAAAACCACGTTGCCCACGTGGCAGCTTTTCAAGACCTTTATTTCGAAGCCGCTGGCGTCCTTTAAGAAGCCGTTCATCATTTCCCGGATTGCGCTGCTACCCTTGGCCGGAGCGTTCATCGGAACATTGTCCCAGACCGCATTCTCGGCGAAGCGGCTCATCACACCGTCCA
>DATEGX010000300.1:0-3945 GCA_035279875.1 Binataceae bacterium (SeqCode)
GTCGGCCAGTTCGAGCTCGACCGGTATAAGGTCTTCGCGGGGCCCGATAGCCCCGTCCTGACTACGGACTCCGATTCACCTGCCCCGTTGGGGCCGGGCAGTCTGTAGTTCGCCGGGTCGGGGCGATGGGGGGAATCACCGCAATCTACAATCTTGACGGCCGGCCCGTCGACCGGGAGCTGTTCAGCCGCATGCATGGCGCGACTGCTTATCGCGCGGTCGACGGCAGCGGCGAATGGTTAAGCGACGCGGTGGCGCTCGGTTATCACGCCTTCCATACGACGCCCGAGGCGGTCAACGAGCATCAGCCTTTACGCGACAATGCGCGCGGTTTGGTGCTGCTGTTCGATGGCCGCATCGATAATCGCGAGGAACTTGCCGCCGCCATACGCGAGCGTGGCAATCGTCCTCGCGATGACACCGACGCCGAGCTGGCCTTGTGCGCCTACCAGTCCTGGGGCGAGGATGCGCCCCGCCAAATTGTCGGTGACTTCGCGCTGGTAATTTGGGACGAGGCCAAGCAGTCATTATTCTGCGCACGCGATCATGTCGGCATAAAACCGTTGTTCTATTACCACGATGACCACACCTTCGTGTGCGTCACCGAGATGCATCAGTTGTTCACGGCGCCTTTCGTCTCGCGCGATATCGACGTGGATACGGTGGGCGTCTTCCTGACCGGCAACCTGGTCGACGGCGAGCGCACGCTCTACCGCCATATACGGCGTTTGGAGGCCGCCCATTGCCTGACCGTCAGCCGGGGACGACTGAGCGTCCGGCGTTTTTTCGATATCGACCCGTCCCGCCGCATCAGATATCGCGACGACGATGAGTATGCGGAGCACTTTCGCGAACTTTTCGCCGAGGCTGTGCGCTGTCGCCTGCGGACACCTAATGGTCTTGCGGCAATACAGATGAGCGGCGGGGTGGATTCGACCAGCGTCGCCGGAATGGCGCGCTCGCTGCTCGCCGCGGGAGCGCTCGGCGAAACTCGGGTTGAAACCTTCTCACTGATTTTCCCCGGTATGCGCGCCGACGAGCAACAGTTTATTCGCGAATCGACCGCGATGTTTGGTCTGCCGGCGACCTTGGTTAAGGCCGCCGTTATGGAACCGGCGGGGCTCGCCGAGGCCATTTTGCGCTACCGGGACCCGATAGAAGTCCCGAATGGGGCGATGTGGACGCCGCTCTGGGGAATAGAGCGCGAGCGAGGCTTTCGGGTCGCGCTGACCGGGGCGGGGTCGGACGAATACATGACCGGCTACGGTGACGCGCCCGCCAACTTGATTGCGCAGATGAAGTTGGGTGAGTTGATTCGCTACATGGGAAGCCCGGAGCAGCGTCTTTGGCAGGAAGCAGAGTCGCGCAACGCCTTCACCTACCTCCTCCGCCACGGGATCTGGCCGTTATTGCCGTTCAAACTGCAGTTTCTGCTCAAAAGAGCATCGGGCGCGAGACTTTATCCGGAATTCGTCAATCACGACTTCGCGCGCCGGCTTAATCTGGCTGTCCGCCTGCGCCGCAAGCCTCGCCATCCGCGCGGAATGTCGATTGCGGATCAGTCGGCTTACCAATGGTATGCGGGCGTTTGGCTGTCCCATTCGATGGAGTACCTGGACCGTTTGACCGGACGGGCCGGCATCGAGGAGCGACAACCGTTTCACGACCGGCGTCTGGTCGAATTCCTGTTCGCCATACCTGCTGAGCAACGCTGCCGCAACGGTATGATCAAATTCATTCTGCGCAACGCGATGCGCGGCTTGATTCCTGAACTGATTCGAACCCGGCCCGATAAGGCCGGTTATGGTGATATCTTTCTGGCGGTTTTGCGCAACTTTAATCGCCCGGCGCTTGAGTCGATGGCGTTGGAGCAGGCCGGTTGGATCGATTCGCGTGCATTCTGCCGGATGTTCGACGAGGTACTCGAACCCCGCGATGACGATCCGGCGGGGCTATGGCCGGTCTGGTCGACTCTATCGATGGAGTTCTGGTACAAGCTCGTAATCCTTGGGCAAGGCAATCCGACGGCACAACAAACTTACTGAAGCGAAGTAGAAGCGTAAAATATTGAGCCGTGACTACCTTAACTTGCTTATTGCGACAAAGCGGCTAAGGACTGGTTGACAATCGGCTGGTTATCTCGCCAAACTATCGAGAGCGTGCTGTCAGAACAAGATGATTGAATTCGCGTAGTTGAGTGCTTGGTGGCAGCTATCGAGGCGAACGGAGGACGAACCTAAATAATGAGCGAAAAACATACCGAGAAAGCCGCAGTGCTCAAGCGCAAGGCGCAATACAGCCGGCCCACCCTGATTCGATACGGTGCCGTCGCCGATCTGACGCTTGGTACGGGCGGCACGAAAATAGATGGCAATCCGACGACCAGGTTTAACGGGAAGGCAGGCAACTAACAGCCAGCTGCGCCGGCCCGTGCCGTAGTGTTCATTTACCGGGCCTACGGGCTGCTAATTTTGTCCGATGCGCCGATACCGGAGCTTCCGGTATCGGACGCTATCGGAGTTGGGTCGGACGGGCGCGTTCGTGTAACCCTACATCCCCGGCGTGCGACATTTCGTGAACCGCCTGCATGGCTGAGCGTCGGGGTCGATCCGGCGGGTAAGACGTGGTTCAAAAGCGCCCGGGTAGAACGCGGTTTTGTCCTTCGCTTCGTCGATCTTGCTGACTTCTTTATCTCCGCGGACGGTCACGAGGTCGCCTGCCTCTCCTCAGCCGCTGGGCTGAACGTTCGCTCCACTCGACACTTGATTCTGGACCAGGTCTTTCCCCGGGTCATAAATCTCTTGGGTTTCGAGTCGCTCCACGCGACTGCAGTAGCAAAAGGGCAGGGCGCATTTGCCTTTATTGGCCCTCCCGGAGTGGGAAAATCAACAATTGCGGGCAGTTTCCAGCTCCACGGCTATGGCTCGGTATGTGACGATTGCCTGGTTTTACGCGAATCGCCCGGCGGTATCATCGCGACGCCGGGTTACCCGGGGCTGCGCTTGTGGCAGGATTCGCTCGAAGCACTCGGCGCGAATGTCAAGGATGCGGATCCGGTAGCGGAATATTCGAGTAAATTTCGCCTGCATGGCGCCGAAACCGCTCGCCGATTCGTCGCGGAAGCACAGCCGCTGCGGCGCCTGTACCTGCTGTCTCGCTTTGAGGAACCTGAGGTCACCGCTCCGAGGCTCGAGCCGATGACCGCGGCCGAAGTCTTCCCGGAGCTCATCCGTGCCAGCTTCCCGCTCGACATAAGCGACAAAGCGATGCTCACGCGGCATTTCAGGCTGTTCTCCAGACTCGCGTCCCAGGTGCCGGCGCGACGCCTCACGGTGCCGAATCATTTCGCGGCGCTCGAGGACGTACGGCGCGCGGTGCTGGCCGACTTCGAGCATTGACGATTTGCCGATGGTCCCCCGCCGCCCGCACGGGTAGTATCCGGAGACCAGCGGACTGGAAATAGTGGCAAGCGGGAAGCTTAAAACGCCGATGCGAGAGGCGCCGAAGCCCGGTGAGGCCGAAGCGGCCCTGTTGATTGCATGCGTTTCGCAAAAGCACCCGGAAATCTGCGCGCTGGCCGAAGGCCGCGTCAATTGGGACCTGTTCATGAAAATGGCCGGATGGCATTCGTGCATCCCGCAGGTTTATTCCGCCTTGAAAGCCACGAGCGGAATCCCGGAGGCGGCGCGTACCGCCTTGCGCGCCGAGTTCGTTGGTAATCGGCTGAAAAATACCGTCAAAGCTCGCGAACTCGCGAATTTGGTAACGCAGCTTCGCGAATCCGGTATCGAAAGCCTCGCAATCAAGGGTCCGGCGCTGGCGATGATGCTATACGGTGACGCTACGACCCGGCAGTTCTCGGATCTCGACGTGCTGGTGCGGTCCGTCGACGCGCCCCGCGCAGCCGATGTTCTGGAAAGCCGAAATTATGTCCCTCGACGCTTC
>DATEGX010000301.1:0-23347 GCA_035279875.1 Binataceae bacterium (SeqCode)
GGATCTGGTTCGGTTCCTGAGCGGAACCGACGGCGTTAGTGCGATGAATCGCAGCGGTATCTTTAGTGCGATCAACTTCTCCAAGCGCAGCATGTGGCTGAATCTAAGTCATCCCAAGGCGCGGGATATCGCGCTGCGACTTATCCATAAGAGCGATATCGTTACCGAGAACTTTACTGCTCATACGATGCGCAATCTTGGGCTTACGTATGAAGATCTTCGCCATCAGCATCCGGGCCTTATCATGCTGTCGGGTACCTCGCTCGGACAGACGGGGCCATTGGCCGAGACCGTCGGATGGGGTCCGACCAATCAGGCTTTCGCCGGAACTTCGCATTTGACTGGATATCCTGATGACTTCCCTTGCGCCGGGGGTGGCACCTGGCCGGACTTTGCGGTCGGGGTGGCGATTCTGTTCGCGCTGACCGCCGCGCTGCACCATCGCGCGCGCACTGGCGAGGGGCAGTATATCGACGTCTCGATGTGCGAAGTGGTGACCTCGATGCTGCCCGAGGCGATGCTCGAATATTTCATGAATGGCGTCGAGCGGGGGCGAATCGGCAATCGCGACCCCGAGATGGCGCCGCACGGGGTGTTTCCGGTTAAAGGCGATGATCGCTGGATCGCTATCGCGATCGTCAATGATGCGGAATTTGCCGCGCTAGCCGAGGCCTTGGGCGCGCCCGGGATGGCGAACGACCCGCGTTTCGCGAGCACCGCCGCCCGTCTGCTCAATGTCGAGCGGCTCGAACCTGAGCTTGCGGCGCTCACCCGAGGTTTCGAGCGCGACGAGCTTGTTGCCCGGCTGGTTGCCAGAAACCTGTGCGCCGGGCCGGCCTACAGCGCCTTCGACCTGGTTAATGATGCGGCTTTCGCCGAATCGGGCATGCTGGTCAAGCTGAAGCATCCGGAATGCGGCGAGCGGCTCACTCCGACCTTGCCCGTACGATTCAGTGCGCTCGAACCCGCCTATCGCGCGGCGCCGCTCGCTGGCGAGCATACCGACGCGATTCTGCGGGACCTGCTGGAGATCCCGGAAGACGAAATCGCACGGCTGCGCGCCGAAAAGGTCCTGATCTGAATCGGTGCCAGGGTGGTTGAGTCGCTCGAGCAACTGCACGACAGACTTCGCTCGATCGAGCAGAGTCTCGATACCCATGGCTACCGGCCCGGTCCATGGGAATCGCTGGTTCGGGCGCTGCGTTCGCGGCCTGCGGCGGAACGTGCGGCCCTCGCCGGCGATGTAAGCCGGGTAAGCCGCAAGCTGCATCAACGGCAGCCGCGCAAGACGTATCCGATCCCGGCCGCAATCGCCCTCGAAGTTGCCCTCGCGATCCTGGGTCCTGTAATGCTCGCGATAAGCGTGAGGCTCCATTCCAACCTGCTCGCAATCGCCGGCGCGGGCGTCTGGATGACTGCGATAGAGCCGCTGCTGAAGTACGTGGTCGGCCGCCTCCTGGGGGTCGGCTATGACTACGCCTACCTGTTCCGCAATCTCGAACCGCGCCTCAAGATGGACTACGGCAGCTACCTGGCAGCCTCGCGCTCCACCCGGATATGCCTGCAGCTCTCGGGAATGGTTGGCTCTCCACTCGCGGCATGGCGCTCGGCGGTTATCCTGCCGGCGACCTTGGCGATCGGACGGCGAGTCTGCTGGATAGCGTTCGCGGTCGTGACGGCGATAAACCTCGGCACGCTGATTATCGGTCTCGCCGGGATTCGCAAACTCGGAAGCTTTCGAATCAATGACTCCAGCGCCGGCGCCGCGGCGATCGAAATTCGCGAAGCTCTCGGTCTCAACTCCTAGCGCCTGACCGTCCTCTCGATTCTCTCGATTTCTGTCGGGTCGCTATTGACAGCTAGCTATAATTCAGATTTCCTATCGACCCGATAGAGTACATCGAATTTATCGACTCATGCTAGCGCGGCAGCAAAACCGCGAGAACCTCGCCCGATTAATCAAGATGTTCAAAGCCATATCGATGAAAAACGATCAGCCGAGGACCGATTTCGGGGCGCCGCCTTCCGAAGCGGTCCTCGCGATTAATTCGAACGCGCGCGTCTCACCGCCCAACGAATCGCGTCCAAATCACGAGGGACCGCAATTTCGGCGAGCGAAATTCAACCGTATGCGCTTGTCCGCGGCAGTTGTCGCGCTGGTCTGCTCCGGATGCGCTGGCACGCATAACCCTCTCGTCAGTTCGGGCCCGTCTCCGAGGGTCGAGGATTGTGTCGTGATCCAGCAGGCAACCCCGACCAGGTACGTATGCGGCGGCAAGATCTACACGTCGGTACAACTCGACGAGATCAGGAACGGCCACCAGGTCGAACTCTCGGAGCAGGCTGCGCATGGCGGCTTGCCCGGCGGCGTGGCGAATCCGACCGGTAACTTCGGTAGCTACCACTAAGCAGGGGAGCCTCGCTCTTACGTTTGGCCAAAAGGGACGTGTATCGATGAAACGAGCATTGCAACTCGTATTAGCTGCCGCTGCGATGCTGCCGATATTGTTGGTGCCACCGGCTCACGCGCAGGACAGCGGCTCGGCGGTCAAGACAATCACGCTCTACGTCGATCGCAAGAGCAAACAGTTGTTCCTGGAGCCCGCACCGGATCGCGTGCCGATCAAGGTGCTGGGCGAATTCGATCCTGATGCGCTTGCCGACCAGGTGCAGCGCAAAGTCAGCGAACAGACCCGCCAGCAGGTCCACGATGAAGTGGCACAGAGCCAAGCGCAAACTCTCGCGCAGCAAAAGGCACTGCAGCAGCAGGTCGCATCAATGGAACCCGCTTGGTCGACCTACCTCAAGAATTTTCAGAACAAATTCCGGCTGGGCGCGCTGGCCTACGTGGACTGGGGGATGTGGACGCATACCGGCTACGGCCCGTTTTTTCTCGAGAACCTCAATACCCCCGGGGTCGGTAACAACAGCTACAACTCCTTCGATCTCAACCGGGTCTATCTGAACGCCTATTTCACGCCGACGCCTACCCTGACGATGCGGGTTACGCCGGAGCTTTACCGGGCGCTGGGCACAGCAACTGCGAGCAAATTCGGCACAACCACAGAGGTCGGCAGCAATCTCGACGGAAATCTGAACCTGCGAATCAAGTTCGCCTACGTGCAGTACGAAGGCCTGCTCGACCGCATAGCGGATCTCAAAGGCGGAACGATCACGTTCGGCGCACAGCAAAATCCCTTGATTTCATGGCAGGACGACTTCAGCCAGTACCGTTTCGTTTATCTTTCGCCCTGGAACTACGTCGGCATGTCATCGAGCCAGATCGGACTCGGCCTCGCCGGACCGCTCAAGATGAGCGGTAACGAGGCGACTTATGTTGATTATGCCTTCGGGGCCTTCGACAACGGCAATTTCAATAACGCCGAGCAATCCAACACCACGCAAGCGATGGGGCGGGTGACGGTCTACCCGTTCGGCGCGCATTGGCGATACGACGGCCTCGGAATCACCGGTTTCTACGACTACGGCTACGGCAATGTCGCGCCCGATAGTGGCAGCCTGCCGACGCCGTTGAAGGGTAACAACGCGCATTTCGAGCGGATTTCAGCGTTGCTCCATTATGCCGCTGAGCAATGGAACGTGCTGGGCGAATTCGACTATGGCAACAACGCGTTTACGCTTGCCAACTTGTATCGCGGAGCGGGTCCTTCCGACGCCTTCGGTACCCCGACCGGCGCGCCGGTGACCAAGGTTCCGGCGGGCAGCACGACCTTTCTCGGCAACAAATGCTCGTCCACCGCGCCTTGCTATCCGCTTTTCGACACTTACGGCCCGCAAGTCGCGACCTACCAGGCGTTCCTCAACAATGGCCGCTCGCGCCAGTTGGGGGTGGATTTTCTCGGCCGCTACCATATTCCCGGCACCAAATTGACCGCCTTCGGCATGTTCCAGTGGTTCATGCCGAACGACAACGTGCCGGAGGATCCACTCGACTTCCAGCGTTTCGTGCTTGGACTGAGCTATAGCTTCAACGAGTATGTGCGGATCGCGGTAGACAGCCAGAACCTGCTCTTTTACCACGATCAATTCGGCATTCCGGTCAGCACCGCGGAGCGCTTCAACTACGTCCCGGGCAGTAAGTTCAACGGGCAGTTGTTGCCCGGTAACAGCAAGGTTCCGGCTTCGCTCGGCACGATCATCCCGGATGAAGTGCCGCGCGACACCCATGCGTTTTTCGTCAACCTGGAATTCGCCTACTAGGTGAGCCGGCCGCTTCAGGCGAGGTATGCGAGGGCGGGCGGGTGCGAGGCGAATTCGGCCTGGAGCCCGCGGTAGCCCTCAAGATCATCGACGGTGCGGAAAAAGCCGCGATGCAAATAGCCGAACAGCGGCAGCCCCTGCGCCACCATCGGGGCGAGCAGCTCGTTCATCAGACCGAACGGAGGCGCCGCCGGCATCAAGTCGAGCACTTCAGACTCGCAGACCATCGCGCCGCAGTACATATAAGGCTTGAGCTCGCTCGCCAGCCCCGGACTTAGAACATCCGGGTAGTCGTCGAATTCACCACGTTGGCGATCCTTGAGCAGGCGCATTCGCCGTATGCGCCCGCTGCCGTCGATTTCTATCTGGCTGTAAGCGGCGGGCGCAGCGCTTTCGCGCAAGGTCATCGTGGTCAGCGCGCCCTGCTCGCGATGCGCTCGGATCATTGCGGCAAGATCGAGGTCCATGATTGTGTCGCAATTCACAATCACGAAAGGTGCGCCCCGCAAGTAATCACGCAGCGCGAGCAGTGGACCGCCAGTTCCGAGCAGCACAGGTTCCGGCGAGTAGGTCAGCGACAGCCCAAGTGTATCACCGCGGCCAAGCGCCGCTTCGATTTGGCCGGCCAGATGATGGACATTGACCGCGACTTCGCGAATCCCCCCGTGCCGGAGCATCAGAAGCGGATAATGGATAAGCGGCCGCCCCGCGATTTCGACGAGCGGCTTGGGAATGCGCGCCGTCAGCGGACGTAGACGTTCGCCGTATCCAGCCGACAGCACCAGCGCCTTCATTGCGGGCCGCTCTCAGACCGCCAGCGCCGCGCGCAAGACGGGAAACTCTTCCGTCTGCGCGAGCATCCGGCGCGCCTGCGCCAGCGCGTAGGGAACATAGGCGCGGTAGCCGTCTTTACCGCCGCGATCGAGCACGATGAACCTGCCTACCATCTTGACCGCATGCTGGAGCACGCAAAGCCGGTAGCTGGTCTGAAAATCCTCGAATGAAAGATGGGGCGCGTTCAACCGCATCAGCGCGGCGTAGTAGTAGTCGAGCACGCGGCGCTCGATCGTCGGCGTGATGATGCGCTCGGCGTCGCGGGTGGTCAGCAGCACCGCCAGGTCCTGCGCCGCGGGAGCCATCAGGGCGTCCTGAAAATCGATCACCCGCAGCCGCGGTGCGCCATCGTCGCTGGTTTGCACGAAGAGGTTGTGGCCGTGGAAATCGCGATGTGAAAAAACCCGCCCAAAGCGGTCCAGGCGTACCGCCAGTTGGTCGAGTTCGCCGCCGAGAGCGACGCGGTCGGCGCCTGGCGCGACTTCGGCGATCGCGGCCTCGATAAATTGTTCGAGCTCCCAACGGAAAAGCAGCCGGTCGTAGGCGACACCGTTCGCCAGGCAGCTGTTATCGAGCAGCCGCGTGCCCTCAATATGAAAGCGCAACAACTCGTCGGCGGCGAGACGATAGAGATCGGCGGCGTCACCCTGGAGCGCCGCGTCAAATAGCGCCGTACTGCCGACGTCTTCGACCAGCAACATCCGCGCCCCGTGGTCGGCGGCAAAGATCTCCGGCACTGCCGCGCCGATACGTGACAGGAAGCGATGGAGGTTGAGCCACGGCGGCTCGGACAGCGGCTCTGGTATCAGCCGGAGCGCGCGGGCGTAAAGCGGCAAATCGTCAGGCCCGAGGTCGATCGCAACTGCCGAGGGCGGCGTCGCGGACGCGATCAGATTAACCCGCCAGAAGCGGCGGCTGGACGCGTCGCCCTTGAGCGGAACTATGGCCGAAACCTTATCCCTGCCCCACAACCGTGTGGCGGTTGCCGCGATCCAGGCTTCAGGGTCGGCGCATGGGGCGAATGGCACGAAGTGGATTTTAGCGGCGCGCGTCAGCGTCCGCTATGTGCGGAGGCCGCCGCGCCGTCGTCAAATTGGACGAGTTGCTCGTAGAGTCCATCGATCTCGCGCCCAAGCAGTTCGTAGCGCGCGATCATCTCGTTGGCGTCCTTGCGCGCGAGATAAAAGTTCGGGTCGCTCATCTCGAGTCCGAGCGCGGCTCGCTCGGATTCCTTTTTTTCGATTTCCGCTTCAAGCACGGCGCGCTGTTTAGCCAGCTTCGCGCGGCTACGCTGCGCCTCGCGATCCGCCCGCCGCGCGGCCTCGTCGTTGGATACCCGCGCGGACATTGCGGGGTTGGCCGGGCTGGCCGCTGGTCCAGTGCCATTGCTGGCGCCGTTCCGCGAAACCGTCGTCGCGGACAAGTCCGCGATTTTGTCCGTGGCCGCCGATGGATTGGCGGAGCGCGCCTCCTCGCCAGCCTTTTTAGTCAAATAGTCGTCGTAATTGCCGAGATAGCGCGTCGCGTGTCCCTGCCCAACCTCGATAACTTCGCTGACGAGTTGGTTAAGGATATGGCGGTCATGGCTGACCAGCACGATCGCGCCCGGAAACCGCCTGAGCGCTTCGAGCAGGGTCTCCTTCGCGACGATGTCGAGGTTATTGGTCGGCTCGTCCAGCAGCAGGCAATTGTTGCGATGTGCGATCACCTTGGCCAGCGCCAGCCGCGCTCGCTCGCCGCCCGACAGAACGCCGACGCGCTTGTTGACGTCGTCGCCCGAAAACAGCATCGCGCCCAGCAGGTTGCGAATCTCGGTGGTGGTCATTCCCTGCGCTTGTGCGCTCAACTCGCCCAGCACGGTCGCGCCGTAGTCCAACGATTCGGAGAGATTTTGCGCGAAGTAACCGATCTCGACCCGGTCGCCAACGACCCGGTCGCCAGCGGTAAGGGGCTCGATGCCGGCCAGAAGGCGAATCATCGTCGACTTGCCGGCGCCGTTGGGGCCGACCAGGGCAATGCGGGCGCCGCGTTCGATTTCGAGACTGATGCCGTCATAGACGGTGAGGTCGCCGTAGCGCTTGACCGCGCCACGCAGTTCGACCACCCGCCGCGCGCTCCGCTCGCACGGCGGAAACGCGATCGACGGCGGCTTTTCGATGCCAGCCGGCGGCTGTAGCCGTTCGACCTTGTCGAGCTGCTTGATTCGGCTTTGCACCAGCTTGGCCTTGCTGGCCTGGTAGCGGAAGCGGCTGATGAACGCTTCCATATGCTCGATCTCTTCGCGCTGCTTCTGATACGCGGCGAGCTCGACTTCGAAGCGGCGCTCGCGCTCGGCCAGGTAGTAGGTGTAGTTGCCGGCGTATTCGACCAGGGCTCCGCGCACGACCTCGACCGTCCGCTTGGTCACGCGGTCGAGAAAGTAATGGTCGTGCGAGACCAGGATAATTCCGCCCTCGTACGCTTCGAGATATTCTTCGAGCCAGTTTCGCGCCTCGATATCGAGATGATTGGTCGGCTCGTCGAGCATCAGGAAGTCCGGCTTTTGCAAAAGCAGCTTGGCCAGCGCGATACGCATCCGGATACCGCCGGAGAATTCGGCAACGTCGCGCGTCAGGTCTTCGCTCTTGAAACCGAGACCAAACAAAACCGCGGTTGCGCGGCTCTCCGCGGTATAGAAATCGTGCCGCTCGAGTTCGTGAAGCACCTCGCCGTATTCGTCCAGTGCCGCGTCGTGGGCCGGTCCCGGATGCTCGTGTGCGAGGGTCTCCTCGAGCTCGAGCCTGCGCCGGTCGAGCGCGCGCATTCCCGCCAGGGCCGAGAGCGTTTCGTCGAGCGCGCTGCGGCCGCCCATCTCGGGCGCGTCCTGCTCCAGGTAGCCGACGATGCTGCGCTGGGTACGCGTTATCCGGCCGGAATCGGGCTCGACGGTTCCCGCGATGAGCCGAAGCAGGGTCGATTTGCCGGCGCCGTTCAGCCCGACCAGGCTGATGCGCGCGTCGTCAGTAATCGACCAGCTCACGCGATCGAAAATCACGCGGCCGCCGAAAGACTTCGAGATATTGTCGACCGTTAACACGAATTCATCCGGACCAAAGCGCTGTTGTCGTTCGGATTCGGTCCGCCCGGCAAACCTGCGCGTTAGACGCTTAACCCCCGTATTTTAACCGCCGGAGCTCCCATACGAAAGTCGCGTTTTACTCGACATCGCTTCGGGCCGGCCTCATGCGTAGAATTTTCTCGTGTTCATCCAGGCAGGTTAGCGGGGGAGACTCACCATGGCGGCTCTGCGAGACAATGATCGGGTGCTGATAATCGACCGCAAGCTGTTCAAGGACGACAACACGCGGCTGTTCGTCGGGGTGGTCGAGGAATACGACGAGGTGGCGATTCGCGTACGCGGCTTCCCGTTCCATCTGAGTCCCTACGAAATCTCCGGCGCCGAACGTCACGGCGACGAACGCGTGCGGATCATTTCGCCGGGCGCCGGCGACCTGATTTACCTGCTGCCGCGCGAACTCGATATCTCGAAACTCCAGCTCCGGCGCTCACCGAAATCGCTGATCCTGACTGACGGTGATGCGATGTCGCTCGACCTGAGCGAATGGCTGCTGCGCGCCTGAGCGCCGCACTCGGGCCTCGCGCGGGGATTGGACGCAAACCCCCGCAATCCTGTAGTTTTTGCAGCGATCGGGTTAGCCCGATGATAGCGCCTGACGGGGGTTGAATGGTGAACGCTCCTAGAATGCTCGAGGGCTATCGGGTCCTGGATTTCACGCAGTTCGTTGCAGGCCCCACCTGCTCGCGGTTGCTCGCCGAGATGGGCGCGGAGGTCGTCAAGCTTGAACTTGCGCCGGAGGGCGATCGGGTCCGAACCATGGGCTTGAAGCCTCGCCTGCCCGACAAAGTCCGATCGAGCCACAGCACCTATTATATGCAGCACGACCATAGCAAGCTGAGCTTCGCTATCGACCTCAAGAAGCCGGGCGCGCGCGAGCTGGTCATGTCGATGGTGCCGAAGTTCGACGTGGTGGTTGAAAACTTTGCCCCTGGCGTGATCAAGCGGCTTGGCTTCGCGTATCAGGACGTCAAACGAATTAAACCGAACATCATCATGTGCTCGATTTCGATGGCCGGCCAAACCGGACCGCTGTCGGACAAGGCCGGTTTCGATCTGATCGGTCAGGCTTATGCCGGCATAACGGACGGGATCGGTGAGCCGGATCGTGCGCCCTCTGTGATCACGATGGCGATTGGCGACGTTTCGACCGGAGTCGCGGCGGCGATGGCGGTATGCGCCGCGCTATTGCATCGTGAACGCACCGGCGAGGGCCAGTATCTGGACGGCTCGCTGCTCGACACTTACTTCCATATGCACGATATGAATGTGCCGAAAATCGCGCTAGCGGGAGATCGGATTCGTCCAACTCGGGCCGGCTCCCAGGCGGTCGGGCCGGGTCCGGCGGGAGTTTTCCGCTATCGCGGCGACGAATACGTGATGATTCTCATAACGCCCCATCAGTGGCCTCAAGTGGTGCGCGCGATGAGCATGCCCGAACTCGCGCGCGATCCGCGCTTCAGCGGCGCCCGCGCCCGCCAGGATAATCGCAAAGAGCTGCAAAGGATAATTGAGGACTGGCTCGCGAGCTTTCCAACCCGTGCCGAAGCGATCGCGGCGCTCGACCAGGAGCGGGTGCCATGCGCACCAGTGCTCACCGTCAACGAAGCCATCACCCATCCGCATTTGAACGAGCGCAAGACCATCAGATGGGTTGACGATCCGCTGCTCGGACGGGTGGCGACCCCGGCGGTGCCGGTCAAGTTTTCGGCCTGGCCTGATCGCATGGAATTGCGTTCGGCGCGGCTGGGCGAAGACAATGAGCGGGTGCTGCGCGATTACCTGAACCTGGATGATGACCAGATCCGTGATCTATATAAAGACGGCGTCCTGGTCCGCGATTCGACGATCGGGCCGAATCCGGTCGGAGCGTGACAGTGTCGGCCCACGAATGGCTTTAGAGCAAAACAAGGGGAAGCGCGTATGTCCGTTCGGATTAAACCAATGTTGTGCGGATGGCTCGAGATGGATCTCAAAGCCATCGTCGATAACGAACCCGGCCGGGCCAAAATTCCAATTCCCAGCTATCTCATCGAGCATCCCAAGGGCCGGGTGATTTTCGATACCGGGCTGCATCGGGAACTGCAGACCAGCGCCGACCGGATCGGCGAACTGGCAAAGGTCTTCACGGTCCACTACCGGCCCGGCGAGGAGCTTGGTGCACGGCTGCGCGCTCATGAAGTCGAACCTGAGCGTATCGACTACATGATCAATTCGCACCTGCATTTCGACCATGTCGGCGGTAATGCGGACACGCCCAATGCGAAATGGATTCTGCAGCGCCGCGAATGGGAGGCCGCAGCAGATCCCAAACTGGCTCGTCGCAACGGTTACAATCGCGCCGATTTCGACCTCGGTCATCAGCTTCAGTTAATCGACGGCGAACACGACATATTCGGCGACGGCACTGTCACGTGTATCCCGACGTACGGCCATACGCCGGGGCATCAGTCGCTGCGGGTCCGGCTCGACACTGGCGAAGTCGTGCTTACGGCCGATTCATGTTACATGCGGCGAGTGCTCGAGCGGATGGCGCTGCCGCCATTCGCGCACAGTTTCGAGGCGATGCGCGAGGTAATCGAGCGGTTTCGTGCGATGGAGCGGGCCGGCGCGCGTTTGATCTTCGGCCACGATCCAGCACAATGGCATGAGGACGGATCATTCGCAGTTGCGCTATAATTGTTGCTGACGATGGCGAGCCGTAATCCAGGAGTTGGAATCTGTCCAGGCTAACTTGAGCTGTCGGAGAAACTGGAGGTTGCTATGCCGGTTCAGAAATTTGCGCCGATGACCAAGGATTTTCCGACCTTCGACTGCGACGCACACGTCACCGAGCCGCCCTGGCTTTGGGAACGCGCGCGAGATTACCTGAGCAGCGACGAACTCGAGGCACTCAAGCAAAGCATCTGGTTCGACGAAGAAAGCAAGCAACTCGTTGTCAACGGCCATCCGGAGGTCGGTCTCGGCTCGCAGCGTATTCACGGCAATCCCGGCATGGTCAACGTTCTGTCGCTGGCGGGGCCGGGACTCAAGCACGATATCCAGCGGGCGCTCAACGTCCGCAACCTGAACCCTCTGACCGCGATTACCGCCGAGCAGGCCGATTATATCGACCATAAGGGTTCGTACGAGCCCAAGCCGCGGCTGCTCGATATGGACGTTCAGGGCATCGACCAGGTCATGATCATCCCGACCGACATCGACACCTATCCATGGATCCAGAGTGCGGTCGGGGCGCGGGCGATGAGCAAGGCCTACAACGATTGGGCTCACGAATATTGCCAGGAAGATCCGGAGCGGATTTACTTCGCGGCCCTGCTGCCGATGCAGGACCCGAAATTCGCCGAGCAGGAGCTATTGCGGGTTGCGGCAAAGGGCTGCCGGGTCGGATTGATCCGCCCGATCGATGCGATGGGCAATTATCCGATACAACCCAAGTACGCGCGCTTGTGGAGGGCAATGGAAGAGACCGGCGTGGTCTACGGCATGCATCCGTTTCCCGCGTTCGGCTCGATTAAGCCACCGGGATACACCGAGCAGTATTCCGGAGCGGAGCTGATCGCGCTGACCGCAGCTTCGGCCGGATTGCCGCATTTCTTTCTGACCAACGTGCAGAATTTCCAGGCCGAGGCGTCGCTGTGGGTGACGATGGTGCTGATGACGGGCTTCTTCGAGCGTTTTCCCAAGGTGCGGGCGGCCGTGTTCGAAGCCTCATCGACCTGGCTGAGTTTTCTGCTCGACGAGTGCGACAAGTTCTACAAGCTCTATCGCAATGAGCGGAAATTGCCGCCGCTCAAGCGCCTGCCTAGCGAAACCTTTTTCGAACATTGCGTGACCGGCTTCGAGGGCGACGAGGCGCCACCGTCGCGGCTGCCGGAGTTTTACGGCAATATCCTGGCGTGGTCGTCCGACGTCTACCATCACGACGGTGACGACGCCTGGCGTGCGATCGAAACCATGCGCAAATGCGAATTGCCGGAGTCGTACCAGAAGAAGTTCCTGGGCGACAACGCGCGCAAGCTTTATCGCATCGACACGCCGAAGAAGTTCATCCGCGAACGCGTGACTGAAATCGAGCGTCCCGATTGGTGGCCGAGCGAGCAGGAAGTGAAGGACTCGCTGAAGCCGGAGGCCGCGGTAATTCGCTATTAGTTTGGGCCGGACCGGAAGCCGCACGGCGTCGGAAAACCCGGGTACCGCGTTATGACCAGGGCGAGGAGCGGGGCTTGCCGCCCGGTCCGCTGTAGGTTGCGGTAAACCCGGGCTCGCGCGCAAACTTCACCTGAGGCATTTGCTCGCGAAGCTTCTTCCACGACGCGATTAATTCGTCCTCGGCGCGATAATCGAACGGGTCCTGGAGGATTTTCTCGCCGGCGCCGCCAGGCTCCAGCGGATGGTTTTTCAGCCATTCGGCGGTGATCGCAAGGCCGCGCGCTGGCTGCACCACATCGGCGTAACCCAGTTGCCGTTTGATTTTGCTTGTGTCGAGCAGCCGGTGAGTGGTCCAAGGCTGTGCGATCAGGGGGCGAGCGGATACCGCGAACTCCCACGGCATCGACACAATCTCAAGCTCATGTCCCAGCGCTTGCGCGACGATCTCGATAGTTTGTCGAAGGGTGAGTTGATGATCGTCGCCGCAGTTGTAGATCTGGCCGGCCGCGGCCTCGGGCTGATCCACAGCTAGCAACACTGCGTGTGCGGCGTTTTCTACATAGGCCGCGTGATGCAGCGTAAGGCCATCGTCCGGAACGATTATCGATCTCCGGCCGTCGAGAATTCGCCTCACTATGCACCATTCGCGAGGCGCGATCTGATACGGGCCGTAGAGGAACGGATAGCGAAAATGGGTGGCCCGGGGATGCAGGCTGAAAACCGCCTCCTCGCTTCTGGCGACGCGCCAGCCCTTTCCGTCTTCCTGCTCGACCGGTACCAGCGGCGCATCTTCGGCGGTCGGCAAAGGCATCCCCGGCGGATCCAGCACAGTGGGGTTCATATAGCCGCGATAGGCTGGCACTCCGCCGATCGAAATGAAGCGCCCGGTGCGCCCAGCCATCACCTCGGCGATTCGCCGCAAGCGGCCGTAGGCGATCACTGAGAGGTCGAAGGTGCGGTTGCCGAGCGCGCTTATGAGCGCGTCCTCCGAGAACGGGTCGGTGTGAACGTGCTCGACGGATTGCGGAATTTCATCGAGTTCGTGTCGACCCGTATGCAACATCGCGACCTGGTAGCCGCGCTGGAGCAGACCGTTGACAACGAAATGACCGGTAGGCCCGGTCCCGCCGATTATCAGCGCTTTCAAACTCGCTTCCCTTCGCCGCCTAATCAACCCGGGTCAGAGCTTGAGCCCTGGTTCGACCCAGGCGCGGGCCGTATCTTCGACGAGCTTGACCAGTTCGCCCTCGTTGTTGATCGGATGCTGGAACACCGGCGTCAGGTAGACCTCGTCAACCCCGGCGTCGCGGTAGCGCTTTAGATCATCGGGCTTCTCGTCAGTGGTGGGCGAAACCAGGAACTCGAACCCGGCGGCGTCCCTGCCACTGTCTTTGAGCAACTCGCGCAGCCGTTTGATCGCCTGGGCGGTCTCGGCCGGTGTGAGATTGAATCCGCACCAGCCGTTGCCATAGGCCGCCGCGCGCTTCAACGCCGCCTCGCTTTGCCCGCCGACCAGGATCGGCAGGTCGCGGCCCTTGATTGGCTTGGGGAAGCTCAGAGCGCCGTCAAAGTTGACGAACTCGGCGCTATAGCTGCGGCCTTCGCCCCACAGACAGCGCATTGCTTCGATATATTCGCGGGTGCGACGCGCGCGCCGCTCCCAGGGTATTCCCATCGCGTCGAATTCTTCGCGCAGCCAGCCGATGCCGATACCGAGGGCGAGCCGTCCGCCGCTCAGATAATCGAGCGTTGCGCAGATCTTGGCGAGCAGCAGAGGATTGTATTCCGGCACCAGGCAGACCCCCGTGGCCAGCCTGATACGGCTGGTGCGGGCCGCCGCGTAAGTCAGTGCGACGAACGGATTGAGCAACGGGATCTCGGTTGGAATCGGCAGATTGTGCCCGCGCGAGTAGGGATACTGGGAGGCGTAGCGCTCCAGGAAGACCACGTGCTCCGGCGCCCACATCGTCGAGAAATTGAGCCGCTCGGAATGAATTGCCGCGGCAGTGATCAGGTCCGGCCGCGCCAGGTTGCCGATGCCAATTGCAAAAATTCCGATCTTCACGTTTTCGCCCCTTTTTCGGCGCTTACGCGCGGCGGTTGGTCATCTGCGCTCTTCGAGCCGAGTTTTGGTCCTACAGCGTTTCGAGCCACACCTGCGGCATCGTAACCGCCTTGTTTCGCGCGAAAATCGCCTCGATCTCCTTCATGTCGGCGTCAGATATGGACCACCCCAGGGCGCCGAGGTTGTCGTCGACTTCGCGCGGATTGCGGCATCCGACCAACGCGGTACTGACCACCGGATTCGAGGTCGTCCAGCGCAGCGCCATCTGCGGCAAACTCTTGCCGTAGCGCTTCGCCATCGCTTTCAGCTCTTCGATTGCCCGCAGGTTATTCAGGTAATGTTCGGGGCCGAATAAGTGCTGAAAAAGGTTCAGATTGGCGAGTTGCCCGCGCTTGGCCCGCCAGTCGCCTTTGTCGAAGGTCATTTCTTCCGTGAAGGTGCCGGTCAGCATCCCGTAGGCGAGCGAACCATAGGCCATCACGCCGATGTGGTTATCGCGGCAGTACGGAAAGATCTCGGTCTGCATCCGCCGGTCAAACATGTTCCAGCAGTACTGCACGACGTCGACCCTGCGGGCGGCCATGCAGGCCTTGATCTCGTCGAGCTTGAAGTTCGAGAGTCCGACCGCACGCACTTTGCCCTGCTTCACCAGGTCATCGAGCGCACGCATGGTTTCGTCGAACGGAGTGTTGCGGTCGGGCCAGTGCACCAGGTAGACGTCGACGTAATCGGTGCCGAGATTCGTCAGGCTCTTTTCGATCGACTCCATCACCCGCTTGCGGCTGCCGTCGCGATAGCCCGGTGCATCCGGATAGCCGACGCCGAACTTGGTCGTGATTACCGCTTCCTTGCGGCGCGATCCCAACGCCTTGGAGAGCGACTTTTCGGAGGCGCCGAAGCCATATGCCTCGGCCGTATCGAAGCTGTTGAGCCCAAGGTCAAGGGCGCGATTGACCGCCTTGATGAACTCGGTCTCCTCGATACTGCCGTAGCCGCCGCCGATCTCCCAGCAGCCAAACCCGATGGCCGAGATCTGGATGCCGGTCTGGCCGAATTGACGGAATTCCATCGTCGTGTTCCTCCATCGGGCTTAAGCGGAGCATCGTCCGATGCTCCGGCGCACCCTGTTTGGTAGCTGGTTTACGCCGCTCGCCTACCCCATCATCTCGACGAAGTTGCTGGCGTAGAATTGTTCCTTGGCCTCCTCGGCGATTCCGGGCATCGAAGCTTCGAAGCGCTTGAGCGGGTTGCGTCCGCCTTCGATGTGCGGGTAGTCGGAGGAGAACAGAAAAAGCCCGGCCCCGGCCTGCTCGATCATCCAGCCGACCGGTTCCGTCGGCACCGGCGTGAAGCGAAGCTGACGCCGCACGTACTCCGAAGCGCGCATCGGCAAGGCCAGGTCGGGCTCCGTGCGCACGAAGGCCTCCTGGGCCGCATCAAGGCGCTTGAGCCACGGCACCACCCACATCGCCCCGTTCTCGATACAGCCGCATCGCAGGCGCGGAAATTTCTCGAGCGTGCCGTCGAGCACCATCGCGCTCAGGAAGACCTCCACCGGAGTATGCAGCACCATATAATCCTTCGAGCGCACGGTCTCGCCGCCGCCAAGGAAGTCGGTGCCCTTGAGTCCGTTGTTGTTGTATGCCGAAGGGACCGGGAACTCGCCCGCGCCGACGTGCAGCATGAACGGCATATTGGCGTCCTGCAGGCAGGCCCATACCCGCTCGAGCGCCGGATGAGTCGGCGATTTGTCGCCCGCAGGACCGGCAGGAATCCACACTGAACGGCAGCCGAGCCGTATGGCTTCCTCGATTTCGCGTTCCGCCAATTCCGGTACGTCAAGCGGGACGAAGCCGACTGGCAAAAGCCGTTTGTCGTGGGCGCAAAAGTCGACGATCGCTCGATTCAGCGCCCGCGATCCGCCGTACAGCAGCGCACTATCGTGCTGGGTCTGGGCGAACGTTCCCCAGAACTGTCCCGGCGCGATCGAGGGAAAAACCAATTGGCAATTGAAGCCTAGCAGGTCGAGCGCACGCGTGCGTTCCTGCGGGTCATAAGCGCCGTAGGCGCCCCAGCCCTTGAAGATCATGATATTGGCTTCGAGGTTGGACGAAGCCCAATCGCGTTGTTTGCCGATATCGTCGGCCATACGGCCGGTGCGCCCGAAGTCCGGGGGTGGGATACGGTCGCGAATATCCGGATCGGCATAGCTCGCGAGCCACTTCTCGGTTTCCATTATGTGGCTGTCGGCGTCGTTATAGATTCGGCCCTCGGCGTATGGCATGTGGAGTCCTCCCGGTTCCTGTACGAAGTGAATAGCGATAGTCGTGCGCGGCGATCAAGCTTGGGCTACCGCCGCGGTTTGTGGCACGAACGGATTTGAACCACGCACTCCAGGATTCGGCGCTGAAAGTGAACAGAAACGGTCTCTAAGCTGCGGTCACCGCGGGTCCGGAAATCGCCTTGATGCCATTCTTTCCGTTCACCGAAGCTACCCGCGCCTCGCCAGCCGCCGCGTTAACCCCGAGCATCCCCAGCACGAGGCTGGTATAGATTTCGATCACGCCAGCGACCCCTACCCGTCCGCGCGGCTGGTACCAGCGGGTCACGCCGGTAACCATCTGGACCAGCGCGAAGGCTGAGATTTGCGTATCCTCACAGCGGAATTTTCCGCCGGCGCATCCGCGGCGCACGATATCGTGGACCTTGTCGGTATAGAGACGTTGGAGTTGCGCGATCGCCCGATAGTTGCGCGGAGTCAGACTATGCATCTGGGTCGCCAGCACCGCCGATTCCTTGCGGTTGGCGATATGGTATTCGAGATGGAAGGCGACGAATTTGCGTAGTTGCTCCTCGGGGTCTTCGATTGGCTCGATCTCGCTTTCGAATCCCTTGAGCAGCTTCTCGGTCGCGTCCTTCATCAGCCACGACAGCAGTTCCTGCTTGCTCTCGATATAGTTGTAAAGCGAACCCGCCTGCATGCCGAGGTCGCTGGCCAGCGTGCGCAGATTCATGCCCTGGTAACCGCGTTCAGAAAGAAGGCGGATTGCGGCCGAGCGCAGATTTCGCAGCGTCTCAGAGCCGTTCGAACCAGGTTTCCGCATTTTGAACTCCTCTTCCCCGCGTGCCACTATAACGCATGAATCTGGGCTAATCTGCCCTGCGAGGCAATGCCCAATCATATTCGACCGGCGGCGCCCATTTCTAGCGTTTGACATCGGCGGAGCCGGTTGGTAGAAACAAACAGCCGTTAGTTTTAACAGGACTGCGCTGCTGCGATGGGAAACCGCACTATATCAGGGAGGCCTTTCAATGCCGGAGTATGATGTAATTATCAAAGACGGGATGATCATCGATGGAACGCTGGCACCGCGTTTCCGCGATGATATCGCGATCAAGAACGGCCGTATCGCCAAGATCGGCCGGGTTATGCCGCATGAAGCGGCCAAGGTGATCGAAGCCGATGGGCTGATTGTCGCGCCCGGCTTTATCGACCTTCACACCCATTATGACGCCCAGATTTTCTGGGATCCTTACCTGACGATTTCCGGCTGGCACGGCGTCACCTCGGTGGTGCTGGGCAACTGCGGCTTCGGTTTCGCGCCGGTCAAGCCCGAGAACGTCGACCGTGCGATGCTCACCATGGTGCGCACCGAGGCGATTCCCCTGGCCTCGATGCAGACCGCGATGAAGTTCGACTGGGAAACCTATCCCCAGTTCATGGACGCTCTGGAGCGTCAGCCCAAGGGTATCAACCTGCTGCCCTACGTGCCGATGAATCCGCTCATGGGTTACGTGATGGGTATCGAGGAGTCGAAGACCGGCCGTCTGCCCACCGATCGTGAGCACGCCGAAATGCGCCGCCTGCTCAACGAAGCCATGGATGCCGGTGCTTGCGGATGGTCCGCGCAGCGCCTGGTCCCCAATGGCCCATCGTCGGTGCAGCGCGACTTCGACGGTTCGCCGATGAACACCGACGTGATGCATGACGAAACCTGCATCGAGATGGCAAAGGTGCTGGGCGAGCGCGGTGAAGGCTTCCAGGAACTGACCCTGTCGAGCTGGGACCCCAAGGCCGATGCCAAGCATTTCGAGACCCTGGCAGAGATCAGCGGCCGTCCGATCATGTTCGAGGCGGTTGCGACTCAGGACCGCTTCCCGCATCGCCATCGGAATACGATGAAGTGGCTGGAGCGGTGCCGCCAGCGCGGACTACGCGTCTTCGGGCAGGGCGTTACGACCGACGCCGGCCTGAGCTTCACCTTCGAGGACTGGAACCTGTTTGACGACTCCGATGCATGGCGCGAAGCGACTACCGGAACCGTGAAGGAACGCCAGGAGAAGCTCGGCGATCCTCGCCGCCGCGAAGCGCTGAAGAACCAGATGCCGCGCGAGAGCCTGATCACCAGCTACTTTGACGAAATCATCATCACCGAGTGCGTGAAGCCCGAGAACAAGAAGCTCGAAGGCCTGACGCTGCGTAAGGCCGCCGCTCAGACGGGCAAGCATCCGGTTGACACGATGCTCGACCTCGCCGCATCCGAAGAACTTAAGACCGAGTTCTTCGCGCCGGCGATCAACCAGGATATGAGCCTGATGAAGGAACTGGTTGAGTGTTCGCACATCCCGTTTGGCGTTTCAGACGGTGGCGCGCATACCAAGTTCCTGACCGCGGGACGCTACCCGACTGAAGGTATCGTCAAGTACTGCCGCGAAAAGCAGTGGCTGAGCCTCGAGCAGATTCACTGGCGCTTGAGCGCGCTGCCGGCATTCTGCGGCGGATTCAAGGACCGCGGATTCCTGCGCGAGGGAACGCCTGCCGATATCGTGATCTACGATCTCAACAAACTGAACGTCGGACCTATCGAAGTCCTGCATGACCTGCCGGGCAACGAATGGCGCCGTGTTCAGCGGGCCCATGGCTACAAGTGGATCATGGTCAACGGCCAGGTCACCTTCCAGGATGACAAGTGCACGGGTGCAACCCCCGGCAGGCTGCTGCGTCATGGTGTCGCTGCCTAGGCGCTAGCGCAAACGACCGTTACCGGCCGGCGAAGCCAAAGGCTTCGCCGGCCTTTTATTTCGCCAGATGAAGCCGAGCAGCAGCAATGTCAGGTTGTGTGGGTTCGAGGAGGCAATATCGCGGGCGACAGAGATAGCGACCGGGAGCTGAGCAGAGCCCTCGCGCTAGCACGACCAATAGCAGCCAAACGACCACGCCGCATTAGCCCGAAGGCTACTACGGCGTGGCTAAACGTTATTACGCCCTACAGAGGGCGGCGGGCTTCTATCTGCTTTCGGGGATGTCCCGAATAAGCGTCAGAATCGCCAGAAATTCTTTGGCCGAGAGAGCAGCGCCCAGAAAGCTGAGCTGCTCGAGTGCCTGGAGTTCCCGCTTCGTGACGTGGTAACGCGCCAGCAGCGAATGGTCCTTGATGAATCGCTGCCATGACGGCGAGGTCTTTTTCGGCGGTTCGATAATCGACGAAGTCAGCAGCGCCTTGGCCTCCGGATGCGCGAGGACCAGCACTTCCTGCCGATCGAGACCGAGCGTGTCAGCGATACGTGCCACCAATTTCAGCGACGGTTTGCGCCGGCCGCTCTCGATGAATGCCACGTGGCTCGCTTCCACCCCGAGCTTTTGTGCGAGCGCCCGCTGTGTCAAACCCAGCGCTTCGCGCCGTGTTTTCAGAAATTCCCCAAGTTTATTCATCACCTTCATCATATACCGTATTCTTCCAGTAGCGCCCGGCGCAGCTTTGTGTAGTGCACGAGTGCCGCGAGCGCCTGGAATTTTTTTTCGGGTTCCAGGTCGAGGTCGAAGCTCAGACCGTACCTGTTCTTGATGTATTCGAGGACCCGCTCGAAAACCGCGTCTTCAAGCCGCAGGGGTCCCGCTTCTTCCGGGGTATCGAACAGTGATTTCGTAACGTCGGCCGGATAGATCCCGAGGCTCACCAGGGTATCCGCGGCGAGTTCGACCGGATCGCTGAGATGTTCCCGGTATCCGGTCAAAGACAGAAAATGTGTCTCGTCGGCTGCAGCACCAAAAATCTGCGCTGTCAGGTGGTGGCCCATTTCGTGATCCAGGGCTACGCCAACAATAGCCGGATGATGCGCGGTGTTGACACAAATCAGCGGACGTTTGCGAAGGCCTGCCCCTTCTTTCATGTAGAAGCCGAGCAGCGAAAGCCCACGATCCCAGGACAGGCTCGCAAACTTGAAGTCCACTCCCAAGGTAGACCATCGCCGCGCGAATTCGTCGGTCGAAACCAACGTGACTGGCTGTTGGTTCAAATCCGGCCAGACTCGGGTACCTTCCCGAACGATTTCCCGCACCTCGGACCGGCTGAGGCATTTGCGCAGTGCGCTGCTGTAGTTTTTACTGGCGATCCGCGCAATCTCGGCGTTTGCCGCCGTACCCGCGCTTCTTGATCCTGTACGTTTGGCGGAAGCCCACACCTTCCCCGCTAAAGACTCAACAGCGGAGCAACTTTGCTTAGGAAGCTTCAAGTTTTTATCCCGTGACGTAGGCAATCTGGTAACGCGCTACTCTCGGTCGAAGCCTACCGTAAGTAACCTGCGGAGAGCAAGACATTTTGTTTCGCACCACTCCCCGCCGCAGCGTCTTATAGTCACGTTAAAACGGCAATCCAGCCGAATAAAATCATTATATTACAACCAGTTACATCACTGAACGGACACCATCTCGAGGCCGGTAAATTTTCTTTCCGCTGACACCGCGATAGCGAATCGCGTCGATGGGGAAAGTGCCGATTCTCCGCCTTATCGCTTCGCTGAAGCCGCAATCTCCGAGTTATTCGGCTTGAGGGATGGTAGCGTGATTGCGATTCAATCCGACGATTTGTCCGGCGATCTGGTCACTGAGTGTGTCCAGATCGAGACTTAGTGCAGCCGGGACTCCCGCGTCACCCCCGCCGATCGGACTGCTTGCGACGGTCCGCGAGGCAAACATTGTCGCTCCCGTGTGTCCATCCTTGATGGTCCAGTCCGCGGTCAGATGCGCCTGGCCATCCGGTCCGCTATCGAAGCGATGGACTTCGACCTCGACCCGGTAATCGAGTTGCGGATTGCCGTACCACGGAAACAGCACAATTTGCTGGGTCTGCAGTTTACGCGACAAATCCTGGGCCAGGACGCTCTCGAAGTTGGAATCAAGCGGTTCCGCCCAGCGGTCCTGAGCCGACAAAACGAGCTGGTCGGCACCGGTCCGGGAAACGATCTCGGGCCGTCTGAGATAACCCGGAAGGCCGACCGGCCCGACCCCGATCGCGAGTTGCCTGTTGGGGCTCGCCGGTGGACTGGAGACCGCCGAGGCGTCCTCACCTGGGGTCAGCAGGAAGAAACGCGAAGTGTCAGGCCGCGGGGCAAGGACCGTGCAGGCCTGAATCGCGAGGGCCAGCGCGGCGAGCAGGCACGGCAGAGGAAACTGGTAGCGCCTGATCATTGATGGTTGTCGGGCACGTACCTGCCCCGTACCAATACGCTAGGATTGCGTTGCAGCAGGTCGGCCAATTGCCGGATCGCGCTGGAGGCCTCGGAGACGTCGTCGAGCGCGACGTCCAACCGGTATCTCAAGGTCGAATCGGGAGCCACCGAGGTCTGTAGCGTGGCCATGGTTGCCTTGGCCTGCAACATCGCCTGGTCGGCATCGTCGGAGGTCTTTTTCATGCTGGCGATCAGCGGATCGGTTTTCTGATTCAAGCTGGCGATTTCCTTTTGCACCAAAACCACCGTGTTGTTGAGGTTGACCGCAGTATCCCTGAGCGAGGCGACCGCGCCCTTGACGTCGGGCGAGCTGATCAATTGATTGGCCGAGTCCGCGGCGTTGGTAAGTGCTTTAACCAGCGCGTTGAAATCGATCTTGTCGAGCTTTGCCAGAGCCCGCATGGCGGTTTCCTGCACCTGCTCGAGATCGGTGGGGACGGTGGGAATTTCAGGATAGGGGCCACTTCCGGGTTCCAGCGCAAAGACTGGCTGACTACTCGGATGAAGGTCGAGATCGACGTAGACCAGACCGGTGAGCAGGCTTTCGGTGTTGAGCTGTGCCCGAAGCCCTCGCTTGATCAACGAATCGAACCCGGCTTTCTGGAGAGCTTCGCCAGAAGCGCCCTGGTTTATCAACTGGGCTTCGTCCACGTCGATTATTACCGGCAACCGCCTTAGCGCGATCGAGGCTTTAACGTGGCCGAACTCCGGCGGCAGCCGCAGGAGAATACGCTGCACGGAACCGATTTGTACGCCGCGTACCTTGACCGCCGCGCCGACCTTGAGGCCATTGAGGTTTCCCTGGAAAAAACAGATATACAGGTGTTGCGGGCGGAAGAGCCGTCCGGAACCGAGCACGACCAGCGCGGCCAACAGCAGGGCCAGGCTCCCCATCACAAAAATCCCGATCGCTGTGGGACTAATCCGCTTGCCCATGGCTTGCTGACTCCTTTTCCTGTGCGCCCCGGGTAAGAAAACGATGTACGATCGGGTCGGTCGAATGGGCGAGCAATTCCTTGGGATCGCCGGAAGCGATCATCGTGCGGCTTTCGGCGTCGAGAAAGACACTGTTGTTGCCGATAGTGAAAATGCTGGCCAGTTCGTGGGTCACCACCACGATAGTGGCTCCGAGGCTATCGCGCAGTTCGAGGATCAGATCATCGAGCAGGCGCGAGCTTATCGGGTCCAGTCCCGCCGATGGCTCGTCGAAGAACAACACCTCGGGATCGAGCGCGATTGCGCGCGCCAGGCCTGCCCGCTTCTGCATCCCGCCGCTGATCTGGCTCTGATAGTAGTCCTCGAATCCCTTGAGACCCACGAAGGCGAGCTTGAGCGAGGCGATTTCGCGGATCTGGGCAGGAGTCAGATCGGTGAACTCGCCCAGCGGCAGGCCGACATTCTCGGCCAGCGTCATCGAACTCCACAGTGCGCCGCCCTGGTAGAGGATGCCG
>DATEGX010000302.1:0-8184 GCA_035279875.1 Binataceae bacterium (SeqCode)
TCCTTCTCGGTGTAGACAATCGGCCGCAAACCCGCGCGGTCGAGGTTGTAGAATTCCTCGACTACCGCACCGGTCAGCTTCAACGCTGGCACATAGCGCCGGCCCACCACCATGTCGGTGATGACGTATTTCTGGCGCTGGCTCTGGCTGTCGATCTTGTACATCCACATCATGTTGGGCTCGAGCGGAAAAAAGACCGCCGACGGATCAGCCTTCCATGACGTGCCCCGACACGCGAACGCCGACGCCCCGATTAGACCCGCCAGCGCTATGACTCCCCAAGTCGCTTTTGGCACCGTAATCTCCTTGCGAGCTACGTTGCCGCTTGACCGGCGCCTCAACTGTCCCCAAAAAGTCGACCCCTGGCGCGCTTACCCCCAAGGTCAGCGGCCCGCCCCGCCGCGCACAATGGCAGGAAACATCCTTCGCGTGCAAGGAAACCGGCCCATCGATAGAGACATGGGTCAAAAAACACAACCGCCCGCAGCATATGGCTGAGCGGGCGGTACGTTCTACTCGGGCTCGGTGATTTGGTGCCGGACTATTTCTGCGCCTGATCCTGTCCTGTGGCCGGAACGCCAGTCGCAGCCGTCTTGCTGGCGCCGGCGAATCGCAGCAACTCGACCCGCTCCATCTCGGGCCCGTTAGCAGCACCCTCCAGTGCAAGGGTCTTCACCAATCCGACATGCGGTGCGTAGTAATCCTCGTAAGTCAGCCGCAATTGCTTGCCGATCTTGGCATAGGAACCGCCCTCGTAAAGTGCGGCGGTTTCGATACGCATACATCCTGAAAAGCGCCCCGCAGGCACTACCACGTCTTCGGTTTCGAAAAACGTCCGATGGCTTTGCTTGATATCGAAGGAACCCGGCATATGCCCGAACGGATAGATCTTGCTGCTCCAGTTGAGATCCGGCATTAGCACCGCGGGCATGAACTGGCCTTCTTCAGACCGTCCCCACGCGGGCGCCTGGATGTCATCTTTCGAGTAATCGAGGCCCGACAAGCGAGTCCAGTAGCCGCCCTTGGTCAAATAGACGATCGGCCTCGTGCCGCCCCGATCCATATTGTAGTACTCTTCAACCACCTGGCCCGTGACATTCAGCGAGGGAACGTATTTCAGGCCTATCACCTTGTCGGTCACCACGTAGGTCGTCCGCTGACTCTTGCTCTGCACCCGGTAGGTCCACACGCTGTCAGGATTGAGAGGAAAGAAATCGCGCGACATCGCGGGGTTGAAATGGCTGCTTTTGCCCCAGCATCCGACCAGCGAAACGGCCATCACCATGCATGTCAGGAGCACGATTGCCCTACGGTACATCTATGCCCAACCCTCCTGGTCTCCGCTGTTATCGAGCAACAGAATCAGTTTCGGAGACCGCCGGTATTAATATAATCATCATAGCAATAGCACAGCCGTTCGGCTGCCGTATCGCTGATGATCAACGCCGGCAATCGGATTTTGGTTCCCGACGACGGCTTCGGAAAGGCGAATTTAAGGCGAACGTGCGAAGCAGCGCCAGTCCTGACATCCGCTCAGCTTCGATGGAAAAAGTTAGGCGATTTGAGGCTCAGGGGCAGTTACCCGAATCTAATTCGCGACCCGCCCCGAACGAGCCGGTCACGTTCCTGCCGCTTTGGATCGTCCTCCGCCGCGTTGCGCGGCGGAGGCTACAAGACGTGTCAAGCCAGGGTTGCTCCTCAGGAAACAGCAGCCCTCAGCTCGCGGTCGCGGATCATCGACTTGCCGCCGTAGGTGAACTTCGGCCGCGCCCAGGACAGGTAGCAGGGCAGGATAATACAGCCCGCGATCATGTTCGTGCCCATCAGGAAGATAAGCAACGTGCTCATCTCGCTGTGGAACAGCAGGGGCGAAAACACCCACGGGATGATGCCGCCGATCATGACGAGGAAGGTGTTGAAGACCGCAACCCCGGTGGTCTTAAGGGCGAGCACGATGGCGTCGTCCACCTCCATGCCGCCCATCACCTCGTCGCGGATTCGCGACACCGTGTAAATGCCATAGTCGACGCCTAAGCCTATGCCCAGAGAAATGACCGGAATGGTGTCGATGGTCAGGCCGACGTCACGCACGTTCATGTAAATGAAGGCGCCGAAGTTGGCGAGCACGCAGGCGAACAGGAACATGAATCCCGCCACGAACGAACGGAACGAAACCACGCAAAACACCCACACCACCGCCAGCACGAAGGTGATGTTGAGGAAGTCCAGCTTCTTCAAGACGTCGTTGGCTGCCAGGTAGAGGCCCGCGATGCCGGCGAGGTAGTCAACGTGGACCTGGTTGAGTTTCGGGTCTGGTGTGATGCGTTCATTGACGAACCTGCCGATACGATCGCGAATATCGTTGAGGGTATCGTAGGTATGGTCGCGCAGCAGCACGCGAATACAAGTGTCGTTATTGGAGCGATTCGAAATGAAGCGCTCGAGCTCGCCTGGCGCCGAACCATTGAGATACAGGAACCACAAGTTACCCGACATCTCGAGCGATTCCGGATCACCCAGGTATTTCGGGTAGCCGTAGTGGAACATCTCGTTGAAGGGCTCCGCCACGGTCGACGAAAACGAGATGATCTGTGCGACCTTCGGGTCCAGGAACAGGTCGGAGCGCAGGTCGTCCATAACTCGCAGCACGGTTGGCCCCAGCACCGATTGCTGGTCCGGATACGACGGGGTGGTCAGGATGATCCAGCCTTCTTCGAGCGGGAACTTTTTGCCTACCGCCGCGATATCCCGATTGACCTTGGAATGCGGCTGGTAAAGCGGCGTTCCGGCGGTCGAATAGCCGATTTTGCAGTCGAGTCCCGACACTACGCCGTAGACCAGGAAGATCGCTGATCCCCACAACAGGACCTTGCGCAAAGCCCCAGGCCGGGTCGGAATATGAACGAACCAATCCAGCCCGTTCATGATGCTGTCCATCGACGAACCCGTGGACGCCGCCCTTACCCGCTTCTTCTTGATCTCGGGAATCGGCATGTAGCTCATCAGAATTGGCTGGAAGATGAAGACCATCGTGAGGCTTCCGGCCAACCACACCGTACCGGCGAGCGCGATATGCTGCAGAACCGGAATTCCGCCGAACGAGATGAAGATGATGCCGCTGATATCAGCCAGGATCGACAGCAGGCCGGGCGGCAGCATGAAGTCGGTAGTTGCCGCGCAGGCCGCCATTTTGTCGCCCAGCCGATCAAGCTCGTCGTGGTAACGCCCCTGCCACTGAATGCCGTGGCTCATGTCACGGGCGGTCAGAATGAACGGAATGACCAGCATCACCGGGTCGAAGTCGTAGCCCATGAGGCCAACGAACCCGAGACCCCAGAGGGCCGAGAGTGTGCCAGTGACAATCGGCGCCCACCAGCGGCTGCGCTGACTACCGGTAGCCCACAGGATGAAGATCATCACGCCGACTGCGAAGGCGAACAGGATGATCAGAACCGGCGTGTAGTAATAGCCATAACCGCGAACCATCGGCTCGCCTGAAACATAAATGTTGTTGTTCGCGTCGGTATAAGTTTTGACAATGTCCTGGACTTGGTAGAACAGCTTTCGGTAGTCGAGACCGCGCTCATTGAACGAAGCGGTGACCAGCGCGCTCTTGTTGTCCGCGCTGACGAGCTGGGAAATATTGGCCCGGTTGGCAAGTACGTTTTTCCTGAGGGTATCGATGCCGTCCTTGGTCGTGGGCACGTTCGGAAACATGAACGGCTTGATCGTCAACGAACCCGGCGCGGCTTCCGCGAAACTGACGCGATAGGACGCTAGCGACAACACCTCGTTGTGGTCGACCCCGGGGAGCGCATCTACGTCATGCTGGATCCCCTGGATCTTCTTGAGCGTGTCGATGTTGAAGATGTCGCCGTCCTTGACCTGCACCATCACCGCGAGGGTCTGCGCGCCACCATACTTGTGCCACTTCTGGTAGAGCTGGACGTTAGGATGATACGACGGGAAAAAATCGTCGAAGTTGGTCTGAATCGTGACTCGGGTGCAGAAGAAGACCGCTGCCGCACTGATAATTAGCAGGATCGCCCCGATAATTGCCCGGAAGCGGAGGACGAAATCCCCGATTCGAAGCGATGTGAGTTTTACTGAACTGCTTGCCATTTCTCGCCCGCATTCTGTGTCAGCAGGATGGTTCCGTTCAAACCCACCGCGACCCCCTGATCACCCGCGAATGCGATGTCAGTAAGGTCATGGAAGGTCGCTCTCGACACCTCTTGCCACTGGCCGCCGGGATTCTGCTCGAACATCTTACCACCCGTGCCGCCGATCCAGAGTTTTTTATTCGCCGGATCTTCGACCAGCACATAAGTTCCCACCTGATCCGGCAACTTCGCCGGCTTCCAGGTCTTGCCGCCGTCCGCCGTGACCATCAGGTCACCCGCCAGTCCAGCCGCCACCCCGTTCTGAGGATCGCTGAACGTGATAGTGAAAAACGGCCCGACCGTGAAATCGCCGGTGTTACCGCCCGAAACCAGCTTCCAGGTCTGACCGCCATCGGTGGTCCCCAGGATGGTCGAAAACTCGCCGGCGATGAATCCGGTGTTCTTGTCGGTGAAGGTGACGTCGAAAAGTTCGATCAGCTTGGGCGACTTGACCGTCTGCCAGTGCGCGCCTGCATCGGTGGTGCGGATGATGGTGGCGTCCGCGCCCACCGCGACCGCGTTCTGGGCGTCGATGACCCCGACCTTGAAGAGATTCTTGGTGGTACCTGACTGCTGGCCGGTCCAGGTCTGACCGCCATCGTTACTATAGAGGACGGTGCCTTCTTCGCCTACGATCCACCCGGTTTTGCCGTCCGGCGTGAAGCGAATCGAATACAGATCGCGGTCTTGGAAGAGGGCCGAACCCGCCCTTTCCTTGACTGTTTGCTGAATCCAGGTCTTGCCATGATCGGTCGAAGTCAGCAGGAGCGCTTTCGAGCCAACCACATAGATACTGCCGTCAGGTCTGACCGCCGCTCCGAATAGCGAAAGCCACGGCGGCGCAGCCTTCCTGACCTGCCCCTCGACCGCGCCCCGCGCAACCATCGCGCCCGCTCCCAGTATCAGCAGGCAGGCGCCGAGGAGAACCCCGATTTGCGTCCTCTTGCTCAGATTCAAATTGAAACCCTACCTGTTAGCTGCGTCAGGCTATCGAGTACCTGACAGCATATAATTTCGTGATTAAGGCGGCGAACCCGTCGCGACACGGGAAATGACGTCGGTCTCGCCTTGGGGATGTCGTTATTGGACATATTCTGAAGTGATTGCTCTCACACCGGGTGCGTCAAGATTGCCGCCATGAAGTGGCTGGAATGCGCAGGGTCCTCTTTAGTGAATCCTGTCAATGGCGGGTTGGTTCCCTGGTGCCTGGAAGCGTCGTGCTCTCGCTGCATCGTCATGTTCTATCGGGATCCGCCGCGCTGAGCACTTAGGCTGCCCGGCCTGCCCCAAGCCGAGCAAACCCTCGCAAATCTAACCCGGAAAGCAAACTCCCTTCGTCACGCCGAACAGGTCGCCTCCGGTTCGCGGTAGGCACCCTTGCTCCGGGCGAAAACTCAATATCTGGAACGGCTTACAACAGGGTTGGCGCCGCTGTCAAGCGAATGTCCGGGCAATCGACGATGAGCAACGCCGACCAATCAAGCTAAACGAAATGCCTTTGAACGCGCGCCGTATGGGAAGCGTCGCACTCACTGAATACCCATTCGTGGCGGTATGCTTGAATGCCCCTAATCGCACTCCAAAAGGCGCGTCAGGCAAGACGGAGGCCGCCCGGGCGTCACATTCTGGACACCTTAGCGGCTATAGCAGTAGAGAATTGCCATCGTGCAAACGATGGAGGACCCCAATGGCTAAACGAATCGACGTCTGTCTTACCTTCGATTTCGATGCCATGTCAGTGTGGATCGGAACCTTTCACGCGCGTTCGCCGAGCGCCATCTCGCGTGGCGAGTTCGGCAATGTGGGCGCGCAAAGGCTACTGACGATGCTGCATGAATGGGAAATCCGCTCGACCTGGTTCGTGCCGGGCCATACCGCCGACGCTTTTCCGCGCACCGTCGAAAAAATCGCCAGCGCCGGTCACGAAATCGGCCATCACGGGTACTTCCATGATCGCCCCGGAACCCCCGAAGACGAGGCCCGTGACTTCGACCGCGCCAGCGCGTCGCTCAAACGTATCCTCGGTAAGGAGCCGATCGGTTACCGCTCTCCCGCGGCCGGCCTGATGCCCAGCACGCTCAATTGCCTGATCGAGCGGGATTTCCTTTATGACAGCAGCATGATGGGACAGGACTTCGCGCCTTACTACTGCCGGGTAGGCGATCAGGCGCCCAGCGACGGACCGTTTGTGTGGGGCCGCGAGACGCAATTGGTCGAGTTGCCATTCACCTGGGGACTCGACGATTTTCCGGCCTTCGAGCACGTATGGACCCGCAACGGGGTCAATCCCGGACTCGCCTCGCCCTCGCATGTCTACGAAATCTGGGTCGGGGATTTCGACTATCTATACGACCGGCTGGGCGAAGGCGTTTACATCCTCACTATGCATCCGCAGGTCATCGGCCGAGGCCATCGCCTGCTGATGCTCGAGAAACTGGTCAATCATCTCCGCATTCGCAGCGGGATAACGTTCAAGACCATGGCCGAGGTGGCGAGCGAGTTTCGCCAGACTCATTCGCTGGCCCAACGCTGAAGGGCGACGCAGTCCCGGCGATGAAGGACAGGAGCGCCCGCTGGGCCGTGCTGACGATTGCCAGTATCGGCACGCTTCCGGTGACGCTCGATTCCTCGCTGAACATCGCGTTTCCGGCCATCACGGCATCCTTCCATCTTAATGTCGCGCTCATCCAATGGCTGGTGATTGCGTACGTCCTGACGACCGCGAGTCTGTTGCTCGGATGCGGCCGATTCGCCGATGCGGCCGGACGTAAGACCGTCTTTTGCACCGGACTGCTGCTCAGCAGCGTCGCTCTAAGCCTGTGCGGCCTCGCGACCAGCTATCCGTGGCTGTTGAGTTTTCGCGTACTGCAGGGAATCGCCGCGGCCCCGATTTCCGCCAGCGCGCCCGCAATTGTAGCGAGTGTCTCGGCGGCTGACGAATTAGGTGGCGCGCTCGGCATTCTCAATATGGTCGGCTTCTTCGGCCAGACCAGCGGGCCGATCGTCGGCGGCTATCTCACCGGCCGCTTCAACTGGCGGGGAGTATTTCTGTTCCGCGTCCCGATCGCGCTCGCCGCGTTGATAGCTGCGATACCATCGATTCGCGAAAGCGCTCGGCGCCGTGCGCAGAATCTCGATGTCGCCGGGGCGGTGACGCTGGCGCTCAGCGTGATCGGCTTCCTGTTGGTGCTGAATCGCGGACGCGAGCAGGGTTTCGGTTCGCCGCTGATTCGCCTGATAGCGCTGGGCGCGATATTGCTCCTCGCCGGCTTCATCTATCAGGAAAAGCGCGCGCCGCAACCGATTATCGACCTCTCGATGCTCACCCCGGGGCTGATCCTGGCCAATCTTGCGAATCTTTTGGCCAACCTCGCGATGTTCGCCATCTGGCTGCTGGTGCCCTATTACATCGTCGACGTCCTGCGCTATCCCGCCACTTCGGGTGGCGCCCTCCTGGCACCCTGCCCGCTCGGGATGGCATTGGCGGCGCCGGCTGCCGGGTTCCTCGCGGACCGGATCGGCACCAAGGGCTTGCAGATACTCGGCCTCGCCGGCGAATGCGCCGGTCTTGCGATTGTGAGCCGGCTCGGCGCGGGATCCAGTTACGTTTCGGCGGCACTCGCGCTGGCGCTGGTCGGACTCGGTCTCGGCACTTTCGCGGTCGCCAACATGAAATACGTGATGGGCTCGATCACGCTAGAACGGCAGGGCGTCGCCGCCAGCCTCGTCGCAATGATGCGGACGTTAGGAGTGGTTGCAGGCGTGACTATTGCCGCCGCGGTCTTCAGCGCGCGCCGTCCTGAACACGCCGCGATATTGAGCCAGGCTGGGGCGGCAGCGGCACAGGTCAAGCTTGGCAGTTTCGTCGGCGCCTTTAACGACACCTTCAAAGTTTCCACGGCGATTTGCGTTGTTGCGATGCTTCTCGCAATCGTGCCCGCACGTACTTTCAGAAAAACCTCCGCGGCGGACGAGCAAGCCGCTGCCGGAATCTAGGGACCCTGAGATCGCGGAGCGCGGC
>DATEGX010000303.1:0-16367 GCA_035279875.1 Binataceae bacterium (SeqCode)
GGCAATGGCAAAGGCCAGCCCAATTACGACCAGCGCCATGCCGCGTGGATTAGATGGCTTTAATCTCGATTTAAGCACGCCGATCAACCTCCCCCTTATCCGCCGGCGGGGCGGATAAGCTTGACCTGTGTAATGGATTAAGGCGTTCTCCGCCTGATTTCAGATCGGCGCGATTGTACAGATACGCATAATGGCAATGAAGCGATTACGCGTCGAATTTTAAACAATTCGTAACTTTTAGGAGAAGAAAGGGACAACTCGAAACTATGGCATCACTTGAGATGCCATAGTTGTTTTCACATGCTTCGATGGGGCTTGGTAGGGCGTAAAGGCGACTTACATCAGCAACGCACTCGCAAGAGCAAGCGCGTCTGCCCGCCGAGCTTCAGTCAATCCCAAGACGCTCGCGCTCTTCGGGAGAGATCATCTGCGGATTCCATGGCGGATCCCATACGAGGTCGACGTTGGCCTCGGTAATCCCGTTAATCGACAGGATTTTGCTTCGCGCGTCGATCGCGATCGTGGCGCCCATCCCACAGCCCTGCGCGGTGAGCGTCATCTTGACGTCGACCTTATGCGAACCGTCGCCGGTGGGCGTCAATTCCATCCCGTAAACCAGGCCCAAATCGACGATATTGACCGGAATTTCAGGGTCAAAGCAGGTTTTGAGCTGATCCCAGACCATGGTTTCGAGGTCACCGCTGCTAAGCGCCGTCTCTGTCGCTTCCTCTGCGGTCTTGCCCAACGCGTCGGCGTCCTTGCCGGGAATCCGGAAGAGCCCGCCGTAAGCCGGAACCTGCAGCGTGAAAGTGCCGCCCAGCGACTGAGTGATAAACACCTCAACGCCTTTTTCGAGCGTAGTCGGGGTACCCGCAGGAATCTGAACCGCTTCGCAATCCCTGGTAAGTTCAACGCGTTCCATCTCGATTATTTCCTTCTGCTGGTTAACTGAATTCTAAGGCCTCAGCAGTGAGAGCGCCAGTGCTACGCCACCCGCGATCGCGCCTGATCGCCACCCGCCGCCGCGGTTTCTCATCTTCGCGGCGCAATTTGACCGCGCGACGCGAGCGAGCTAAAGCGAAGAGACGACGAAGATGGGCGAGGGGCGGGGGTTAACAATGGGTCGGGAGAGTAGCACGAACGTAGTTCGCTTAACCGAAAGCGACACTTCGTCCAGCCCTTCAGCGGACACGTCGCAGAGCGGGTGGCGCGATGCACCGCAGCGTGCTTTCACGCAATTCGCGCATGCCAGCGCCAAGCAGAAGCTTCACTATTTCCTGACCGAACGGCCAGCAGGCGCGGACGCGCACGAACTGTTGGGGCTGCTCTTCTGCGGAGCCGGCTCGGATCACGAGCTTGGAGCACGAATCATCGAAGGAATTATCGGCGGCGATCCGAACTTCGCCTTTGAACCCGAAAGCGGGCTTTGGTCCTTAGCCCGCGCCGCCTCGCTAAGAATTCCGCTGGAGGAGGCCAGCTTCGTCGTTGTCGACCTCGAGACCGCCGCAGGACGCCCCGCACCGGGCTCGATAATCGAAATCGGCGCCTACCGGATGCGCGGGAGACAACTCGTCGATTCATTTGAGAGCCTGGTACGGCCCCGCGTGCAAATTCCTCGATTTGTTGCGGGCCTCACCTCGATCAGTGACGAAACGGTCGCGGCCGCGCCCCCGATTGAGGAAGTCCTGCCACGGTTCCGAGCCTTCCTGGGCGACGCGGTGATGGTCGCCCACAACGCCCAATTCGATCGGGCTTTCCTCGACTATGAATTCCGCAGGCTGTTCGGAATTGGCTTGCTCAATCCGGTGCTGTGCACGCTTCGGATGTCCCGCAGCCTGTTGCCGACGCTTAAGCGACGCCGGCTGGATTTGCTGGCGGAGCACTTTGGACTCTCCACTGCGGGACGGCATCGGGGACTCGGCGACGCGCGGATGGCGGCGGAATTGCTCTCGATTTTCCTCGAAATGGTCCAGGCGGCGGGGCTCAATCGCCTCGATCGTCTGCTTGACCGTCACGCGCGCGGGCCAACCGGCAGGCGTCTCGAGCGCCATGTTCCGCCCGAAGCTATAGCCGCTCTACCGCGTAGCCCCGGTGTCTATCTCATGCGCAATCAGCGCGGCGACCTGCTCTACGTCGGCAAAGCGGCGCGATTGCGCGACCGCGTCGCCTCGTACTTCAACGCCGGCGCCGGCTTGAACGCGAAGACTGCCGAATTGGTCTGTCACGTATGGGCAATCGAGACGCGCTCTTCACGTTCCGCTCTGGAAGCGGCGCTGCTTGAGGCGCGGCTGATTCGCGAGCTGAAACCTCCTTACAACCGGATGCTGAAGGCGGCCGCGCCGGCCTATTTTATTCGGGTTGACCTGAACGATCCGCTCCCGCGGCTGCGGGCCGTGCAGAAGCTCAGCGCCAAGCCTCGGATGCTTCAGCTCGGACCTTTTATCGGGCGCCGCAATATCGATCATTCCCTGCGTGCGCTATCGCGCCTGCTGGGACTTCGCACCTGCTCGGGCCATCTCGAACCAAGTGAAGACTTTTCGCCTTGTATATACGGCCAGATGGGACATTGCGCGGCCCCCTGCAATCTCCAAATCAGCGAGGAGGCGTACAACGACCGGATCCGGCGGGCAATTACGTTTCTGCGCGGGCGCAGCGGGCCGCTGCTCGGTGAGTTGGCGCGCGCCCGTGATCAGGCTGCATCGGCGATGCGCTTCGAGGAAGCCCGGCGTCATCATCGCGACCTCGAAGCACTGGCGACGCTCGCCGAACGCGCCACACGCCTGAGCCAGGTGGTGACGGAAAACAACCTGGTGATCGTCGTGCGCGGCGAATACGCGTCGCAACCATGCCCTGCGGCATACGTTGTACTGAGCGGCAGGCTTGCGCTCGTCCGCGATCTGGATTCACCACACGCGGCGTTCGAGATCGCGCGCTTTATCGCTGACAACTACAAGCTCTATCAATTGAAACCGGTGCTCCGCTCGGAACTGGAGGCAATGATGGCCGTCGCGCGTTGGCTCAAGGAGCGCGACCCTGCCGATGGCGAGATAACCACACTCGCGAGCCCGCTCTTCGACCCCAACTGCCTGAACCTTGACTTCGACTATTCTCAAAAGGATACAAATCACGCCAGCCAGGGAAAGTGAGGTTCTATGAGCGTAGTGATCATGTTCGCGGCGGCGTTCCTGCTGTGCTTGAACGCCGCGGCCGCATCGTCCTTGCCGATGTCGTCCAACGAAGCGTCCGTGGAACATGATTTCGAGGCGAGGATCAACCCGGACGACCTGCGCGGTTGGATGAAGCAGCTCGCGGCAGAGCCCAACCAGGTGGGCTCGCCGCACGATAAAGCCAATGCGGAGCAGATTCTCAGTTGGTTCAAGAGCTGGGGATGGGACGCGCATATCGAGACTTTCTGGGTGCTCTATCCAACGCCAATGCACGAGGCGCTCGAAATGGCCGGCCCTAAGCCGTTCATCGCGACCCTGCAGGAGCCGCCAATTCCCGGCGATTCTAGCTCGACCGCGACCGAACCCGCGCTTCCCGCTTATGCGGAATATCAAGGTGACGGCGATGTCACGGCAGACCTCGTCTACCTCAACTATGGCATGCAGGACGATTACAAGACGCTCGAACGCCTGGGAGTGAGCGTCAAAGGCCGCATCGTTATCGCACGTTACGGCTCGGGATGGCGCGGTCTGAAGCCAAAACTCGCGCAGGACCACGGCGCTATCGGATGCCTCATCTACTCCGACCCGGCCAATGACGGGTACGCGGTTGATAAGGTCTATCCGGCTGGTCCGATGCGCCCGCCACGGGGAATCCAGCGCGGTTCTGTGATGGATATGGCGCTCTATCCTGGCGATCCGTTGACCCCCGGGATCGCCGCGACCAAGACGGCAAAGCGGCTGAAAATCAGCCAGGCGCCGACGATTCTCAGGATTCCCGTACTGCCAATTTCATATGCCGACGCCCAAGTCCTGATGGCTAGCCTGGGAGGGCGGGTGGCTCCGCCCTCATGGCGTGGCAGCCTGCCGATTACCTATCACGTCGGACCCGGGACGACGCCGGTCCATCTGGCGGTCAAGTCCGATTGGAGTCTCAAGCCGATCTACGACGTCATCGCGACTATCAAAGGCGCGACCTACCCCGACCAATGGGTGATCAGGGGCAATCACCACGATGGCTGGGTCTTCGGCGCGAGCGATCCACTGTCGGGCCAAGCCGCGCTGCTGGGTGAAGCCAAGGCGATCGGCGAAATGACCCAACATGGATGGAAGCCGAAGCGCAGCCTGGTCTATGCGAGCTGGGACGCCGAGGAACCGATGCTGATCGGATCGACCGAATGGGTCGAGGCTCACGCGGACGAGCTGAAGAAGAAGGGGATGCTCTATATCAATTCCGACACCAACGCACGCGGCTTTTTGGAAGTAGGTGGCAGCCAGGATTTCCAGCATCTGGCGAACCAGGTTGCCGCCGACGTGGTCGACCCGGAAACCCACGTGTCCGTGGGCCAGCGTCTACGGGCACGGGTTCGAGTGGCCGCGCTCGAGCCCGACGCAAAGCCGGAAACTATTGCCGAGGCCGCGATCGTGGCCGATCCCGGCAAGGACTTTCCGATCGAGCCGCTCGGTTCGGGTTCCGACTTTTCCGGCTTCATCAGCCATCTGGGGATTCCTGCGATCGACCTCGGATACGGGGGTGAGGGTCATACCGCGGGCGTTTACCATTCGCGCTACGATACCTTCGAACACCATTCCCGCTTCGTCGATCCGGGCTTCGTCTATGATGCCCTGCTCGCCAAGACCGCCGGGCGGATGGTCCTGCGCGTCGCGCAGAGCGACCTTCCCTTGCAGCACGCGGGCGCCTTTGCCGACGCAGTCAGCAGCTATCTCGACCAGCTCAAAAAACTCGTCGATAAGCAGCGGCAGGAAACCGAAATCGAGACCAGGCTGCTGCGCGACCGGACGTTTCAACTCGCCGCCGATCCCACTGAAACCAGCGGCCTTCCGACCCTCATGGGTTCCTTGCAACACGTCGAATTTGCCGCGCTCGAGGACGCAGTCGATAAACTCGCACAAAGCGCCAAGGCATACGATGAAGCGCTGGCGAAAGACGCATCGGGTCTGACCGGCGAGCGCCTCGCGCGCCTGCAGGTCCTGACGCTCGACATCGATCAGACCTTGGCCCCTGATGTCGGACTGCCGGGCCGCACCTGGTACAAGAACCTCGTCTATGCGCCGGGCCGGTTTACAGGCTATGAGGCCAAAACCCTGCCGGGAGTGCGCGAGGCGATCGAAGAGCGCCGTTGGGACGACGCCGATCGCTACGCCGGGCTCACCGCGAAAGCCCTCAACGCCTATAGTGACCGGCTCGATCAGGCAACCGCGGTTATCAAAGGCAATTGAAGGTTCGCGGATTGCGGTCGAGCCGGCAGCGGTAATACACGATGTTCGCCCGAGGCTCTGCGTCAAGCGATAACGACACCGATGAACAAATGAATAATCAGGGCTAGTGTCGCTATGGCGCCGATTGTGTAGGCGATAGTGCGGGCCGGTTGCACTGCGTTGAGATAGCAAATGGTATGAGCGATTCTCGCCAGCATGAAGACAACACAATAGATGATGAATGCGGTGCTACCCAGAGCGGCCACCACATAAATCCAGGCCAGGATTAAAAAGATTGGAATATTTTCGAGGTCGTTGTTCCACGCTTTGGCGGCGCGCTGAACCATTGGTGCTTCTTCGTTAGCGGTAGTGCCGCCGAAAGTCCTGGCGTCTTCAGGGTTGACAAATATTTTCGCGGTCGTCCGCGCCCGCCCCTGTACGATCGAGTTCGCGGCCATCTTGAGCGCGAGGATGATTGCGGTAATCGCGTAGATTTGCAGCAGCATCGACAAGGCACCCCCGATTCCGAAAAAGTTGTAGCACTTATATATCTACGGACCGCTCTGCGGTAGACCCGAAAATGTCCAAGCGCGACGGGTCCCCGGGAATGCGGCGGACCTCGCGCGCACCCTCAATCGCAGCTTTGGGTGTCATCGGACAAACCCGCCATCGGCTGTGTTACTCATCAAGTCTTTGTGCGATAAAGAGGCTGCAACGGCGTGTTCTGAAGCGGAGGGATTCTTTGGGCCCGTCGATTCACCCCGTTCGAACGGTCTTTTCGGCTCTGCTGGCCACCGGGCAGTCGCCGCGGCCGCCATAGTGTCATCCCGCCTCCCGGGCAACTCCGGACAACCTCCGGTCCATATTCGGCGCCGCTACAACGCGGCGCCGCTCAACGGCGAGACAAACCCAACAGGAGAGTGACTTATGTCTGAGTACCGTATTATCTCAGCCGATTCGCACTTCGTGGAGCCGCCCAAAATGTGGGCCGAGAGGCTCGACCGCAAGTTCCGAGACCGTGCACCGCATACGGTCCGCGGACTGGACGGCAGGGAGGGAGAGTTTTTCGTCTGTGAGAATATCACGCCGCTCCCGGTCGCCGGCTTCTTCGGCGCGGGGGTCAAGTCGGAAGACGTCCCGGCGCACAATCGCAAGAACTTCGATGCAGCGCCGGCCAGCGTCTGGGATCCCGCCGCACGGCTCAAAGATCAAGACCTCGACGGCGTCCAGGCGGAGGTCATCTATACTTCGATGGGAATGCCGCTCTATGGTTTGAATGACGTCGAGTTAAGGGCCGCATGCTTCAGCGCCTACAATGATTGGTCAGTTGAGTATTGCAGCCACGACCCCAAACGGCTGCTGCCGCTCGGACTCATCACGCTCGAGGATATCGGCGCAGCGGCGAAGGAGCTCGCGCGCATAGGCAAGAAGGGAATCAAGGGCGCGATGATTTGGGCTGAAGCCCCGGACGACCATCCCTACAGCCATCGCGATTACGATCCGTTCTGGGCGGCCGCGCAAGAGCTCAACATGCCGCTTTCATTGCACATCCTCACCGGCCGCAAAGGCGTGGGGATAGACTTCTTCAGCGGCAACATCGTGCTCCAGGCCGCGACGCTGCATCATGAGGTCGAGCGTTCGCTGGCGGTGTTCGTGCTGGGCGGAGTGCTCGAACGTTTTCCGGGCCTGAAGCTGGTTTCGGCCGAAAACGATGTCGCATGGATGGCCTATCTCATGTGGCGGATGGACATGGCGCAGGAGCGGCTGGGCGCCCTTTCGTCGACCAAGCTGACGCTCAAGCCGAGCGAGTACATCAAGCGCCAGGTCTACGCGACTTTCATCAACGAGCCCGTATTCATCGCTGAACTACATCGTTATGGCCCGGATAACATCATGTGGTCATCTGACTACCCGCACCTTGCCGCCACCTTCCCTCGTTCACAACAGTTTATCGAGAAGACCTTCGGCGGCCTGTCAGCGGAGCAGAAACGCAAAATCGTGCATGACACGGCCGCGCAAGTCTACGGGCTGGACTGATTCGTCCGGTGATTAGGCAGAGAAGGAGTTGCCTCGTAAAGCAGCTCCTTCTCGAGCCAAATCACGCTTCCCCGTGAGTGACGGCGGAAAGAACGGTATCCGAGGCAAGGCTCAGAGAACCGTCCGCGGTGTCAGACTGTCAACGGCGCGAGCGATAGAATAGCCGGATATCGTCTACCAACTGCTCGGGCTCCTCGCTGGGCGCGAAATGGCCTCCGGCGCTCATCTGCGTCCAATGCTGCAGATTGAAATACCGCTCGGCCCATTTGCGTGGAGGGATTAGCAACTCGCGCGGGAAGACGCCGATCGCAGTGGGTGCCTCGACCACGGGCGTGCGCTCATGCGACGGCGTCCATGGGTGCCGCCGGGCTTCGTAGTAATAGCGCACCGAGGTGACGAAGCACTCGGTCACCCAATACAGCATGATATGGGTCAGCAGTTCGTCCTTGCTGTACCGCCGTTCGACGTTGCCCCCGCAGTCGCTCCAGGCGCGGCGGCGCTCGAGGATCCAGGCCAGCAGCGCGACCGGCGAATCATGCATTCCGTAAGCCAGGGTTTGCGGATCGCGGGTCTGGACCGCCACGTGACTGATGATGACGGGCCGCGCTTCTCGAGTCCGCGCCAGCGCCGCCTGTTCGTCTTTACCGTAGTCAGTTTCTTTGAGCGCGCCGCCGCTGAAAAAGTCCATCGGGATCGACAAAGTCAGATAGATTCCAATCAAGTGCTCAGGATACTTATGTCCGAGCTGCTGAGTGATGAAGGCTCCCCAATCGCCACCCTCGGCAGCAAACTTGGAATATCCCAGGACTTCGCGCATCAGCTTGACCCAGAGGTCGGCGGTTCGCCACCAGTTGATGCCTGGCGTGGTGAGCGGAGTCGAAAAACAAAATCCGGGCAGCGAGGGTACGACTACGTCGAAGGCATCGGCCGGATCGCCGCCGAAGGCTGCGGGATCGGCCAATGGCCGAATCACCTTTTGCAAATCCCAGAAGGTCCACGGCCATCCATGAGAGAGGATCAGCGGGATCGGCTTGGGTCCCTTGCCCGGCTCATGAATGAAGTGAATCGGCACCCCGTCGATAGTTGTGCGGAAATGTGCGAACCGATTGATCTCGGCTTCGTGCTTGCGCCAGTCGTACTGGTCGCGCCAATAGCCGACGACTTCTTCAAGGTAGGCGCGGTTGGTGCCGTACGCCCAGTTTTCATTGGCGAAATCAGCCGGATAGCGCACGCGCGCCAGCCGATCCCGCAGATCGCCAAGGACGGCGTCCGGAACAGCTATTTTGAAAGATTGCTTGTCCATGGTTCACTCCTGGATGGCAGGGGCGCTTTCGCGGAGGTTTCGTGCGTTATCGCCGGTATCGGACCGCCGGATGCTGCTCGCGCAGGCGCGCGCGTCCCGGGCCCATCAGCTTCTCGCGCAGCGTACCGTCCTGGTATTCGGCCTGCATCAAGCCGCGCCGTTGCAACAGCGGGACGACACCGTCAACGAAATCGACAAATGATCCTGGCGTTATCATGTAGGCGAGATTGAACCCGTCAATTCCCGCCTCTACCCATTCCTGAAACGTGTCGGCGAGTTGCTCCGGGGTACCCATCAAAAGCGGACCGCCACCACTGAGTCCCACGAGCTTCATCAATTCGCGCAAGGTCCATCGATGTTTCGAATCCGGCCGGATGAACGACTGCATCAGCGTTCGCACCGCATTGGTTTCGACGTATTCGAGAGGCTGGTCCAGGTCGTATCGGCTGAAATCGATGCCGGCCCATCCGCTCAACAGAGCCATCGCGCCCTCGTATCGGACGTCGCCGAGGTATTCATCGTATTTGCGCCGGAGGGCTGCTTCGGTATCCGCCGCGATTACCTTCGCGTAGAGAAAAAACAGGATGTCCTTCGGATCCCGGCCGGCTTTGCGCGCCTGTTCGCGGGTATCCCGGATTGACTCTCCTACCTTGGCGGGATTCAACCCGGAAACGAAGACACATTCCGCGTGGCGTGCGGCGAATTGTCGGCCGCGTGGCGATCCGCCCGCCTGGTAGAGCACCGGCGTCCGTTGCGGCGACGGTTCGGAAAGATGACAGCCGTGGCTGCTGAAGTACTTACCCTCGTGATGAACGTCCCAGACCTTGTCCGGATCCGCGTAGATTCCACGCTCGCGATCCTTGACCACGGCGTCGTCCTGCCAGCTCCCCTCCCACAGCTTGTAGCAAACCTCCATGTATTCTTCCGCCACGTCGTAACGCTCGTCGTGCGGCAACAGGCCCGACTGACCGATACTCCGCGCCCCGCTCTCCAGGTATGACGTGACGACGTTCCAGGCGATGCGTCCTTTGGTCAGGTGGTCGAGCGTCGAGACCAACCGCGCGAAAATAAATGGATGGTATTGCAGGATCGAGCTGGTGAACGCGAACCCGAGATGGCTGGTCGCGTAAGCCATCGCTGGAATCAGCAACGCGGGATCATTCACCGGCACCTGGGCAGCCTGCGTCAATGCCGCTACGCGATTTCCGCGGTAAACATCGTAGACACCGATCACATCCGCCAGGAACAGCGCGTCGAAGCATCCGCGTTCCAGTAACTTTGCCAACGAAACCCAGCTGTCGAGGTCGGTGTAATTGCGCATCTGGTCGTCATCGCGAGTCCATAGTCCCGGCGATTGATGGACGACGCAGTTCATGTGGAACGCGTTGAAATAGATGCGTTTGGGCACGGAGCGGCCTCGTGGATGATCCGAGTTTCGCGTCGGAATTTTCAGGCGAAGGTTAGAACCGTGCGGGTGACCTCTCCCGCTTCCATTGCCCGAAACGCTTCGTTGACCTTTTCCAATCGCCCGCGTTGGCTAACCATGTCGTCGAGATTGAGGCGGCCCTGGCGGTAAAGATCGAGATACTTGGGCATGTCGAGCCGGAAACGATTCGAGCCCATGAAGCAGCCCTGTATCCGCTTCTCGACGAACAAATGCCCGGATTTGAACTCGACGTTCTGATCCGGCGGGATAGCGCCAACCAGCGTTGCGAGCCCGCGTGGAGCAAGGCAATAGACGCACTGTTCCAGAACGCGCGGATTACCGATCGCGTCGAACGAGTATTCAACCCCGCCGTCGCTCAACCTTTTGATCTCGCGGACCGCGTCGACCACTGTGCCATTGAGGGCGTGAGTGGCGCCGAAGTGCTTCGCGGTTTCGAGCTTGCTCTCGCGAATGTCCACCGCAATTATTTGCCGCGCTCCGGCGATCCGCGCCCCCTGGATTACCGAAATCCCCACGCCGCCCGCGCCGAACACCGCGACGGTCGAGCCGGGCGCGACTTGCGCCGTATTCAGCGCCGCACCAACGCCGGTTGTGACGGCGCATCCAAGCAGGGCCGCTCGGTCAAGCGGAATATCGTCGGCAATCTTTAAAACGGCGCGCTCATGCAAAAGCATCTGCTCGGCGAAGGCCGCGAGGTCGGCAAACTGGTTGAGACGGACCCCCTTCTGTGAGAGTCGGGGAGGTTCATCGCGCCGCCGTTGGCAATCCGCACGCCCAACACACAGATGGGGACGGCCCAACAGGCACTGCGTGCAGTTACCGCAGTAAATCGAAGTGCATGCAATGATATGGTCGCCCGGTTTGACTGATGTCACCTCGCTGCCGACAGCTTCGACAATACCGGCCGCTTCGTGACCAAGGACCGCTGGTGTCCTGGTTGGCAGCGTTCCATGCAGGCAATGCAAATCGCTATGGCATACCCCGCTGGCTGCGGTACGGACCAAGACTTCGTGCGAACCGGGTCGGTCGATCTCAATCTCTTCGATGGTGAGCGGCGCATCGAGTGCACGAAAAATCGCGGCTTTCATCGTCAATCTCCCCTTGGCGGCGTGGGCGTCGATTTCAGGAGCTTCCCTTATAGCTTTGCGGGTGGTGGCGCGCCAACCTCCGCTGCCGGGGACCGATTATGCCCGCGCCTTTTGCGCCGAGAGATCGGCTCCACCGCTTAGATAGCCTTTAGGAGATTTCGCCGATATTGTCTTATGCTGCTGAAACGGATTCAAAAAATTCGCAATTGCGACAATCGTTTGCAGGATATCGATGATACCGGCCAAGCAGCTAATCGCCGAAGTCGTAAGCTCGTTGCGAGACGTAATCGGGCCTGCCGTTACCGAACCTTTTCCCAAGGCCCAGGCATATATGGCGGCGGTGATCCTTGAGTTTGTCGCCCGGCAGGTCGAAGAACGCTCCGATATCCCGATCGAGAAACACGACGCCCTGCATGGTTTATTTCTCGATCTGCTACGTTCGCCCGAGACCAAAAATCTTGTCGGGCCAGTAGAGGAGACCGAGAAGGCGCTATGCGACCTGATCGAACGCCTATATCAAAACCGCGCGGCGATGGGCGAGGAGGCGTTCCATGCGGCGAACAGGCGCGTGCGCCACGCATTGCGCCAACTGCTCGATCAGGAACTCAAAATCGCCGGCAGGACGGGGGACTGAAGGATGGCTGAAGGCATGTCGGTCCAGCACAAGATCCGGGACTATCTCAAGACCAAGATGCCCGAAGCGCGCGACCTCACGCTGTCGGACTGGGTGCATTCTCCTGGTGGATGGTCTCACGAGATACATCTCTTCTACGGCACCTGGCGCGAGGATGGGCGCGAAATCCGCCGTGGCTTCTGTGTGCGGAAAGATCCCGGGGCCGGTCTGCTTCGCGAACTGTCGAGCCTCAAGGAACAATATGACGTGATCAAGGCGTTGGAGCCCACCCCGGTGCCGACGCCCAGGGCCTACTGGTACGAGGCTGACCCGGCCCTGCTCGGCGGGCCATTCTTCGTGATGGAAAAGGTCGAAGGCGAAGTGCCCAATCCGTGGGCTCGCGCGGGTAAGGAGTTTTATGCCAAAGCCGCCGAGCGCGGGAAGTTGCCGCGGAGCTTCATCGAGGCGCTGGCCTTGCTGCACAACCTCGATTGGCGGGCAACTGGACTCGCGTTTCTCGGCGTGCCCAAGTCCGGGAACGATTTCGCCCTGCGCGAGATCGCCAAGTGGGAGCGATTGATAGCCCATTCGGAAAGCAAACCCGAGCCGGTACTTACCGAATTGCTGATGTGGCTCAAAGCGAACGCGCCTGCGGCGCAGCGGCTCGCTTTCGTTCACGGCGCCTATCGGACCGGCAATCTGATCGTCCGCGACGACGCGATCGCGGCCGTAATTGATTGGGAGTTACAGGTGATTGGCGATCCGATGTACGACGTAGCCTACGTACTCTCTGATTTGAATCGCGAGGGTTCGCCGCTTCTGTCGTGCCTGGTAGAGCGCGATCTCTTTATCGACTACTATCAGCAACTCACCGGACTGACCATCGATTTCGAGGTCTGCCGCTATTACGAAATACTCTATATGATGCGCAGCACGGCTTTCTGGCTCAGCGCATCGGGACTCTTCGCCGAAGGGCGCAACAAAGATCTGCGGCTTGCACGCACTACCTATTCAGTGCCGGTGGTACTGGATATGGCAGCCAAAGCCTTGGGTTTCTAAGTAGCTATCGGCTAATTCAGTGGATACTGCGTACGATCGGAGAAAATAAACGATGCTCAGTTCATTCGACGAACAGATGTGCCATCAATTGCCAACCACGATGGACCACATCCATACGGACAATCCGGAGTGGACTGAACGCATCTACGTCAGCATCTACAATGTGCGCGACAAGGATACGATACTGGGTTTTGGTATTGGCCAGTATCCGAACAAGAACGTGCAGGACGGGTTCGCGACTGTCTGGCATCTTGGGAAACAGTACAACTTTAGGGCCTCGCGCGCGCTGAGGCCGAAGATCGACGAGGTAAAGGTCGGCCCTCTGTCAGTTGAGTTGCTCGAAGGGCTCCGGCGTTTTCGGCTCAGGCTCGGAGAGAATCCGTCCGGCATGAAACTGGATATCGAATGGACCGGGACGATGAACCCGCATGAGGAGGAGCACGATTTTCGCGAGAGTGGTGGGAAGGTGGTGCAGGATATATCGCGCTTCGACCAGGTTGGACGTGCGCGTGGAAATCTCCAGGTCGGCGGCAAGAAGATTGAATTGCAGGAGGATGCCTGGTGGGGCCATCGTGATCGTTCCTGGGGCACGCGGCGGCCCCTGCGGACCGACTCGTCCGATAAAAAGCGTACGACGTTCGCACCGTTTCTGTTCAGTTGGTCAGTAGCGCAATTCCGCGACTATGCGCTGCATTGGCGCTTCGTCGAGCGCGCGGCTGGCAAATACAGCTACCTCAGCGGGGAAAAGGTTAACTCCTTCGGCACGCCGTCCGACCCGGGATGGCTGCTGGAACGCACGGAACAGGAATTCCACTGGGACGCCTCGGGGCCAATCCAGACGCTCAAGGGTGGCGAGATTCAACTATCTTTCAGAAACGGCGAGCGCCGGCAGGTTTCCTTCGTTACCCATAGGCCACGCTGGCATTTGAAGGGCGGCGGTTACGGCGGCTATCGCGGCTGGTATCACGGTGACCATAAGGGCGAATACCATTACGAACACGACGTCTGGGATCTAAGCGATCCGCAGGTACTGGCTGAGGCAAGCACGCTGAGCGATCACTTGATTGAATGGCGTTCTGGCGACGACGTCGGATTCGGCATAATGGAATACGGCGTGGGCCCCGGTTACTACAAGTACAAGGAGATCCAGCATCTTCCGACCTTTTGAACGAAATAAAGGTGCGGTCAGTCCGGGAGTTAGGATTGCTGAAAATCGCAAACTCCAACAACGAAACGAGGTAGGCACGTTATGAAAGCAATGGTGATGGAAGAAGTCGGCAAACCGATGGCGGTGAAGGATTGGCCAGAGCCGAAATGCCCGCCCGATGGAGCCGTCGTCCGCGTGGAAGCCAGCGGTATCTGCCGCTCAGACTGGCACTTATGGCAGGGCGATTGGGGCTGGATCGGATTCAAGCCGCGGATGCCTGCTATCCTTGGACACGAGTTCGCGGGCGTCGTTGAAGAGGTCGGCAAGGACGTGAAGACGCTCAAAACCGGCACCCGCGTTGTGGTTCCGCTCGCCCAAGGCTGTGGCGTTTGCGATGACTGCCGCACCGGCCATTCCAACCTCTGCATGGGTGCCGGGATGGGCGGCTACGCCCGCTATGGGGTGCTTCATCATGCGGACTTCAACTACGCGCCGCTCCCGGACAAGATCGATTTCGTCGAGGCGTCCTCCATGGGCTGCCGCTACGTGACCGCCTTTCACGGCATCCTCGACCAGGGCCAGATCAAGGCCGATGAATCGGTGGTGGTCTATGGATGCGGCGGCGTCGGGCTCTCGGCGGTCCAGATCGCCTCGGCGATGGGCGCTCGAGTGATCGCCGTCGATCTCGACGATCGCAAGCTCGAATTGGCAAAGCAGGTCGGCGCTTCCGAGGTAATCAACGGCAAAAAGACCGATCCCGTCAAGGCGGTAATGGACCTTACCCATGGCGGAGCCAACGTCAGTGTGGACGCATTGGGTATCGCGGTAACTTGCCGCAATGCGGTCAACAGCCTACGCAAAAGAGGCCGGCACGTTCAGATCGGGCTGACGACGCAGGGCGAAAAAGGCGAGGTGGCGCTGCCGGTCGATCAGATTGTGTTCAAGGAGATCCAATTCGTCGGGTCGCTGGCAATCCAGTCCTTCCGCTATCCGGCGATGCTCGGCATGGTCGAACGCGGCCTATTGGCGCCTAGGAAGCTGATCACCGAGACCATTCCGCTGGAAAAGGCTTTCGGCGTGATCGATCAGATGTCAAATTTCGAAAACGTCGGGATCAGCGTGATCAATCAGTTCTAGATCCGGGGAAGGGTACTTTGCTCCGGGCATCAGCCTCCGACGGCGTCGAAAAATCGAAAAATGCCCGTGGGTGTCGATTCGGCGCGTTGCCGTTCGACTAGATGCCGAACGACAAACGCGCCGAAGGAGGCACAACGACCATGCAGTACATGTTGCTGATTTATCATAGCGAAGCGCACCGGCCGAGCCCTGCCGAGCAGTCCCAGATGATGGGCGAGTACATGAGCTTCACGCAGGACATCGTCAAAGCCGGCAAATTCAAGGCCGGCGACCGGCTCGAGGGCACCGAGAGCGCCACCACCGTGCAGGTTCGCAATGGCAAGACTCTGACCACCGACGGTCCGTTTGCCGAAACCAAGGAGCAACTCGGCGGCTACTATATTGTCGACGCGAAGGACCTCGATGAGGCGATCACAATTGCCGCCCGTATCCCGGGCGCGCGTATCGGCTCAGTCGAAGTTCGTCCGGTCGCCGGCATGCCCGAGCGCCATTGAAAAGCCGGGCCTGGCGGTCCGTTTCACGAGTCCCGGCGGACCTGATTCCCGGCGATTGGCCCAACGAGCGTAGTTGCCGCTTCGTCACCAATCCGCAGTCTCGTATCATTGGACGAAACTGCCATGAGCCAAGCGAACGTCTCCGCATCCGCTCTGGATCGGATCTGCCGCGAGGACTACGGCCGCATTCTCGCCAGCCTGATTCACCTCCTCGGCGATTTCGATATCGCCGAGGAGGCCGCGCAGGACGCGTTTGCCGCGGCGCTCGAACAATGGCCCCGCGAAGGGACGCCGCGCAATCCGCTTGCATGGATCGTCGGCACTGCACGTCATAAGGCGATCGATCGGATGCGCCGTCACAGTTTATTCGACCGTAAACGCGAGGAGATCGTCCGCCACGCCTCAGTCGATGAAACAGCCGAGATCGAGCATCTGGACGATCAGGCAGTGCCCGACGAACGCCTGCGGCTAATCTTCACCTGTTGCCATCCGGCACTCGCCCATGAAGCGCAGGTCGCCTTAACACTAAGAAGTTTGTGCGGTCTGGAAACCGACGAAATTGCGCGGGCATTCCTGGTGCCGACGGTGACGATGGCGCAAAGGCTGGTACGGGCGAAACGTAAGATCCGCGATGCCGGTATTCCCTACGTGGTGCCAG